>NZ_RZRV01000007.1:0-241854 GCF_004023085.1 Mesorhizobium sp. M7A.F.Ca.US.010.02.1.1 | reverse complement strand
GACGGTTGGCGATCTCGCGGAACGCCTGCGCATCCGCCACCACAGCGCCGTCGAACTGGTCAACCGCCTTTGCGAAACAGGGCTGGTCGCCAGAAATCAGGACAAGGACGACCACCGCCGCGTGCTGCTGCAACTGACCGAGCGCGCCGACGATTGCCTGGCCGAGCTGTCGGCGGCACATCTCGACGAGCTTTCACGCATCGAACCGATGCTGCGCCGGCTGCTCGATCGGGACCATGCGTAAGGCTCCAGACCTTGCACGAAAACGGCACCGAACTATTTTCCCGGCCTCCCGAATCCTTTGGCTTCGCCACAACGTCTCGGACGTAAGCGGCCCGCAAAGCGCAGGGCACGAAGAGGAAAAAACGCGATGAAACGCCACCTGATACGCTACAAGACGAAACCGGAACGGACCGATGAGAATGAACGGCTGGTCAAGGCCGTGTTCCAGGAGCTGCGGGAAAAGTCGCCGGAAGGTGTTCGCTACATGACATGGCGGTCCGACGACGGGACCTTTGTCCATCTGGTCGAGACGGAAACCGAGGCCCATGCCGACATCATCACCGGGCTGGCGGCATTCGAGGCCTTCCAGAGCGGCATCAGGGATCGCTTGATCGAGCGTCCGCAGCGCGAGGAAATGACCGTGGTGGGCCACTACCGGATGCTGGACCAGTAACGGCAAACAGAGGTGCATGAACATTCCTGGCGAGATCCGCGAGCCTTTTGACCGCCTGTTCGGCGAAATGCGTCCCAAACTGCACCGCTACTGCGCCCGCATGGCCGGCTCGGTCATCGACGGCGAGGACGTGCTGCAGGAAGCCCTGGCCAAGGCGTTCGAGGCGCTGCCGGATGCCGGCCCGATCGCCAACCCGGAGGGCTGGCTGTTTCGCATTGCCCACAATGCTGCGCTCGACTTTCTGCGCCGGCGAGCCCGCGAAAAGGCCTTTTCCGATGAGGACCCGGATATGATCGTCGACCCGGCCAATCCCACCGCCGATCGTCAGGCCGCCGCGGCCAGCCTGCACACTTTCATGCGCCTTCCCGTCACGCAGCGAAGCAGCGTCATCATGATGGACGTTCTGGGCTATTCGCTGCAGGAAATCAGCGCCACGCTCGATACCAGCATCCCCGCCATCAAGGCGGCGCTGCATCGTGGCCGCCACCGACTGCGCAATCTTGCGGACGAACCGGACGACCGTCCTGTTCCGAGACTGAGCGCCGCGCAACGTCTGCTGCTCGACGCTTACATCGACCGCTTCAACGCCCGCGACTTCGATGCGGTGCGCGACATGCTGGCCGATGAGGTGCGGCTGGAACTGGTGGCCAGGGCGCGGCTGAATGGCCGCAAGGAGGTCGCCACCTACTTCAGCAACTATTCCCGCGTGCAGGATTGGCATCTTATGCTCGGCTTCGTCGAAGACAGGCCAGCAGTCCTCGTCCGCGATCCCAATGACCCAACAGGGCGCCCCACCTATTTCATCCTGCTGGCCTGGCAGGACGGCAGGCTTGCCGCCATCCGCGATTTTCGCCACGCCCGCTACACCACCGACGGTGCCGAACTGTTCGTTCTTTGAAACGGTCTCGGGGCGGAAAGGCCTCCCCTACTGCCTACTGCAGCGACTTCAGCAGATTGTCGATCGTGAACGGATTGGACTTCGGCTTGGCCGGCGGCGGATTGTCATTGGCTTCCGGTGGCGGGGCACGCTCCACCTTGGGAGCCTGCTGCGCGGCCTTGCGCTCGGCCTCGAGCCTTGCCTTTTCCTGCGCCGCGATGCGCACCGCCTCTTCCGCCTTCTGCCGCTCCTGCTCGGCCTGCGCTTTGGCCGCCTCGTCGGCGGCCTGCTTTTCGGCAGCCGCCTTCGCATCGGCATCGGCCTTGGCCTTTGCGTCCGCCTCAGCCTTGGCCTGGGCATCCGCTTCCGCCTTTGCCTTGGCGTCCGCCTCGGCTTTCAGCCGCGCCGCTTCCTGCTGCTTGCGCAGTTCTTCGGCCGCCTTGTCGCGAGCATCCTGCAGCGCCGCGTAGTAGCGGACCTCGCGCCGAAGCCGCTGCTTTTCGAGCAGCGCGGCCTGCATCGCCTCGACGCGCTGCTGTTCCTTTTCCAGCGCGCGTTGGGTCAGGAACTGCGCCAGCGGCTCACTGTCGAATGCTCGTTTCACCGCGCCGAACGGCCCCTCGGCGGTGAAATTCACGACCGGCTCGGAGCCGACCAGCGCCTCGTCGCCCGGCCGATAGGTGATCGCACCCTTGGCCGACACCGTGACCGCGTTGAGATCCGCCGTGACGTCGGCGGACAAGGTCGCCGCCGGATTTTCCAGGCTGACCGGCGGCGCCCGCAGCGTGCCGCCGGCAACCGTGAAGGCTATGTCGGTGTCCTTGGCGGCTAGACTGCCATCAGCGGCGATGTCAGGCGCGAAGCCGGCAGTCTTGGCCGCATCGATGTCACGCCCGATCGCATCCGCCTTGACGAGGAACGCACTGAACGCATCTGGATTGACGCCAGCAACTTTCACGCCCTTCAACGCCGCAGTGCCGGAGCCTGATAAGGCGGCCACCATCCCTTCGACCGATTTGCCGCTGCTTGACAGCGCTGTCGAGAAGTCGCCGATGCCGTTGATGCCGGCATCCGGCAGCACGGTCGCCAGATCGGCGCCCGCCAGTTTCATCTGGCCAGAGAACAGGCCGGTGCCGTCATTGTTCTTCAGTTCGAACAGGCCGGTGAGCGCCCCGCCCAGCAATTTCGCCTTCAAATCCGAAACGCGGATGCCTTCCTGGTCCAGCTTGAGCGAAAAGGCGGCATCATACGCGGTGGCGAACCGACCGGCGGCGAGCGCTGCCGTCGTCAGGTCTAGGTCGGCGGTGAACGGCAGGTTGGACTTCTGGCTGAACGGTGTCGCCGGCCACACGCCACCCTTGCCTGCCCCTTCCTTGTCGGCCCCGTATTTGTCGGCAAGAAAGGCGGAATCGCCGAACAGCGCCACCGCCATCGGATCGAGGTCGAGTTCGTCGAGCGCCAGCGCCCCGGCCAGATGCGGCACGCCGGCCTTTCCGTCGACCCCCTCCTTTACATCGATATTGACGTCGCCGGACACCGCCGCTTCGTTGATAGCGCCGTTGAGTTCGTCCAGCACCAGCAGACCGTTGCCATAATCGCCCTGCGCCGAGAGCGACGTCGACATGCCCGCCCCCATGCCCGGCAGGCCGATACCTGTCGTCATCAGCCATGGCTCGATGTCGGCGGCGTCGAGGCTGAGCTTGCCCTTGGCGGCGAAGCCTTGCGGCGTATCGGCGATCGTTCCCTCGAAACCAGCCTTGAAGTCGTTGCCGGCAAGGCTGAAATTCGTCGTCAGGCCGCCACCAAGCGTTCCCTTGGCCTGAATATCGGTGCTTGCCTCGCCCAGCATGCCGAGCGGCAGCGCCGGCAGGCCGTAGAGGGCCAGCAGCGTGGTGGCGTCAGGGTTTTTGGCATTGAAGGTAAGCGCCACCGGCGCTTCAAGAAGCTTGTCCACCGCCCCCTTCCCCGACAGCGATGCGGAAAAGGCCGAGCCGCCCGCCTTGCCTTGCCCGCTCACCGCCAGCCCCGTGGTGCCGTCGCCATTGTCGGCCGCACTCGCCACCAGGTCGATGCGCGCATCCTGGAACAGCTCGGGATAGGCAGCGGCACGGCTCGCCAGCCCTTTCAGCACGGCACTGTCGGGATAGTGCTGGGCGGCGACGTCGACCAGCGGCTTCAGGTCGACGGCAACCACCGATGCATCGAGCTTGCCGGTCGGGCTCGCCGGGAAATCCTTGACCCGGCCGGTGGCGCTGATCGAGGCGCCGGCCAGTCCGCCCACCGACAGCCGGTCGATTTCGAGCAGCCCATCGCGCAGCCTGAGCGCCGTGTCGATCGTATCGGCGGTCAACCCTCCGGCATTGACCGGCCCGGCCTTGATCTGGAAATCGAGGTCGCGGTCGGCAAAGCGATTGGCCCCCTTGTCGCTGACGAAGATCGAGGCGAAGGCCGCCAGCCCGTCGATATCGAGGTCGCCCCCTTCGAGACGCATCAGCACTGAGGGCTTGGCATCGTCGGGCTGGGTGGAATCGATGCGGCCGGAAAACCTAGCCTTGCCCAGGATCAATTCGAGATCGCTGAAGGCCTGGCGCTTCTGCGAGAGGTCGACCTTGGCCTTGAAGCCGGCGGCAGGCAGACGGCGGATCGCCTCGTCGACATCCTTCGACAGCCAGGCGGCAAAGCCGGAGGGTTGCGCCACGGCCAGCAGCAGCGAGCCGTTGAAGCCGAAATGACCCTCCAAATTGAGCACGAGCATGCCATCGGCTTCCAGCGTGGTGCGGCCGGGCAAGGTCGCGGCAAGCGATTTCACCGACCAGCCGCCATCGACCGGCTCGGCGGAAAGATGCACGTCGCGCACCGTGGTGTCGCCGGCCACCACCGCCGGCAGCTTGACCTCGACGGTGCCGGGGATAGTCGGCTTCGGCATGTCGAGCAGCGCCTGCTCAAACGCCGCGATGCGCTGGTCCAGCGTCAGGCCGGCGCCGGCCTCGGCGCCCACCGCCTCGTCGAACTGCACCTGCGCGCCATTGGCCTCGATGGCGAAACTCGGTTTCAGCCCGAGATCGACAGAAGCCTCGCCATCGGCGGTGTAGGGGTTGTCGAGCGGCCCGGTCTCGAAGCGGAATTCGTCGACGCCCAACTTCTGGTGGTCGAGCGAAAACTTGCCGTTCAGCCGAAAGCCCGGATCGGGCTTGCCGGCGGAAACCTTCACCGTCTCACCGTCGGTGCTGCGCAGCTCGGCGCTGTTCTTGTCCGCACCGGAGATTTTGAATTGGCCGGAATAGACGGCAGCGCCATTGACAATGCCAGCATTGCCGTCGGCTTCGATGACCAGCGGATAGGCGTCCGGATCGGCCTTCAGCCGCAGCCGCATCTGCCCGTTGCCTTCAGCCTTGCCGGTGGACGCGGTGACCGCGGTGCGCAACCCGTCCAGCCGCAGCGTGCCGTCCATGCGCCATGGCCCGGCCAGCGACTTGGCCGAGATGGTCGAATTGATCTCGGAAAACAAATGGCTGCGCCCGCCGGCGGCATGGCGCAGTTCGATCTGCCCTTCCGTCACCGTCAGCTTCTCGATCGAGATCTGATCGAGGTCGAAGGGCGAGGACGGCCGCATCGCCCAGTCGACCGTGCCATTGTTGGCGATGTCGATGGTCGCTTTCGGCCGCACCAGCCGCATGTCGAAGATCAGCACTTCGCCGCGCAGGAAGGGCGCCAGTTCCGCATCCATCGAAAACGTCTCGACGGTCATGGCCGGCTGGCCATTGGGGCCGCCGGCGACAGCGACGTTCGAGAAGGTCACCGAGGGGAACGGCAACAACCTTGCCGTGGCGTCGCCCTGCACGGTCACCTTGCGGCCGAGAATGGCGCTCGCCTCGCGCTCGAATTGGGCGCGGTAGCCGGTCCAGTCGACAAAATACGGCACCACCAGCGCCGCACATAGCACCAGCACGAACAGGCCACCAAAGATCACGAACAGGCGTGCGAGCATCAGCTCCGAATGGGTTGATTGAAATTCTGCCGCACTCTACCCGCATCCGCGTGTCGATAAAGAGGCAATTCATCCAGTGTTGCGCGATCCCGGATGATCTGAAACAAATCCTCGCAAAGCGGAGAATTCGGATGTCTGGGAAGAACTGGGATCGCGTGCCGATCGACGCGCAAAGCGTCGACGCTCCGCTGTCGCTTTCGGCGGTCTTTCTTGTCGTCACCGTCGCCGGCGAGCAGACCGCGCTCGCCAAGGTGGCCTCCGTGCTTGGTGGGCTCGACGATCTCGTCAAAACCGTCGGGTTCCGCGATCTTTCCGGGCGGCTTTCGTGCATTGCCGGCATCGGCCGCGATCTCTGGGATCGTCTTTCTCCAGATCGGCGGCCGCTGGAACTGAAACCGTTTGCGCCGATCAAGGGATCCGTTCATTCGGCGCCCTCGACCGCTGGCGATCTTCTCTTCCACATCCGCTCCGAACGCCCCGACATGTGCTTCGAGTTCGAGCGCATTCTGCTCGACAATCTCGGCGACGGCGTGAGCGTCGTCGACGAGGTTTCCGGCTTTCGCTATTTCGATGCGCGCGACCTGCTCGGCTTCATCGACGGCACCGCCAACCCGACCGGCCTCGATTTGCCCGCCTCTGCGCTCGTCGGCGATGAAGACGCCGACTTCGCTGGCGGCAGCTATGTCGTCGTCCAGAAATATCTGCACGACATGCAGGCCTGGGCGCGCATTCCGACGCCCGAGCAGGAAGCGATCATCGGCCGCACCAAGATCGACAACATCGAAATCGACGATGACGACGCGCCGCGCAAATCACACAAGTCGCTGGCCACCATCGAGGATGCCGATGGCAACGAGTACGACATATTGCGCGACAACATGCCGTTCGGCAGGCCCGGACAAAACGAGTTCGGGACCTACTTCATCGGCTATTCCAGATATCTTTGGGTCATCGAAAAAATGCTGCAGCGCATGTATATCGGCGACCCGCCGGGCGCCTACGACCGCCTGCTCGATTTCTCGACGCCGCAGACCGGCACAACGTTCTTCGCGCCAACCCGCCCCATGCTGCAGGCGCTTGTCGAGGGCGCGCAGGAGAAGCTTCCCGCCGCCCGGTAAAGAACGGCTGACGGCCTCTATCGGCGAAGATCAGCGTGCGTCGCGCTTCGCTTGTGCCACCTTGCCCGCCTTGCGCTGCCGGCCGAATTCCGCTGGCCGGACCAGCTTCGGCGCCCGCTTGCTAGCCACGGCGCGCATGCCCTTGTGAGCCGTCCGCGAATTGAGCGCGGGACCGTCCGCCGGCGCATTTTGCTTCATGGCCAGCACCTTGCGCGCATTCCCAACCAGCGAAACGCTGGCCGCCAGTTGCCGGCGCCGCTCGGCCTCGCCATTCAGCCGCCGCATCGCCATGGCTAGCACCGCCAGCTTTACCTGCGAACCGCCATCGGACTTTGAGGGCGAAGCACCTTTCGGCGCTCCCTTGCCCCGCATTTCGCGGCGGCGCCGATGCGCCTCGGTCTGCGCCTTGTCGCGCCGGTCCCGCAACAGCTTGACCAGACCGGCAACATCGGCGTCGGAAAGCTCCTGCACCGAAGGATGGTGCGATTTCTCCACCAGTTCCTGTTCGTCGGCGCTCAGCGCACGCGCCTCTTCCTTGCGTGAAATCGCCATGACACTTTTCCTCCGCTGGCACGCCTGTCTGTTTCAGGCCTCGCTGCTCGCCGAAGTCTCGGCCCGAAAATGGTGGCATGGTCAAGACGAGCCGCCTGCGGCCTTGCGCTGGAGGACTCGCCTAGTCCCCCGGCAAAATCTTGCCCGGGTTCATGATATCAAGCGGATCCAGGGCCTGCTTGATCGTGCGCATGATGTCGACGCCGTGGCCGAGTTCATGGCGCAGGAAGCCGATCTTTCCCTGGCCTATGCCGTGCTCGCCGGTGCAGGTGCCGTCCATGGCGATCGCCCGCATGTTGAGCCGCGAGACGAACTTTTCCGACAATGCGATCTCCTTGGGATCGTTGACATCCATCAGCACCAGCACGTGAAAATTGCCGTCGCCGGCGTGGCCGACGATCGGCGCGATCAGACCCATCTCCGCTATGTCGGCTTCGGTTTCCATGACGCATTCGGCAAAGCGCGAGATCGGCACGCAGACATCGGTCGACAGCCCCTTGGCGCCCGGCCGCAACGTCAGCGACGACCAGTAGGCGTCGTGCCTGGCCTTCCACAGTTTTGTGCGCTCCTCGGCGACGCTGGTCCACAGGAACGGCCCGCCGCCATTCTCTTCCGCGATCATGCCAAAGGTCTCGGCCTGTTCGGCAACGCCGGCATCGCTGCCGTGAAACTCGACGAACAGGCACGGGCTTTCGGGATAGTCGAGCTTCGAATAGTTCTTCATCGCCCGCATCTGCAACGCGTTGACCAGTTCGATGCGCGCCACGGGGATGCCCATCTGGATCGTCGCGATGACAGCATTGCAGGCCGCCTCGACGCTCGGAAACGGGCAGACGCCGCCGGAGATCGCCTGCGGGATGCCTTGCAGCTTCAAGGTCAGCGAGGTGATGATGCCGAGCGTGCCTTCCGAGCCGACCAGCAGCCGCGTCAGATCATAGCCGGCCGAACTCTTTTTCGCCCGCTTGCCGGTGGTCACCGTTTCGCCGTCGGCCATGACGGCGGTCAGTGACAGCACGTTCTCGCGCATCGTGCCGTAGCGCACGGCATTGGTGCCGGACGCCCGCGTCGCCGCCATGCCGCCGAGCGAGGCGTTGGCGCCCGGATCAATTGGGAAGAACAGGCCGGTGTCGCGCAGGTGCCGGTTCAGATCCTCGCGCGTCACACCAGGTTCGACCGTGCAGTCGAGATCCTGCGGATTGACCGCCAGGATGCGGTTCATGCGCGAGGTGTCGACCGATATGCCGCCGCCCGGTGCGTTGGTGTGACCCTCCAGCGAGGAGCCGACGCCAAAGGCGATCACCGGCACATGATGCGCGGCACAGGCGCGCACGATGTCCTGCACCTCCGCGGTCGTCTCCGGAAACGCGACGCCGTCAGGCGCCTGCGTCGGGATGTAGGTGGTGGTGTGGGCGTGCTGGGAGCGGATGGCCTGGCCGGTCTGGAATCGCTCGCCAAGCTGCTGCTTGAGGATGCCGAGCACCGCTGCGATGCCTTCCTCGTTGCGTTCGACCGGGTTGAGGTCGCTCAGAGCCATATTTTTCTATCCCAACTTTTCTGCAGGAGGTCTAAGCCACTTGCCGCATAGATGTCCATTCGGCTAGTCAAATGGTTGCCGTGACCTCGGGTCGGAAATGAAAAATTCGGTACTGGCAGGATACATACTTTTTTTCCTGGCGCTCTTGCCTGGATGGGCGGTGCATACAGCGGCCACCCAAAGTCGCGTCGGCTGGTTTGGTGCGGTCATCTTCTTTGGCTTCATAGGGCTATTCGCTGTGTTAAGCACTCGAGCATACCCGGGCACTGATCGAAAGCCCGGTCCTTTCGCTCGGCGTTATGGCGGATATCTTTGTGTCTTTATCTTTGCCACTTTCTTGTCCGGCGAGTCGCTTGCCATCGCGCTTACCTACGGCGAGCCCGATCAAGGCTTCATAGGCGAGATAGGTTCGATATTATCTGCCCTGGGATCATATCTTTTCCCCGTTGTTGCCAAATACGCGAATTCCATTCAACCGCCTCTTTCCGATAAATCGATCTTCAGAGCTCAATCCATAATAACTTGCTTTCTTTTTGCAGGTTTCATATCTTCTATTTCGATTTTTATATACTATGTCGCTATGCCAAAAAATGAGATAACCGAAAGACTCAATGCTGGCGGGCGCAAAAGACCAAATACTTTGACCGCTTTCGCTGGTGTTATTTTCGGCATTCTTACGAGTCTGAGCGCCTATTTTGGTATCGACGAATTTCAAACAAAAACTGAACACTGCTGGCTAAATGCTGCTTGCTATACCGCAGGTGATGATTTGACACTCTTCTGGGCTGCGGTTGGAAAAATAGTGATGATGTTTTTCTTCCCGCTGGGCGGTCTTGCGATGTTGGTTGCTCGTCGCACTCTGCCAGAAAATTAACAAGCCGGTCCGAGCGTTCGACCGGGTTGAGGTCGCTCAGAGCCATGAATTCCTCGGCGAATGGACCAGTGTCCACGCTTGTTATGCGATTATGGATGCGTAGTCTTACCCGCCACGCTCGGTCCAACAAGGAAGTTTCGATGCCCATCCCCACTCCCTTCGTCTCAAAACCCATGGACATCGAGAAGGACTGGATCGACTACAACGGCCATCTCAACATGGCCTATTACAACGTGCTGTTCGACCGCTGCTCGGACGATGCCTTCGAGGCAATGGGCATGGGACCGAACTATGCCAGGGATCGTCGCCTCACCATCTACACGGCCGAAGTCCATGTCTGCTACGTGCAGGAGCTGCACCTCGAGCATAAGGTCACGGTCTCATTCCAGCTCATCGACCACGACGACAAGCGGCTGCGGGCCTATCAGGAAATCCGCCATGTCGACGGCTGGCTGGCCGCGACGTCCGAATCGCTGTCGCTGCATGTCGACATGTCCGGGCCGAAGGTGGCGCCCTTCCCCGCCGATGTGCTGGCCAGGGTCGAAGCCATGCGCGCCGCCCATTCGGCACTGCCGATGCCGGAACGGGCCGGCCGCTCGATCGGCATCAAACGCAAATAGGGCGAAGCCGATACTTCTCGTTTCCGGCTTCAAAGCCACACCGGCAATCTAAAATCGCGGAACCCTCCCATCGGCCGGCGGCGACGCTTGAAGCGGCGCCGTGGCCACGTTAACCTTACCAAGGTTTTAACGGGAACAAGCCATTTGAGCCGTTGCGCGACTCAGCGGGTCGGTCGAAAACGATCCGCATCGAGGTAGCGACACGGGCGGCGCGGCGCCGGTTCGAGGAAAGTGCATGAAAACCGACATCAAGGTCGAGGTGGACAGGCTGGCCGCCGATCCGCGCATCACCGACTATGATTTCTGGCGCTCGCTCAAGAACGTCAACAACGAGATCTTCCACATCGCCAACAACAACGAGCCGATCCCGTTCGACATGATCCGCTGGCGCGCCATCCTGAAGCAGGCGCGCATGAAGCGCGGCCACGCATAGGTCTCTCCCTGTACGTCAAGCCTGGCGCCGCAACGCCGCCAGAGCCGAGCGCGCCACCACCGGCGACGACTGGATAATCGCCGTGTTGGTCATCGCGTAGGGGATGATGCGGTCGATCACCCGCTCAAGTTCAACCACCGAGCCGACATGCGCCAGCGCGACGAAACAATCCTCTCCGGTCACCCGGTCGCATTGCACGATCTCCGGCAGTTCGCGGATGATCTCGGCCACGACGGCCAGTTGCCCCGGCACCGGCCGGATGCGCAGCCATGCCGACAGCGGCAGGCCGAGTGCCGCCGGGTTGATCCTGACCGAATAGGCCTCGATGACGCCACTTTCCTGCAGCCGCTTGATGCGCTCTGCCACGCTCGGCGCCGACAGGCCAACCGAGCGTGCCAGCTCCGCCGTGCTGGTGCGCGCGTCCTTCTCCAGCAGACGCAGGATCTTCATGTCCGCGACATCGAGGTCGGCACTTTCAGTTCGAAGGCGCTTCATAGGAAATTCCTTGCTTCCGAGGGAGATCTCGCCAGACCAGCCCATCATCACTCATATAAACCGGCAAATATGCCTGCGATACTGATCCGATGGATGATCAAACGCAAGCTCTTACAGCAGACCCTGCCCCTGCCAACTCCACCGTCGGCAGGCTGACGGAAAAATTGCCGCCGCATGTCTGGTTCGGCGTCAGCGCCGTCTTCCACTATCTCGGGCCGGCATTCGCCGTCCTGCTTTTCCCGCATGTCGGCGTGCTCGGCATGGCGTGGCTGCGCATCGCCACGGCAGCACTCATCTTCGCACCCCTGACCCGCCCATGGCGAACCTTCGCCCGCGCCGATCGCTCGACAAGGCTGCTTTTGCTGGCCTTCGGGGCCTGTCTGGCGGTGATGAACTGTTCGTTCTACCTGGCGCTCGACCGCCTGCCGATCTCGCTGGTGGCGGCGATCGAATTCGTCGGCACCATCGGCGTCGCGGCGATCGGCCTCAGGAGCCCGCGCAATCTCGCCGCCCTTGCCGTTGCCGTGACCGGCACCTTGCTGCTCATCGACGTCAAGTGGTCCGATGATCGCATCGGGTTGTTCTGGGCCTTCCTCAACGGCGCGCTGTTTGTCGGCTACATCGTGCTCGGCCACCGCGTCGCCGCTTCGGGCGCAGGCAGCGGCATTGCCGGCCTGGGTGCCGCCATGGCGATCGCTTTCGTGGTCGTGCTGCCGATCGGCTTCACCGATGCGCTGCCGGCCTTTTTCTCGCCGCCGCTGCTGCTCGCCGCCACCGGCGTCGGCATCTGCTCGTCGGTTATCCCCTACATCTGCGACCAGCTCGCCATGTCGCGGCTGCCACGCGCGAGCTTCGCGCTGATGCTGTCGCTGCTGCCCGTCACCGCGACGCTGATCGGCGTCGTCGTGCTGCGCCAGATTCCAAGCTTTACCGATTGCCTCGGCATTGCGCTTGTGGCCGCCGGCGTCGCCTTCCACAAGCCGGCGAACACGGATTAGACGGACGCCCCTATGCCAGTTTCTGCTTGAGGAAGGCGATCGTTCTGCCCCAGGCCAGGTCGGCCGCCTTCTTGTCGTAGCGCGCTGCCGACGTGTCGTTGTTGAAGGCATGGTTGGCGCCTTCATAGACATAGACCGTGTATTCGACATGCGCCGCGTCGAGTTCCTTCTTGAAGGCGTCGATGCCGGCATTGATGCGCTCGTCCAGTCCGCCATAGTGCAGCAGCAAGGCCGCCTTGATCTTGGACATATCGGCGGCCTTCGGCTGCATGCCGTAATAGGCAACGCCGGCACTGAGATCGGGCGCGTTGACGGCCAGCATATTGACCGTGCCGCCACCCCAGCAGAAGCCGATGGCGCCGACCTTGCCGTTGCCGTCCTTGTCGCTCTTGAGGAAAGCGACGGTCGCAACACCGTCGGCGATGGTCTGCGCCGGATCGAGCTTGGCGAACATGTCGCGCGCCTTGTCTTCATCGGTTGGCGTTCCGCCGAGCGGCGACAGAAAATCCGGCGCCAGCGCCACGAACCCCTCCAGCGCCACGCGTCGCGTCACATCGCGGATATGCGGGTTGAGCCCCCTGTTCTCATGCACGACGATCACCGCGCCGAGCTTGCCCGCCTTGTCCACCGGCTTGACCAGATAGCCCTTCATTTCGCCGCTCCCGCCGGGATAGCTGATGTCCTCGCCCTTCACCCGCGGATCGTTGTCGGCGACAACAGCCGCTTGCGCCGAATTTGCCGCCAGAAGCGGCGCGATCGCGGCCGCCGCCGCACCCGATCCGGCAAGCCGGGTCAACTGCTCCATGAACCGGCGGCGATCGAGCGTCAGATGCGTATATTCGTCATAGGCATCGATCATCGCCTGGGTGATGGCGGGTTTGGCGTCGGGTTTCGTCATGGAAGAGTTCCTCTGCTTCGGGCTTCAATTCCCCAGCTACATAGGGACCAAGCCGGCATGATCCAGTCGACCACTCATCGCGGCCGTCGATCGCTTCAGGGTATGCAGCCAGCCGCGGCCGGGCAGTAAAGCCGGTGCCATGCGCGGCCGTGTCATCACTTTTTGGTCATTGGCGACAAATCCTGCTGGCGCTGCCACAATCGTGAGGGAAGGTGGCTATCGACCAGTATCTTGGCCGTGTGCCCACACGTCAGACCCAGAAGGAAGCGATGACCATGACCATGCCTTCCCCGATCCTCGCCAGCGCGCTCGTCCTTGCGGCGGCCGCCGCTTTGGCCCGGTGCTCGATGGTTCTGAACGCAGGCAGACGATCGTTGATCACGGTCCGCGCTGAGGGGAACCGCAACACGAAAACCCAGGGTTGAGGTGACGCCATGAACGTCCAGGACATCGTCAATACCGTTTCGCAGAAGGCGGGCCTCGACCAGGCGACGACGGAGAAAGTCGTCGGCACTATTTTCTCGGTGCTCGAACACGAGGCGGAAGGCACAAGCGCCTCGGCGTTCTTCGCCAGGATCGCCGGCGCCGACGACCTCGCCCATCAATATGACGTCATGGCCGCCGCTTCGGCCGGCGGTGGCGGTTTTCTGTCGTCGTTGCAGGGCGCGCTTGGCGGCGTTCTCGGCGAGAAGGCCGGCGCGCTGATCAACGGCGTCGCCGCGCTCAAGGCATCCGGGCTCGACATGGCGCAGATCCAGAAGGCCGGCGCGACGCTGATCCAGCAGGCCGAAGCCGCCGCCGGTCCCGACCTGACCAACAAGGTGCTCGGCTCGGTGCCCAGCCTGAAGGGTGATCTGGGGATTGGCTGATCGACAACGGGTTGATCGGAAGATTTCCCGCCTCTCATCGCCCAATCGGGCACTTCTCCCCGTCACTATGCGGGGAAAAGACACCGGCACAGACGAGGGGCGGCGCGACCTCTGAAAGATCGCGTTACCCTGCCGCCCTACTTCGGCAGCGCGTAGGCCATCACATAGTCCCCAGGCTTGGTGCCGACCGAACCGTGGCCGCCGGCGACGATGACCACGAACTGGCGGCCGTCGGCGACCGTATAGGTCATCGGCGTCGATTGCCCGCCGGCCGGCAGCCGCGCCTGCCACAGCTGCTTGCCCGATGTCAGGTCGTAGGCGCGCAGATAGTCGTCGACCGCGGCCCCCAGGAAGGCGACGCCGCCAGCCGTGATCATCGGCCCGCCGATGCCCGGCACCCCGACTTTCAGGGGCAGCGGCAGCGGCGTCATGTCGTAGACGGTGCCGTTGCGGTGCTTGTAGGCGATCTTGCCGGTCCTGAGATCGGCGCCGGCGACATAGCCCCAGGGCGGCGCCTGGCAAGGAATGCCGAGCGGCGACAGGAACGGTCCCATCACCACCGCATAGGGCGCGCCCTCGTTGCGGTTCAGCCCCTGCTCGCTGCCGCGCCCTTCGTCCGGCGGCGGCACCTGATCGCGCGGGATCAACTGCGATTTGAACGCCAGGTAGGTCGGCATGCCGAACAGCACCTGCCGGACCGGATCGACGGCGACGCCGCCCCAGTTGAAGGTGCCGAAGTTGCCGGGGTAGATCAGCGACCCCTGGACGGAAGGCGGCGTATAGCGACCCTCATAGTGCAGGCCCTGGAATTCGATCCGGCAGGCCAACTGGTCGAACATGGTTAGGCCCCACATGTCGGCGCCGGTGAGCGGCTTCGGCATGAAGGTGAGATCGGAGACCGGCTGCGTCGGCGATGTGTGGTCGCCTTCGATCACGCCGCCCGGCGCCGGCACTTCGTTGACCGCAATGACCGGCTCGCCGGTGCGGCGGTCGAGCACATAGAGGTCGCCCTGCTTGGTCGGTCCGACCAGCGCCGGCACCACCGTGCCGTCGGGTTTGGTGATGTCGATCAGGCTCGGCTGTGCCGGTACGTCCATGTCCCAGAGATCGTGGTGCACGGTCTGCCGCACCCATCGCACCTGACCGGTGTTGAGGTCGAGCGCGGTGATCGACGACGAGAACTTCTCGACATTGGCACTGCGCCCGGCGCCGAGCTGGTCCGGCGTCTGGTTGCCGAGCGGCACGTAGAGCAGGCCGAGCTTCTCGTCGGCGCTCGGCGTCGACCACATGTTGGGCGAGTTGGCGGTATAGGTCTGGCCGGCCGGCAGCGGCGTCGTCTGGTCCGGATTGCCGGAATCCCAGTTCCACACCAGCGCGCCGGTGGCAGCGTCGTAGGCGCGGATGACACCGGACGGCTCCTGCGTCGAATAATTGTCGTTGACCGCGCCGCCGACAATGATCTTGCCGCCTGATATCAGCGGGGCCGAGGTCGAGTAGTAATAGCCCGACTTCGGATAGGGCATGTTGGTCAGAAGGTTCAGCGTGCCGCCCTCGGCGAAAGCCGGGCAGACCTGCCCGTTGGCGGCGTCGAGCGCGATCAGCCGCGCGTCCGAGGTCGGCAGGTAGACGCGGGTCGCACAGGGCTGCCCGGCGGCGCCGGCGGCATCGGCATAATAGGCCACGCCGCGGCAGGTCTGGTGCTGGCGGTCCTTGTCGAGCTTGACCTTGGGATCGAAGCGCCATTTCTCCTTGCCGCTCGCGGCATCGATGGCGATGGCGAAATTGTGCGGCGTGCAGATGTAGAGCGTGTCGCCGATCTTCAGCGGCGTCACCTGATAGGTGGTCTCGCCGACATCGTCCGGACCCTTCACGTCGCCGGTCTGGTAGGTCCACGCCGGCTGCAGCTTGGCGACATTGTCAGGCGTGATCTGGTCGAGCGGCGAATAGCGCTGGCCGAACTGCGTGCGGCCGTAATAGTGCCACTCGCCGGCCGGCACATCATTGCCGAGATTGGCGTTGGCGACCACCTTGTCGGTGCCGAGTTCACCGGCAATGTCCTTCGGGTCCGATGTCATCGAATAACCGGCGACGGCCAGCGAGGCCAGCACGGCAAGGATCAGCGGTGCGCGCCCGTCAGGGCCGGCAAGACCCCGCCTCGCCCACGGCGTCAGCAGCCACAAAGCGAGAAGCACGATGATGCCGCCGCGCGGCCCGAGTTCCCACCAATCGAAGCCGGTTTCCCAGACCGCCCAGGCCAGCGTGCCGAGCACGATCACCGCGTAGAGCCACAGTGCGGTGGACCTGCGCCGGTAGAGCAGCCAGGCGGCGATCAGGAAGGCAAGGCCGGCAATGACATAGTACCAGCTGCCGCCCAGCATCGCCAGGCGGATGCCGCCGCCGCCGAGCGCCAGGCCGATGAGGAAAAGAATGAGGGAGGTGATGGTGACAGCCAAGATGATACTCCTTCGACTGTTGCGCTTCGCGGCGCGGCCATGGCAACCCGGCATTGCGTCGCTGCCCGAAGCACAACTTTCTCCTGACGGTCCCGCCTGTCAAGCACGGGCCTCAAGCGCAGGCGGTAATGGTCCATCGCAATTGGAATAACATCGACCGCGGTGGGAGCGCGGGGCAGCAATCGGGCACTTTAGCGGAACAAAACGTAGACAGTTCTGGTCTTTCCCCACCGAATCACTACATTCGGGGCGATGTCCGGCTTTTCCGAAGACATGCCCTTTTTCGACGAACCCAATGCGCGGCCCACGGCCCCGTCGGGCATCGCCGCGCGCGCCATGGCTGCCCGCAGCGGACACAACAACGCACCCGACTATCTGAAGGGCCTCAACCCGGAGCAGCGGCTAGCTGTTGAAACAACGGAGGGGCCGGTTCTGGTGCTGGCCGGTGCCGGTACCGGCAAGACCCGCGTGCTCACCACGCGCATCGCTCACATCCTCGCCACCGGCAAGGCGTTCCCGTCGCAGATCCTCGCGGTGACCTTTACCAACAAGGCCGCGCGCGAGATGAAGATCCGCATCGGCGTGCTGATCGGCGAAGGCAATGTCGAGGGTATGCCATGGCTCGGCACCTTCCACTCGATTGGCGTCAAGCTGCTTCGCCGCCATGCCGAACTCGCCGGTTTGCGCTCCGACTTCACCATCCTCGACACCGACGACGTCGTGCGGCTGATCAAGCAGCTGATCCAGGCCGAAGGGCTCGACGACAAGCGCTGGCCGGCCAAGCAGTTCGCCCAGATGATCGATGGCTGGAAGAACAAGGGGCAAGGTCCGGCCGACATCGCCGAGGGCGACGCGCGCGCCTTCGCCAACGGCAAGGGCCGCGAGCTCTACAAGGCCTATCAGGAGAGGCTGAAGACGCTGAACGCCTGCGATTTCGGCGACCTGCTCTGCCACCCGATCCGCATCTTCCGCGCCAATCCGGACGTGCTGAAGGAATACCACAAGCGCTTCAAATACATCCTCGTCGACGAGTACCAGGACACCAACACCGCGCAGTACATGTGGCTGCGGCTTTTGGCGCAGAGGCCCGATTCCGGGCGCAAGCCTTCGGCGACTAATCTCCAATCGGCCGAAGGCCGCAAGGACGACCGTCCGTCCGAGCCGTTGCGAGGCCCCCGCGGAGGGCCCGCGCCGGCAGGCGCGGAACAGCCCGTGAGCGTGAATATATGCTGCGTCGGCGACGACGACCAATCCATCTATGGCTGGCGCGGCGCCGAGGTCGACAACATCCTGCGCTTCGACAAGGATTTTCCCGGCGCCACCATCATCCGGCTGGAGCGCAACTACCGCTCGACCGCGCATATCCTTGGCGCGGCCTCCCACCTCATCGCCCACAATGAGGGCCGCTTCGGCAAGACGCTGTTCACGGACCGCAACGATCCCGAAGACGGCAAGGTGCATGTCCACGCCGCCTGGGATTCCGAGGAAGAAGCGCGCGCCGTCGGCGAGACCATCGAGACCTACCAGCGGCAAAAGCACAATCTCAACGACATGGCGATCCTGGTCCGCGCGTCCTTCCAGATGCGCGAATTCGAGGATCGTTTCGTCACGCTCGGTCTCAACTACCGCGTCATCGGCGGCCCGCGTTTCTACGAGCGCATGGAGATCCGCGATGCGCTGGCCTTCTTCCGCGTGGTGGCGCAAGGCGCCGACGACCTCGCCTTCGAGCGCATCGTCAATGTGCCCAAGCGCGGCCTTGGTGAAGCCACCATCCGCCAGATCCACGACACGGCCCGCGCGCTGCGCATCCCAATGCTGGAAGCCGCCGCCAAGCTCGCCGAAAGCGACGAGTTGAAGCCGAAGCCGCGCGCCGCCTTGCGCGAAGTCGCGGCCAATTTCGAACGCTGGCAGAAGGCGCTGGAAACCACGCCGCACACCGAACTCGCCGAGACCATTCTCGAAGAGAGCGGCTACACCGACATGTGGAAGAACGACCGCTCGGTTGAAGCCCCCGGCCGGCTGGAGAACCTGAAAGAGCTGATCCGCTCGATGGAGGAGTATGAATCGCTGCGCTCCTTCCTCGAGCATGTCGCACTGGTCATGGACGCTGAGCAGAACGCCGGGCTCGACGCCGTCTCGATCATGACGCTGCATTCGGCCAAGGGCCTCGAATTCGAGACCGTCTTCCTGCCCGGCTGGGAAGAAGGTCTGTTCCCGCACCAGCGAGCGCTCGATGAAGGCGGCCGCTCCGGGCTGGAGGAAGAGCGCCGGCTTGCCTATGTCGGCCTGACTCGCGCCAAGAAGAACCTGCATCTGTGGTTCGTCTCCAACCGCCGCATCCACGGCCTGTGGCAGTCGACCATCCCGTCGCGCTTTCTCGACGAACTGCCGGAAGCCCATGTCGAGGTCGCCGAAAGCGGCAACAGCTACGGCGGCTACGGCAACTCCTACGGCGGCGGTTCTTTTGCCTCCGGCCGCGGCGGCCAGGGCGCAGGACGGCAGAACCCCTATGGCGCCTCGCGCTTCGACAATGTCGGCGCCGACACCGAAAAATCAGGCGCCTTCTCCAACACCTATGCGACGCCGGGCTGGCAGCGCGCCCAGGCCAACCGCACCGAAGCGACCGACCGCAACTGGGGCTCGCGCTCCGGCCATCAGGTCGAGCGCATCGGCTATGGCGAAACCGACTCCGGCTACGGCGCCGGCCGCACCTCGGTCAAAGGCCGAACCATCGACGGCGAACTGGTCGCCAAATCCGTCTCCGACACACCCTCCGCCTTCAACGTCGGCGACCGCGTCTTCCACCAGAAATTCGGCAACGGCAACATCTCGGCTATCGAAGGCAACAAACTGACCATCGATTTCGACAAGGCCGGCCAAAAACGCGTGCTGGACGGGTTCGTCGCGGCGGTGTGAGCGGTTGCTTGCCCTACAAGCGACCATTCTCTGGCGGAAGCCCCACCTTCGTCATCCACGGGCGAAGCAAGGAGCGTAGCGACGCGGCGCAGACCCGAGGATCCATGCCGGGACTCAAACGCGTCACCACGGTGCAGAATTCTGCTCCGCTGCATTCCTGGGCGAAGGTCGCGGCATGGATCCTCGGGTCTTCGCGACGGAGCTGCGCTCCTGCTTCGCCCGTGGATGACGAAGTGATTGATGTCTCCGCCAATCGTCAAGGCATGCGGTTCGCCAACGAAACAGCCCTCACCGATACCTTGCCTGGTTCCACTTATGCCCGAGCAGCGACAGGATGATGATCAGGCCGTTGAAGAACTGCACGTAGAAGCCGCTCAACCCCGCCGCGACGACGCCGGTCTGGATGAAGGACACGGTGACCGCGCCGATAGCGCCGCCGACCACGGTGCCGATGCCGCCCCAGGTCGGCGTGCCGCCGACGAACACCGAGGCCAGCACCGGCAGCAGATAGCCGTCGCCGGCGGTCGGCCACCAGGTGAAGTTGATCATCACCGAGAAGGTGCCGGCGAGCGCCGCACCGATGCCGACGAAGACGAACACTTTCACCCGCACGCGCTTGACGTCGATGCCCATCTGCTGGGCGCTGTCGGGATTGTCGCCAACCACCCTCACCTGCGCGCCGAAGCGATGGCGGTTGTAGAGCATCGCCGACAGCACGACGAAGCCGATCGCCCAGAAAATCTGCACCGGAATTCCCAGGAGCTGGCTTGAAAAGATCGTGTAGGCCCAGCTGTCGCTGAGGCTGGTCAGCGCCATCGACTTGCCTTCGTTGATGATCTGGATCAGGCCGCGCAGCAGGAAATTCATGCCGAGCGTGGCGATCAGCGATGACAGTCCGCCATAGACGACCAGCGAGCCTACCAGGAAGCCGAGCAGCATGCCGGTGACGAGCGCCGCGGCGATGCCGAGGAACGGATCGTAGCCGGCCTGCACGACCAGCGCGAAGACCCATGAGGCAAAACCCATTGTTGCCGGAAACGACAGGTCGATCTCACCGCAGGTGACGACGAAGACCAGCGGCACCACCACGAACAGCGCAACGGGGAGCGTCGTCAGCACCGAGCGGTAGAGATACCAGGTGGTGAAGACGGTCGGGTTGGCGATCAGGAACACCGTCATCATGACGATGAACACGGCGAGCGTGCCGAGCGCGGCACGGTTGTCGAGGATGAAGCCGCGCATCCAGTGATCGGATGGGTGTTTCCACTCTTTCTGGGCACTGGGGCGGGGAATGCCGGCGGACGGCTCGTGCAGATCGGGCTCCATGGTCTTGCTCATCGTGCTCTCTGCTCCGCGTCGCCGGCATCGTGCAGCCCGGCCAATCCGCCGGGATGCGCGACCTCTTCCATGAAGTTGATGAGATCTTCGGCCGACTTGACCTCGCTGCGGTCGGTCGTCAGTGCGACCTTGCCGCGGTCGAGCACGACGAAGCGGTCGGCGATGTCGAAGACATGATGGATGTTGTGGCCGATGAACAGGATCGAGCGGCCGCTCGCCCGCACCTGGCGCACGAAATGGAACACCTTGGCGGTTTCGGTCAGCGACAACGCCGTCGTCGGCTCGTCGAGGACGATCAACTCCGCCTGCTTGTAGATGGCGCGGGCGATCGCCACGCCCTGGCGCTCGCCACCCGAAAGCTGGCCGACGATCGACTGCGGCGTGAACACTTTCGAGGTGAAGCCGATCTCGCGCATCAGCCGGCTTGCCTCCTCGATCTCCTTGTTGACCCTGAGAAAGCCCAGGAATCCGGTCAGCTCGCGGCCCATGAAGATGTTGCGAACGATGGTCTGCTGCACGGCCAGCGCCCGGTCCTGGAACACCGTCTCGATGCCGGCCTCGCGGGAACGCGCGGCGCTCCACCCGGTCACCGGCTTGCCGCGCACGAGGATTTCGCCACTGGTCGGCTTGACCACGCCGGAGAGGATCTTGATCAGCGTCGACTTGCCGGCGCCATTGTCGCCGAGCAGGCCGACGACCTCGCCGCGGTCGACGCTGAGATTGACCCCGCCCAGTGCATAGACCTGGCCATAGGATTTGCTGATGTCGCGCAGTTCGATGAGGCGTTCTGCCATCGGATCCTCGCTTTGATTGTCGCTTGCCGGCTTCGTCGCCAGCGGTCCCACCGGCCGGGGCCTGAGATCCCGGCCGGCGGCTTGGGAGGTCAGCGCAGCGCCTGCTTGGCGAGCTCGGCGACGATCTCGTAATTTTCGGGCGTGACGAAGCCGGCGCCGGTGTCGACATTCACCGGCGCCAGCCCCAGCACCACCTGCTGGCAGAGGCTGAGGATCGGCAAATAGCCCTGCAGGAACGGCTGCTGGTCGGCGGTCAATTGCACCCAGCCGCCCTTAAAACCCTCGACGATCTGCGGGCTGGTGTCGAAGCCGAAGTTGAAGATCTCGCCCGCCTTGCGTCCGGCCGCCTGCATGTAGGTCGAGACATTGCCGAGCATCTGCCCGCCGGGATAGCCGACCGCCTTGACGTCGGGATTGTTGAGCAGTGCCGCGGTGATCACCGGAATGGCCAGATTGGGATCGGACGCCCATTCGCCGCTCGGCGGTGAGGACAACTGGATGACCTCGACGCCGGCCTCCTTGAGCGCCGCCACCGTGCCGCGCTCGCGCGCGCCGCGACTTTCGTTTTCGAACGGACCGATCATGATCGCCTTGTCGCCGGCCTTCAGCTTGCCGAGCTTGAACGCCTCGGCGCCGAGCGCGCGGCCCTGCTGTTCCTGCTGGGCGCCGACATAGCCGCCGCCAAATGCCGCCATCACCTTCGGCACCGGCACGTTCTGATACATCATCTTGATGCCGTCCTTGTGCGCCTGTTCGGCGAGCGGCATGATCGACGCGTCGCCCGGATGGCCCATCATGGCGATGCCGTTGGGCTTGACCGCGACGGCCTCGCGCAGTTGCTGCACCATCTTTTCGATGTCCCACTGGGAGAAGATGTAGTCGACCTTCGGCCCGAGATCGGTCTCTGCCTGCTTGGCGCCATTATAGACGATGGTGCCGAAAGCGTCGCCCTCGGCGCCGCCGACGAAGAAGCGGATGTGGACATCCTTGCACCATTTGGCGTCGAGCGCCTGCGCGGGCAAGGTGGAGATCGCAGCGGCAAGCACCGTGGCGGCGGCCACGACGGTCGAGCGCAGAACTGTCCTTCTCATCGTCATGCTCATGCACTTATCCTCCCTTTTTGTCCTCGCAAGCGAGGGGTTTCGACATTCGCTTCGGCAATGCGCGCTACAGACATCCCGGCCGGCTCCTCCCGCCGGCCGATCCTCACATCGGGTTCGGCAGGTAGCTGGCCCCTCCCCGGCATTGCTTGAGATATTCCAGCGCCCGCACCTGGCCGGTGATCTCGAGGTCGCCGCGATAGACCGGGTCGTGCCAGCCTTCGATATCGATGGCCCCCTTGTAGCCGGCCAGTCGCAATTCGCTGATCACCCGGGTCCAGTCGCTGTCGCCGAAACCAGGCGTGCGCATCTGCACGAAGGGCAGCCGGCCGAACACGCCATGCTCGCGGATCACGTCCCAACGCACCGTCGCGTCCTTGCCGTGCACATGGAAGATGCGCGGCGCCCATTTGCGGATCTGCGGCATCGGATCGATCAGATAGACGAGCTGGTGGCAGGGCTCCCATTCGAGGCCCAGATTGTCGTCCGGCACTTCGTTGAACATCATCTCCCAGGCGTCCGGATTGTGGGCGATATTCCAGTCGCCGGCGGCCCAGTTGCCGTCCATGGCGCAGTTCTCGAAGGCGATGCGGACGCCCTTGTCGGCGGCGCGCTTGGCCAGCGGTCCCCAGACCTCCTTGAAGCGCGGCAGGCTGTCCGGCAGAGGTTTGCCGCGCAGGCGGCCGGTGAAGCCGCTGACCATCGAGGTGCCGAACAGATGCGCGTTGTCGATCACCGTCTCCCAGGCCTTGAGCACGCCGCGGTCGACCTCGCCGTCTTCCAGCGGATTGCCGAACACGCCGAGCGAGGACACGGTGACGTCGGCATCGCCGATCGCCTCGCGGATCTGGCCGGCGAGAAGCGGCAGGTCCTTGCCGCCAAGCGTCTGCCAGAAGAAGGGTTGGATGCTCTCGAAGCCGAGCGGCAGGATCTGTTTGACGTAAGCCGCCGGGTCGTCGAGATTGGCCCGCACCATGGTGCCGATCCGGATGTCGAGAAGCGGGTTCGGCGTCATTGTGCGTCCTCTGCGATTGTCACGCGGCGGCCGGTCTCGGCGCTTTCGATGGCGCCGAAAACCATGGCCAGGCTCTTGATGTTGTCGGCGCCGCGCGTTTCCGGCTCGGTGCCGGTCTCGATGGCGTCCACGAAATCCTGGAGAATGCCGAGATGGCCGCCGACGCGATCGGACGCATCGAGCGGCGGCACCGCGATCGGCTGGGTTTTGTCGAACATTCCGTCGCGGCCCGGCATCACTGCTTCTGCCCTCAGGTCGTCATGACCGTCCCAGATGAGGCTGCCGCGCTCGGCGACGATGCGCCATGTACTTTCCCAACTGGTGCGGAAGCCGGCGGCGCACCAGCTGCCGGCATAGGTGAAGACCTTGCCGCGGCCGAGATCGAAGACGGCGCTGGCCGACGATCCCTGCCGGTACCAGGAATTGGCCGGCTCCCATTCCTGGCAATAGACATTGGCCGGCTCGCCGGCGACCATGTAGCGGGCGGCGTCGAAGGTGTGGATCGCCATGTCGAGCAGCAGCACATGCGCCATCTCCTCGCGAAAGCCGCCGAAATGCGGCGCGACGAAGAAGTCGGCGTGGATGCTGGTCGGCGTACCAATGGCGCCGGAATCCAGGAACCTGCGGATGCGCCTGACATCGGCGACATAGCGGCGGTTCTGCACGACCGCATGGATGCGCGCGGCGCGGCGCGCGGCCTCGACGATGGCGCGCGCATTTTCCCGACTGTCGGCGAGCGGCTTTTCCGTCAGCAGATGGCAATTGTGGGCAAAAGCGGAAAAAGCGACTTCGCGCCGGGCGGCTGGAACCACCACGTCGAACACCGCTTGCGGTTTGGTCTGGTCGAGCACGGCGTCGAGATTGCTGCCGATGACGGCATTGGTGAGATCGTATTCGCGCGCCCTCGCCCGTGCCCTCTCGGCATCGATATCCACGAGGCCGACAAGGGTGAGCCCGTGTATCTGCCTGATGGCATCGAGCCAGGCCTTGCTCATCGCTCCGCAGCCGACCAGGACGACATCGATCATCCAGCGCTCCTCCTCCGCTCGGTCCCTCCAGACCGATCGTCACGGCATTCACGGCAGGACCGTAAACGTTTTTCCGTAAACGTTTACGAGAACACACCCGAAGGCGTAGAATGTCAATTGGCCGTTGGCGAAAATCGTCCTGTCGCCTTGGCCTCAGCGGCCACCGGTGCTAGCCAAGCAAGGGGAGTACAGTCACTTGGCATCCAGCATTCACGACCTTGCCCGTCACCTGAACATTTCGATCGGCACGGTGTCGCGAGCGCTGAACGGCCGCGCCGACGTCAATGCCGACACGCGCCAGCGCGTGCTCGAGGCGGCCAGGACGCTCAACTATTCGCCGAACCAGTCCGGCCGCAGCCTGAGGCAAGGCGCCACCCATTCGATCGCCTTCATGCTGCAGCCGCATCCCGGTGACCAGCAATATGGCGAGCCGTTCTTCATTCCATTCCTGATCGGGCTGCAGGCCAGGCTTGCCGAAAGCGGGCTCGACCTGACCGTGGTCATGGGGGCGCCGGGCGACTACCAGCAGGAGCGCCTGCGCCGTGTCGTCGAAACGCGCCGCGCCGACGCGGTGCTGCTGGCCTGGACGCGGCGCGAGGACGAGCGCATCGACTATCTCACGCAAGCCGGCTTTCCCTTCGCCACGCTCGGCCGCAGTCGCTCCGGGGCCAAGTCCTATCCTTCCCTCGACCTCGATTTCGAGAAGGCCGGCGCCGACGCCGTCGACCGCCTGGTGGCGCGCGGCCACCGCCGCATCGCAGCCGTCCGTCCGTCGCTCGACCTCAACTTCGGCTATTTGTTCCTGGCCGGCTACCGCAAGGCCCTAAAGCGGCACGGCATCGAGATCGACCCCGAGCTGATCGCCTCCGGCTTCATCAACGAGGCCGGCGGCTACGAGGTGACGCCTCAGGTGATGCGCTCCAAGGCCCCGCCGACCGCCATCATCTTCAACAATGACGCAATGGCGCTGGGCGGCTGCAAGGCGCTGGCCGAGATGGGCATCAGGCCGGGTCAAGACATGGCGGTGACCGTCATCGTCGACACGCCGCTCTGCCGCTATTTTTCCCCGGCGCTGACCGCCTTCCGCCCGGCGCTGGAGCCAATGGGACAACGCCTCGCCGAAATGCTGCTGGCGTCGCTTCCCGCCTTCGCCGGCCCGGAGGGGCCGCGGATCATCCGCGAGGTCTGGCCGCTGGAGCTGGTCGCACGCGACAGCGATTGATGGTGGCAGCAGGACCGCCGATGTCGTCCTCCCCTCAAACAGCACACCGGTGCCGCAGTGCACCGGCCGCAACCTTGAATGCGCGGGAGGCGCTGTAGGCTCCGGATCGCGCCACAACCAGGGCGATCAGCGAGAGCCGGCCTTAAGACACCGGCGCCGCTCCGCCCTCTGCCGTGCGCCGCGCGATAAACTCATCCAGCACGCCGGCGGTGGCGGCAGCCGTTGCCGGCGGCGCGAAATCGGAAAGCACCCGCCTCCAGACGCCGGTGGCGCGCTCGCTCGCCGTCTTCGACCCACTTTGCGTCCAATTGCCGAAATTCGACCAGTCGGCCACCAGCGGTTCGTAGAAGGCGGTGCGGTAGCGCACCATGGTGTGGCCGGCCGAGAAGAAATGGCCGCCCGGCTGCACCTCGGCGATCGCCTCGAAACCGATGGCATCGCTGTCACCCGGGGTTACGGCACAGAGTTCAGCCACCGTCTGCAGCGCCTCGATGTCGGTGATCAGCTTCTCGAAGGAGACACTGAGGCCGCCCTCCAGCCAGCCGGCGGCATGGATGCACATCGTCGCCCCAGCCAGTACCGAACCCCACAGCGCGAACTGCGTTTCGTGCGCGGCCTGCGCATCCGAGATGTTTGCGGCACTGCCGCCGCCGGACCGCCACGGCAGTCCGGTGAAGCGCGCCAGCTGGCCGGCGCCCAGCGTCGCCTTGACATGCTCGGGCGTACCGAAGGCCGGCGCACCGGATTTCATGTCGACATTGGAAGAGAACGAGCCATAGACGACCGGCGCACCCGGCCGCACGATCTGCGCCAGCGTCAGCCCGGCCAGCGCTTCGGCGTGCTGCAGCGTCAACGCGCCGGCCACCGTGATCGGCGCCATGGCGCCTGCCAGGCAGAACGGCGTGATGACGGAGATTTGGCCCGCGCGGGCGAAATCGATGATGCCTTGCGCCATCGGGATGTCGAGCTGGCGCGGCGAGTTGGTGTTGATGACGGTGTAGCAATATGCATTTGCCAGAAACTCGTCCTGCGACAGGCCGCGCGCCAGACGAAGCATCTCGAACCCGTCCTGGACTTGCGGCGTGCCGCGCGCGAAGACGAATGGAAACTTGTCCGACAGCGTCAGCTGCGCGCGGTTGACGGCATAGTGCCGAAAGCGGTTGTCGACATCCTGCGGTTCGATGCAGGGCCCCAGCATATGCAGCACGTCGAAATGCTGCACCAGCCGCATGAGATCCTCGAAATCCGCCAGTGTTCCCGGCCGCCGGCCGCGCTCGAGATCGGTGACGTTCGGCGCCCCGCATCCGGCCAGGAAGGTCATCGAGCCGAGCTCCAGCGTCAGATCGCGGGCGCGCGAACCGGCGTGAGCGTGGATCGATCTCGGCGCCGAGGCGAGTGCCGTCGTCACCATGTCGCGCCCGATGCGCACCATGTCGGTGTCCGGATCGACCAGCGCGCCGGCGCTGGCGAAAAGCTCACGCGCCTGCGGCAGCAGCACCTTGATGCCGAGCTCTTCCAGCACCCGCAGCGCGGTGTCGTGAATCGCGGCCACCTGATCGTCCGAAAAGATCGGCTGCGGCAGGAACGGGTTCTTCAGCGAATGGTAATTCGGCCGGCGGCTGCTTTCGCTGCCGGCCTCGCCCGTGCGTCCACGCCGGCGTTCGCGCCTGCCATCCCGTGCCGCGTCATCGACCATCGGAAATCCTCCTCATTGCCGCATTGCCTTGCCCTCGGGATCGTAGGGCGAGGCCGCGACGACATGCGCCGGCCGTTCCTCACCCACGACATTTACGGAGAGCGCGGTGCCCTCGCCTGCAACATCGCGGTCGACCAGCGCCAGCGCCAGGCTCTTGCCGACCGTATAGCCATAGCCGCCCGACGTGACGAAGCCGACGCGTCGGCCCTGATACCAGACCGGCTCGAAGCCGCTGGCGTCGGCGTCGAACGCATCGATTTCCAGGGTCACAAGGCTTTGGCCGCTACCGGCCTCGCGCTGTTTCAAGGCAGCTTCGCGGCCGATGAAGTCGCTCTTGCCGAAAGCGATGAACCGGTCGAGACCGGTCTGGCCCGGCGTGTAGCCTTGCGTGAATTCGCGCGACCAGATGCCAAAGCTCTTCTCCAGCCGCAGCGCATTGAGCGCATAGTAGCCGATTTCGGCAAGGCCCAGATCCTCGCCAGCGCCCAGCAGCGTGTCGCGCAGAGTGGCATGCATGGTCACGGGGCAACTGATTTCGAAGCCGAGTTCGCCTGATATCGACAGCCGCGCAACACGTGCCTGCACCATGCCGATATCAAATGCGCCGCAGGCCATGAACGGCAGCGCTGCGCCGGAAACATCCTGATGCGTCGTTCGCTCCAGTATTTTGCGCGCGTTCGGCCCGGTCAGCAGAAAGCCGCTCATCGTGTCGGACAGGTCGGCGACGGTGACGCCTTCAGCCGCATGGCTCTCGAACCAGCGCATGTGGAATTCCCGGAGATAGTAGGAGCCCATCAGCCAATAGCTGCCGCCGCCCCAGTTGAAGACGGTGAGGTCGCCCTTCAGCCGTCCGTCAAGACCGAGCATTGGCGCCAGGCCGGCCCGTCCGGGTTTCGGCAGCTTGCAGGCGAGCAGCCGGTCGAGCCAGGCTTCCGCACCTGGCCCCGCCACCGCATAGCGCGAATAGGCCGAGATATCGACGAGACCGGCGGCGCGCCGCACCTGCAGCGCCTCGTCGCCGACGATGTCGAAGGCGTTGGAGCGCCGCAGCGTCGTGTTCTCGGCAAATCCCATCGGCGCGAAATAGGCCGGGATTTCCAACCCCCAGGAAGCCGTCCATTCGCATCCCGCGGCCGTCATGCCGTCATAGGCGCCGGGGCGTTTCAGCGGCCGGCCGGCGGGCAGCCGTTCATTGGGAAAGGTCATGACGAAGCGGCGCGAATAGAACTGGCGCGTGGTCTGCTTGAGATATTCCCGGTTGGCGGCGAAGGCGCCGTAGCGGGCGATGTCCATGCCAAAAATGTCGGCCTGCGGTTCGCCGTAAATCATCCATTCGGCCAGCGACTTGCCGACGCCGCCGCCCTGGCTGAAACCGGCCATGACGCCGCAGGCGACCCAGTAATTCTTCAGCCCCCGCACCGGCCCGACAATCGGATTGCCGTCCGGGGTGAAGGTGAAGGCACCGTTGACCCATTTGCGGATGCCGGCAGTCGCCAGGCAAGGGAAGCGCTCATGCGCCTTGGCGAGTTCCGGGCTGATGCGATCGATGTCTTCCGGGATCAGCTCGATGCCGTAGTCCCATGGCGCACCATCCATGTTCCAGTGCTTCGGATTCTGCTCGTAAACGCCCAGCAGCACGCCCTTGCGCTCCTGCCGGAGATACGAAAAGCCATCGAGATCGACGGCGATGCCGATTTCCCTGTCCAGCGCCGCGATCTCGGGAATGTCCTCAGTGATGAAATAATGGTGCTCCATCGGCGTCACCGGCAGGTCGACGCCGGCCATGCGGCCGAGCTGCTTTGCCCACAGCCCGCCGGCATTGACGACATGCTCGGCGATGATGGTGCCCTGCTCCGTGATGACATCCCAGCGACCGTCGGCGCGCGGCTTCAACTCGACGACCCGGTTGCGCAGGATGATGTCGGCGCCGCGCTTCTTCGCAGCACCCGCATAGGCATGCGTCGTGCCGTACGGGTCGAGATGGCCTTCGTTGGAATCATGCAGCCCGCCAAGCACACCGGTGACGTCGACGATCGGGCAGATCGTCTTGATCTCATCGGGCGTTACCAACCTAGCGGTCTCGATGCCGACCGACTGGAACACCGCCCAGGCCGATTTCAGCCACTCCCAGCGCGCGGGATCGCTGGCGATGTTGACGCCGCCCTTCATGTGCAGGCCGATATCCCAGCCGGATTCGGCCTCGATCTCCCGGTAGAGATTGATGGTGTAGTCCTGCAGCGCCGCCACGTTGGGATCCGCGTTGAGCGAATGGAAGCCTGCCGCCGCGTGCCACGTCGAACCGGCCGTCAGTTCGGCGCGCTCGATCAGCGCCACATCCCTCCAGCCGAACCGCGTCAGGTGATAGAGCACCGAGGCTCCAACCACGCCACCTCCGATGACGACTGCGCGGTAGTGCGACTTCAAGGCTTCCCCTCCACGGTTAGTCCGAAGGCTGGAGCATATATTCACTGGACATAAGTGTCTAGTGCCGCGCGCGCGCATCGTTTTTCGTCGACCGCCGGCATGCACCGCGCGCTGTCACGTAAGCATCATGTTCGCGCCGTAGACCGCGTTTCGGGGAGGCCTGCGCGGCATCATCGATGTCGCGCCTCGCGGCACATCCGTCACAAAGAGGATTATCCATGAAACACCTGTACCGAACCGCGTCGCTCGGCGTCGCGCTGGCCTTGTTCACCGCCTTGACGCCGGCGCTCGCCGACAGCACCGCGACCGTCGGCGGCCTCGTCAACAAGGGGCTGGTCGGTGTCGGCCGCATCCCGGCCGCTCAGCGCGACAAGTTCGGCGAGACCTTCGGCTCGGGCTCCGGCATGGCGATCGACACATCAGGCTGGACGCACGGCGCCGATGGTTACAAGGGTTCGCTCTGGCTGCTGCCCGACCGCGGCTACAATGTCGTCGGCACCACCGACTACCGGCCGCGCCTCAACACCATCGGCATAGAATTCATGCCGACCGCATTGGGTGCCGCACCCGCTGCCGGCCAGGAGCAGACGGGCGTCAAGGCGACGCTCGCCGACACCATGCTGCTCACCGACGACAAGGGCGCTGATGCCACCGGCCTCGACCCGCTCAACGGCGTGCGCGCGGCAAGCGGCGACATGCCGATCCTGCCGCAAGCCGACAATGGCAAGCTGGCGCTCGACAACGAGGCGATCGTGCGGCTGCCCGACGGTTCGATGTTCATCTCCGACGAATACGGCCCGAACATCTATCGGTTTTCCGCCGACGGGCATCTGCTGTCGGCAACCCAGCCACCGGCCGCCCTCGTGCCGATGCGCCACGGCACGCCGAACTTCGCCTCGGACAATCCGGGACCCGGTGCCGCCGAGCCCGATCCGAAGGATCCCGAAACCGGCCGCCAGAACAACCAAGGCCTCGAAGGCATGGCAATGACGCCAGACGGCAAGTTCCTGATCGCCGTGCTGCAGTCGGCGCCCCGGCAGGACGGCGGCGATTCGCCCGCCACGCGCCAGAACACCCGCGCCCTGGTCTACGACGCATCCGACCTCGGCCATCTCAAGCTGGCGCATGAGTATGTCGTGCCGCTGCCGGTGTTCAAGGATGCCAAGGGCAAGACCAAGGTCGCCGCGCAGAGCGAGATCGTGGCACTGTCGGATCAGACCTTCCTGATGCTGGCGCGCGACAGCGGCAACGGCCAGGGGCTGAAGGGCCACACCTCGCTCTATCGCCAGGTCAACGTCGTCGACCTATCCACCGCGACCGACATCGCCGGCGGCGCCTTCGACGCCGCTGACAAGCCGGTCGCCCCCAAGGGCGTCGTCGACCCATCGGTGACACCGGCCAAGCTGACGCCATTCATCGACATCAACGACAGTGCCGAGCTCGGCCGCTTCGGCCTGCACAATGGCGCGCCCAACGACCAGGATAACCTGTCCGAGAAGTGGGAGGCGATGTCAGTGGTCAGCGTTCTGGATCCGAAGCTGCCCGACGACTACTTCCTGTTCGTCGCCAACGACAACGACTTCCTCGCCCAGGACGGTTTTCAGGTCGGCGCGCCCTACAAGGCCGAAGACGGCGCCAATGTCGACACCATGTTCCTGGTCTATCAGGTCACGCTGCCGGGTCTGGCCAAGAAGTAACCACCACTGCCCGGGCGGGCGCGCTTGGCGCGTCCGCTGGGGCTCGCGGCTGGGCATGAACGGGGCAGCGGCCTTTCAACCGTGCGGCGCGTTCGCAAGGGTGCATCTCGGTCCCGCCTGCGATATCATCGTGGACTGGATCCAAATCACCATCCGCCGAGCTGCCCGCCATGGACGAAAAAATGCCCGCGCGCCGGGGCACCGGCGACCTGACCAGCGGCCCGATCCCGCGCACGCTTCTGCTGTTCGCCCTGCCGGTGCTCGGCTCCAACGTGCTGCAGTCGCTCAACGGTTCGATCAACGCCGTCTGGGTCGGCCGTTTCCTCGGCGAATCGGCGCTGACCGCCACCTCCAACGCCAACCTCGTCCTGTTCCTGATCCTCGGCACTGTGTTCGGCATCGGCATGGCGGCCACCATCCTGGTGGCCCAGTCGGTCGGTGCCCGCGACCTGCCCGAGGCGCGCCGCATCGTCGGCACCAGCGCGACGTTCTTCTTCCTCGTCTCGGTTGTCTTCGCGGTCTGCGGCTGGATCTGGGTCGACGCCATTCTCAACACGCTCGGCACACCGGCCGATGCCTTGCCGCTGGCGCGCTCCTATCTGCGCATCATCTTCGTCGCCGTGCCGATGATGAACCTTCTGTCCTTCGTCATGACCGTGCTGCGCGGTGCCGGCGATTCACGCACGCCCTTCTTCTTCATGGCGCTGGCCGTCGTCCTCGACATCGTGCTCAACCCATTGCTCATCGCCGGCATCGGGCCGTTTCCCGAACTCGGTATCGCCGGCTCCGCCACGTCGACGCTGATCGGCCAGACGGTAAGCGTGATCGCCATCCTGATCGTGCTCTATGTGCGCAAGCATCCGCTGCGGCTGGCCGGCGCCAACCTCGCTCTGCTGCGGCCCGATCCCACCTTGCTGCGCATCGTCGTCTTCAAGGGCGTGCCGATGGGTCTGCAGATGATCGTCATCTCCGCGGCTGCATTGACAGTGATGGGCATGGTCAACTCCAACGGCTCGCAGGTCGCGGCCGCTTACGGCATCGCCGCCCAACTGTGGACCTACATCCAGATGCCGGCGCTCGCCATCGGCGCCGCGGTGTCCTCGATGGCGGCACAAAATGTCGGCGCCGGGCGCTGGGACCGGATCGGCCGCATCGCCGCCTCCGGCGTCGGCTTCAACCTGGTCCTGACCGGCGCGCTGGTTGCCGTGCTGTCGGTTTTCGACCGTTCGGTGCTGAGCCTGTTCCTGAGCAGCGATAGTGCTGCGATCGACATCGCCGTCCACATCAACAATGTCGCCTCGTGGTCGTTCATCCTGTTCGGCATAACCATCGTGCTGTTTGCCACCGTACGAGCCACGGGTGCCGTGATGCCGCCGCTGATCATCCTGGTCATTTCGGTGCTGATCGTGCGCACCGGCTTTGCCTATTTCATGCGTGGCGTGATCGGCGAGGAAGCGCTGTGGTGGAGTTTCCCGGTGGGTTCGATCAGCTCGCTTGTACTGGCCGCTGCCTACTACCGTTTCGGCCGCTGGCGCACCACGCACATGATCGAGAACAGGCCGGCCGCCGGCGAGCCGCCGGACACCGGTCTTGGCGTGCCGCGCGGACGCGCGCATCTTTCGCCTGAAACACCGAACGGCTGAAGCCAACCCGGTTCCGCTGGACAGCTCCAGGGCTCAACGCCCGTGTTGTTTCAGCTCAAAAGCCGGTGCCACCAACGCAAACGCCACGATCACGCCGGCGAATGCCAGGCTGGCAGTGATAGGACTGGCATAGGTCGAAACGATGCCGATGCCGATGACGGGCAAGGCGTTGCCGACAAAGCAGCAGATGAAGAAGCTGGACACCACTTCGGCGCGACGAGCCTTTGGCGCGATCTCGTTCACCACTTGCAGCCCGCCACGGTAACCAAGCGCCGCCGCAACGCCGCAACAGGCCGTCGCAGCAACCATCAGTGCCATCGAGGCCAGTGTCTGCGCCGCCACCACCAACGAGACGCTTGGGATCATCAATGCCAGCGCAGCCAGCATCGCTTTGTTGCTCTTCATGTGCATCAGAACGACAATGCTGATCGCGGTGACGATCGCCAGTTCGAAGAACAGCGCGCCGGCGACGGCGTGGTTGGTCACATGCAGCTGCTGCGCCAGGATGCTCGGCGCCAACGCGGCGTAGAACCCGACCAGCGCCATCGCGCCGAAGCCGGTCACCGCCGGCGCGACGAAGCGCGCACGGATTTCCTCCGGGACGGAAAGTTGCGGCCGCAAGGAAAGCCGCCGCAGGCCGCCCGGCTTCGCCACCGTTTCGCGAGTGCGCCAGACCAGGATCGTTACCACCAAAAGTGCTGCCAGATAGACGATGAAGATCAGCCGCAACGGCCATGGCTCATATTCAGCCAGAAGTCCCGAAATCAGTGCGCCGAAGCCGAGGCCGAGGAAATTGGTGCTGGTGGCGATCACACTGGCGCGCGACTTGTCCGCGCCGGGAAGAAGCTCGGCAATCCACGCAGTTCCGGTCCCCGCGCCGACGCCGATGCCAAGCCCGCTCAGGATGCGGGCGACGTCGAGCGAGACGACGTTTCCGGCAAACAGGAAGACAAGCGCACTGACGATGGCGACAAGCATCGCCGCCAGGCTCGCGGGCCGGCGCCCGACGACATCGGACACCCCGCCGAACATCACCAATGCCGCCAGATTGCCGACGACATACACGGCGTAGATCAGCGTCAGGGTGATTTGTGAAAAGCCGAATTGCTGCTTGTACACGATATAGAGCGGCGTCAGCACCGTGCTGCCGGCAAACAGCACCGCAATCATCGCGGCGACGGTGGGGATTGCAAGAGCGTCGCCACCTGCTCCTTCGTGCGTATGCGCAAAATTGCGAATGGCCATGGCCAACCTCGTCACCAATTTCGGGGATCGAGGATTTAACGCGGTTTCATCCACGACGTTCCAGCCGACAGGGAGGCTCCTGACAGCACCGTGGACCTTGCTTGAGCGGGATATCTGCCGGCTGAACAGGCTCGGATCGCGGCTCCGATCCGTCATCTATCGCTCAACCGGTCGGCCTCACCTGCAGGGGAAGCCGGGCGCGATCTTGCACTTGCCGGGGCGCGGCTTGTGCGGCGGGCGATGGTGCGGAGGACGGTGCGGCCTGTGCTGCCAGTGCGGCCGATGCGGCGGGCGCACGATGATGATCGGCGGGCGAACGATCTGGGAGCGTTCGAGATAACCGGCGCTGGCCCAGCCGCTCACGCCGCCGCCGTGGATTCTACACCAGCCCGGCTGGCAGCCGGTGACATTGACCCTGAAGCCGGCGGGCAGCGTTCCCACCCTGGCGTATCCCGCTCCCGGCCCGCTGCGGACGTTGAGGTTGGTCGAGGTGTGGGCGCTGTAGGCGAAGGCCGCGGCCGACGTCCCGAAGACCGCGGCCAGGATGGTCGCGACCACAAGCAGAAAACGAAATCTCATCAGTCCCCTCCATTAGAATCCCGGCCGTACATCTGCTTCGGCCAAGACTGCCCTGCAAGAGGAGCGGCCAAGCCAAGAAAAGTCAACGGTGGGCGGCCGTAATCGTCCTGACCAGCGGGACTGATGCCGGATTTTCCTTGGACATGGTTGAGGAATTTCCCGGTTGCCATTTATTGGCTCCCCAACATCCGCTAGCGTTTACTCTCTTTCGACAATTCATCGCGGGCAAAGGTGGGATCCATGGGCAAAGGCAGGGTCGAGGCATTCACCGACGGCGTCGTGGCTATCATCATCACCATCATGGTGCTTGAGTTGAAAGTGCCGCATGGCGAGGATTTCTCCGTCCTGGTGCCGTTGTGGCCGATCTTCTTCTGCTACGTGCTGTCCTTCATCAATGTCGGCATCTACTGGAACAATTTGCACAACATGTTCCACGCCGTGCAGCGGGTCGACGGGCGCGTGCTGTGGGCCAACCTCAATCTGCTGTTCTGGCTGTCGCTGATGCCGGTGACCACAGCCTTCATGGGCGAGAACCACTTTGCGCCGGTGCCGGTCGCCGTCTATGGCACCGACCTCGCGCTATGCGCCATCGCCTACACCATACTCGCCGCCGCGCTGCATCGGCTGCACGGCAATGATACCGCCTTTGCCAAGGCGCTGGGTACTGACCGCAAGGGGAAGCTCTCGCTGACTGTCTACATCGCAGCCGTCGTGCTGACCTTCGTCAGCCAGTGGATCGGCGTCGCACTCTATGTGCTGGTCGCGATGATATGGCTCGTACCGGATACGCGCTTTGCGCGGGTGATTGAAAAGTAGCTGTCTTCACGCATTTTCAAGGCAAAGCGTTGCACGTCTTTCCCAGAGTTGCGCTACTTGCGCATCGCTTTCAGTTTTTCCGCCACCGATGCGGCAAGGTCGGCATAGCGCTCCTCCAGCCGTTCCGCGGCCTTGATGATCGAGAAATCATGGCCGAACTTTTCCAGCGCCATGCGCAGCTTCTCGACGAACTCGGCTTGTTTCTCCAGGGCGGAAAAGAGCGTCTTCACCTGCGTTTCGCTGATGTCGGGGTTGGCCAGCATCTGCGGCACCTCGCGGCCCATCTGGTCGCCAATGGCGGTCTGTTCTTTCAGGATTGCAACCCAGTCCGTCAATCAGGAAATCTCCGTTTGTCCCCAGGGCAAAATCTCTTTTGCGGAGGCAAAGGGCAACATGCGCAGCCTCGACCGAACTGGTCAACCCGACAAGGCGAGCAGAGGCTTGCACCGATCGGTTCCGGCGCTAAGTTCGGCGCATCGAACAAGGAACCCATCGCCCATGATCACCGACGCCGAGATCCAGACCGCCCTGCCCGCGCTTGCCCCAGGCAATGCCGCCGTGATCACCGGCGCCGCCAGCGGCATCGGTCTGGCGGCCGCCAAGCGGCTTGCACTGATGGGCATGAAGATCGTGCTGGCCGACATTGGCGGCGCGCGGCTTGACGACGCCTCGCGCGCCGTTTCTGCGATTGCCGGCGACGATGCCGTGCTTGCCGTCGCCGCCGACGTTTCGAAGGCGGATGAGGTGGACCGCCTCGCCGAGAGGGCGTTCGGCGCCTTCGACGGCGTGTCGCTGCTGATGAACAATGCCGGCGTCGGCGACAATCCCGGAAAGCCATGGGAAAACCGCGATGCCTGGAAACGGCTGTTGGACATCAATTTCTGGGGCGTCGTGCATGGCGTGGAGGCCTTCGCGCCGCGCATGCTGGCCTCGGCCGGGCCGGGTCTGATCGTCAACACCGGCTCCAAGCAAGGCATCACCACGCCGCCCGGCAATCTTGCCTACAATGTCTCCAAGGCAGGGGTGAAAACCTTCACCGAGGGCCTGGCGCATGCGTTACGCAACGAACCCGGCGCCCATGTCGCTGCCCATCTGCTGATCCCCGGCTTCACCTTTACCGGCCTGACCGAGGGCGCGACGGAAAAACCGGCCGGCGCCTGGACCGGCGAACAGGTTGTGGATTTCATGCTGGAATCCCTGACCAGAGGCGATTTCTACATCCTGTGCCCGGACAATGAGGCGGCCCGCCCGCTGGATGAAAAGCGCATGGCCTGGGCGATCGGCGACATCATCGAGAACCGCCCAGCCCTGTCCCGCTGGCATCCGGACCACAAGGACAGTTTCGCGGCGTTCATGAAGGACTGATCTTAGGCCGCCTGCTTTTTCGACCCGCGCTTCCTCGTCACAACCTTCTTCGCTGCCATGTCGGCGATCTGTTCGTCATGCCGCTTTGCCGCACGCTCGCATTTGGCGCGGATTTCCTCGACTTCGGATTCGGTCAGATGCTCGATGCCTATGAAGTGGTTGTGGCCCTTGCCGACCCGGATCAGTTCGTCGAGCTTGGCCTGGATCGCCGCGCCGTCGCGGTTCTGAGTGTTCTGGATCAGGAAGACCATCAGGAAGGTGATGATGGTCGTGCCCGTGTTGATGACGAGCTGCCAGGTGTCCGAAAAGCCGAAGAACGGACCGCTCACCGCCCAGACGATGACGATCAGGCAACAGAGGGCGAATGTCGGCGGCAGGCCGGCTATGCGGGCGACCCAGTTGGCGACCTTGGTGAAATGCTTTTCCATCTATCGAAATCCTCAACGCTGCGGCGCGATGAGAACAATCAGCGACCGTTTCAGGTTCCCGATGCAAGCAAATACCTCAGGTACAATTGCCTACACGCATAGGGAGAATAGCCTGGAAAACACGCCTTATGGGTTCAATGTCACAATGACCCTGCAGGCGAGAGTGCCTGTTCCTTCCGCTTCACAGCGGTTTAACTCCAGCCCCTTCCGCTGCGCCACCCCCGCATGGCGGAAGGGGTTTCAGTCCGGCGGGCCTTGAAGCGCGTCGCCCGACTCCGTCTCAACGCTACGCACTTGAACTGGTCAGACGGCGTCGTTTTCCCAGCGATCGAGGAACGCTTCGATCGGCATGGCCTGCATGTCGGGAACCGCTCTGGCCAGCTTTTCGACCGGCCAGTCCCACCAGGCGAGAGCTTCGATCCGCGCCGCGATATCCGGAGCGAAGCGTGGCCGGAGAGCCTTCGCCGGCACGCCGGCGACGATCGCATAGGACGGCACGTCACGCGTCACCACGGCGTTGGCGCCGATGACGGCACCGTTGCCGACGGCGACCCCGGGCATGATCACCGCGCCGTGGCCGATCCAGACATCATGGCCGATGGTCACCGCTTTCGCTTGCCGCCGCTCGCGGAAGGCGGCATCGACGCCCAGCCAACGAAAATACTCGTTCGGCCGGTAGCTGAGCTTGTGCTGGGTCAGCCGCTCTATGGGATGCTCCAGCGCATTGATGCGGCTGTTGGCGGCGATCGAGCAGAATTTGCCGATCGTCGTGTAGATCGCTTCCGAATGGCGTTCAAAATAAGAGAAGTCGCCGACATTCACCTCGCGCAGCACCACTCGCTCGCCGATCGAGGCATAGCGGCCGAGCTTGCACGCCTTCAGCTCCGCGGTCGGATGGATGCGTGGCTCGGGGTCTTTCGGGACGAGGTTTTCGGAACGGTCCATGCCGGCGGCTTTACCCCCGAGCGATTGGTCCCGCAAGCGGGACCAATCGTCCGAAGGTCGGCAGCCTGTTACGGCTTGCCTTTGCTCCACACCACGTTCTGACCGTAGAGCGGCACGGTGGTGACCGACATTTTGGCCGAGCCGTTCTGCACCTGGCGCGAATGCGAGAGATAGATCAGCGTCTCGTTGGCCTTGTCGTAGATGCGGTTCACCACCTGCTTCTTCCAGATCAGGCTGATGCCTTGCTTGAACACTTCCTCGCCGCCCTCACTCATGTCGATGTCACCGATGGTGATCGGACCGGTCTGGCGGCAGGAGATCGAGGAATCGGACGGATCCTCGAACCAGTTGCCCTTGTGCAGGCGATCGATGATGCCGCGATCGAAATAGGAGACGTGGCAGGTCACGCCTTCCACTTTCGGATCCTTGATCGCTTCGACGATGATGTCATTGCCGAGCCAGTCGACGCCGACCTTGCCGACTTCCTCGGCGACCACGGCACCGGCGCCAAGGACAACGCAGGCGGCCAAGGCGCCGCCGATCAGTTTCCGCCCAATCAGTCCGTGCCCAAGCAGCCGTCGCCCAACCAGTCGTCGCAAACTAGCCTCCTGCGGTTCGAGTTGCCGGTCACAGGTGGGGCGAGCAGCCCGGCTTTGCAAGCAGATAGGTCGACACCGCCGCGGTTGCGGCAACGCGGCACTTTGCCTGTGCGAGGCCGAACCGCTAAGACTGTCGCACAGGCGCGGCATTGAGCCGGCGCGGCGATTTCTGCAGACGGACTTTTGATGATGATGCGTTCTATCCTGGTCGGCATTCTCGTCCTGATGGCGGCCGGCATCGGCTGGCTGACCTTCGACTGGTACCGCGGCCACTATGGCGGCGAACCGTTCGGGGCCGCCTTCACCCTGGTCGACCAGAAAGGCACGCCGATCACCGAAGCCGCCTTCAGGGGGCAGCCCAGCGTCGTCTTCTTCGGCTTCACCCATTGCCCCGAGGTCTGCCCGACCACGCTGTTCGAACTGGCCGGCTGGCTGAAGACGCTCGGCGACGACGGCAAGAACCTGCACGCCTATTTCGTCTCGGTCGATCCCGAGCGCGACACGCCGGAAGTGATGAACGCCTATGTCAGCAATTTCTCCGACCGCATCGTCGGCATCACGGGCGCTCCGGACAAGGTCCATGCCATGGCCAAGTCGTTCGGCATCTACTGGAAGAAGGTCGACACCGGCGACGGCGACTACACGATGGACCACACCGCCTCGGTGCTGCTGCTCAACGCCAATGGCGACTTTGCCGGCACCATCGCCTACGGCGAAAGCGCCGATACGGCCATCGCCAAGCTGAAGCGGCTGGCGGCGAAAGGCTGATTACCATTTCATGACCCAGACGCGCCTTTACTTCACCACCGGAAAGACCGAGTCCGTCAGCATTTTCGCGGCGCTCGAGGCGGCCTTCGAGGAAGAAGGGCTGCCTATCGCCGTCCTGGAGGTCGACGAGGACAAGGACATCCACGAAGTGTCGCTCTATGCCGATGGCGACGTCGATGCGGTCGAGACCCGCTTGAAGGACATCCTTGCCGGCCTTTCCCTGTCGAAGCCGATCGAGCGCGAGGCCCTGCCCGACATCGACTGGGTGGCGCATTCTCTGGAAGAGCTGAAGCCGGTGCGTGCCGGCCGTTTCTTCGTCCACGGCGCGCATGACCGCAGGAAACGCCACAGCGGCGAACTCGCCATCGAGATCGAGGCCGGCCTCGCCTTCGGCACCGGTCACCACGGCACCACAGCCGGCTGCTTGGAAATGCTTGAAAGAGTGGTTCGGCGCGAGCATCCGCGCAATGCGCTCGACCTCGGCACCGGCAGTGCGGTGCTGGCGATCGCCGTCGCCAAGCTGGCGCATATTCCTGTGCTGGCCACCGACATCGATCCGGTGGCGGTGCGGGTGGCTGCCGCCAATGCGCGGCTCAACCACGTCAAGGCACTGGTGGAAACAGCAACCGCGCCTGGTTTTCACCATCCGATCTTCGGCAAGCGCGCGCCCTTCGATCTCATCGTCGCCAACATATTGGCACGGCCGCTGATGCGGCTGGCGCCGCAAATGGCTGGTCACATCGCACTTGGCGGTTCGATCGTGCTGTCGGGTATCCTCGAGCGCCAGCGGGACGCCGTCATCTCGGTCTATGTCGGCCAGAATTTTCGCCACGTGCGCACCTTGCACCGCGAGGGCTGGGTGACGATCCATCTGAAGCATTGAGGCATGCAGGCCGGCAACGACCGAGCTTGGACCAAGTTCCACCGGTTGTCAGCCAAGCGATGCTGTAGCAGGTTGCGCCCAGCCGGAAATCGATTCCGATTTCCGCGACCTTACGCTACGGTTGCGCTGACCGCAGGAGGCCCACAATGTTCCAGACCTTCGATTCCGCGGGCGACCCAGCCGTCGGCAAACCGCGTGTGGCGTTGCTGCGCCAATGGCTTGAAGCCAACGGGCTGGACGGCTTCATCGTGCCGCGTGCCGACGAGCATCAGGGCGAGTATGTCGCCGACCGCTCGGCGCGGCTGAAATGGCTGACCGGCTTCAGCGGCTCGGCCGGTGTCGCCATCGTCCTGCGCGATCGCGCCTTCGTCTTTGTCGACGGGCGCTACACGCTGCAGGTGCGCAGCGAGGTCGATCTCGATGTCTTTTCGATCGAAAGCCTGGTCGACAATCCCCCGGCTGTCTGGCTCAAAGACAATCTTGGCAAGGGCGCACGGCTCGGCCTCGATCCATGGCTGCACACGATCAGCGAGGTCAAGGCGCTGCAGGCCTCGGCCGACAAATCAGGTGCGGTGCTGGTGCCGCTCGACAAGAACCCGATCGACATCATCTGGAAGGATCAGCCCGACGCGCCGGTGGCTCCCGTCGAGCTTCACCCGATCGGCTTTGCCGGCGAGCTTGCCAAGGACAAGCTGGCGCGGCTGGCGGCGGCGATCGCCAAGGATGGTGCCACCCATGCGGTGCTGACCGACCCCTCCTCCATCGCCTGGGCCTTCAACATCCGTGGCGGCGACGTGCCGCACACGCCGCTGGCGCTCGGCTTCGCCATCCTCGCCGCCGATGGGTCGCACCAGCTTTTCATGGATAAGCGCAAGTTCTCGCGCCAGGTCGCGGCCTACCTCACCCAGCTCGCCGAGCCGCATGAGCCCGGCGAATTCGAAGCGGCGATTGCGGCACTTGCCAAGAGTGGCGCGAAAATCGCGCTCGATCCGGTGCTGGCGGCCGACAGGCTGCGCATGCTGGTCGAGGCCAATGGCGGCGTCGTCGTTGCAGCAGCAGACCCCGCCCGCATCCCGCGCGCCACCAAGAACCAGGCCGAGATCAACGGCTCGCGCGCCGCGCATCGGCGTGACGGTGCGGCCGTGGCGAAGCTTCTGTGCTGGCTGGAGCGGCAAAAACCCGGATCGCTCGATGAGATATCGGTGGTCACCCGGCTGGAGGAACAGCGCCGGCAGACCGGCGAGGAAACGCAGATGCCGCTGCGCGATGTCTCCTTCGACACCATTTCGGGCGCCGGCCCGAACGGCGCCATCATGCATTATCGCGTATCGCGCGCCACCAGCCGCAAGCTGCAGGCCGGTGAACTGTTCCTGCTCGATTCCGGCGCACAGTATCAGGACGGCACCACCGACATCACCCGCACCGTGCCGATCGGCCAGCCGACACAGGAGATGCGCGAACGCTTCACCCTGGTGCTGAAAGGCATGATCGGCATTTCCACCTTGCGCTTTCCCGCCGGCACGCGCGGCTCCGAGATCGATGCCGTCGCGCGCATGGCGCTGTGGAAGCACGGTTGCGACTTCGCCCACGGCACCGGCCATGGCGTCGGCTCGTATCTGGCCGTGCATGAAGGGCCGCAGCGTATCGCCCGCACCGGCACCGAAAAGCTGCTCGAAGGCATGATGCTGTCCAACGAGCCGGGCTACTACAAGGAAGGCGCCTACGGCATCCGCATCGAGAACCTGATCCTGGTGACGTCGGCGCAAGAGATCGAGGGCGGCGATATCGCCATGCACGGCTTCGAGACGCTGACGCTGGCGCCGATCGACACAAGACTGGTGCAGTCGGACCTCCTGACGCGCGACGAGTTGCACTGGCTGGACACGTACCATGCGCGCGTGCTGACCGAGATCGGCCCGATGCTCGACGGCGAAACGCTGGCCTGGCTGGAGAAGGCGACGGCGCCATTGCCGCACGACGCGAAGATCTGATTTTCTGAGGCGCCGAGGGCGTGTCGAGATTCAGGTCAGGACGAGCCGAAAACGATGGGTTCCGAGAACCGGAGCGGAGCGTACTTTTGGGTACGTGAGCACCGGAAGCGCAGGAAGCCGCCGTTTGCAGGCCGTCATCACCTGAATATCGATACGCCCTACCCGACGAACTGCCGCGCCACGATCAACATCGCCGCACCCGCCAGAAACATCGCCATCAACCCACCGCGCAGCGAGACGACCGCGGTGACCACCAGAGCCGCCCATTCCGCCGGCCCGGCATTCAACAGTTCCGGCGCCACCAGCGTCGTCAGCACCGCCGCCGGCACGGCGTTGAGACCGGCCTCGACGCGCGGATGGATGGTTTCGAAGCGGGAGATGACCAGATGCCCGCCGATTCGCGTCAGATAGGTCGCGATTGCGCCGGCGATGATGATCGAGAAGGTCGTGCTCATGGCCGTGCCTTTACGCCGCTGTGATGGGGAGGCAGGATGACCGCCAGCAGCACACCGGCAACAGCGCCAATCGAGACATGCCAAGGCGAGCCCACCGTCTTGTAGGCGATGATCGAGGCGGCGGCGCTGGCGACGACCACCGGCAGCCACAGCGGCCGCTTGCGAAAGCCCAGCACGAGACCGAGGAAATAGATCGGCAGCAGGAAATCGATGCCGAGCGCATGCGTGTCGGGGATCAGCTTGCCGAACAGCGCGCCAAGCGCGCTTTCGACGATCCAGAACAGATAGACCGGCAAGCCAAGCCCCAGATACCAGGCAAAGCCGACTGTCTGGCCCGATTGCGCCCGCGCTTCGGCTACCGCGAATTGCGGATCGGTGAGGATGAAATAACCAAGTGCCTGCTGGGTGACAGGCCAGTGCGCGATGCGCCGGCCGATGCCTGCGGAATAGAGCACGTGGCGGAAATTGACGGCGAAGATCGACAGCACGATCAGCCACGGCGCCACATGTTGGCCGAACAGCTGGATGCCGACCATCTGGCTGGCGCCGCCATAGACCAGCGCGCTCATCAGGAAGGCTTCCAGGACCGAGAAACCATTGTCGACGGCGAGCGCACCGAACAGCACCGCAAACGGCGCCGACGCCACCACGACAGGCATCGACAGCCGCACGCCCTGCCAGAAATCGCTTCTTTCGCTGCTCTCCGAAATTGCGTCCGTCGCCATCAACCACTCCTGATACATGTCGCCCAAAAGTGCGTAGCAGGGATAACGACATGCACAACAACAAGGGAAGCGCGGTATGTAGGTGGCGCGCCTCGCCGTGTCACACGAATTCGCTTGAGCCAAACGATCAGCGGAAATGATCGCTGGATCGGCTGAGTTAGACGCTTATTCCTTCGGGATCTTGCCCTCAATCGCCCTGCCCCAGTCGAGCAGCGGCTTGGCGCGCAAGGTGAAATCGACGAGTTCATCGACCAGATCAGCCGTATGGATTCCGGCCGGATCGATGACATGCTGGACATAGAAATGCCGGTGGCGGATGGCGGCGACCAGATCGGGATCGCTGATTTCCTCGAAGCCGCGTGGCGTACGCTTCATACGGCCTTCGGTCTCGAGTTCAAGCCGGTTCTTCTTCAGCGCCGCCACCAGGGCGCGAAACTTGTCCGGCTTCGTCGCGACGGCTTTGCGCATCGCCAGCAGCAGCGCAGGCTCCGGCTGCCACCAGGCAATGTCGGCAAAGCAGCGCTCAAGCCCGATATGCACGTAGAACACGCCCTGCTCCATCTTGGTGCCGTCGGGCGACAGGATGGCCGACAAATGCCTGTTGTAGGGCCGCTTATCCCTAGCGAAACGCACGTCGCGATTGATCCGGAACAGCGACTTCTTGCGGTCGCCGCGCAGGCCGAGACCTGCCTCCGCGAAGCGCTCGGTCAGCGTCTCGACGAGATCACTGAGCGGATCGCGCAACTCCTGTTCGAAGAGGTCGCGATTCTCCAGGAACCACTCGCGGCTCTGGTGGAAATCCAGCGCCTTGAGGAACGGAATGGCTTTGGGGCCGAAGCCGCTGAACGGTCCGGTCATGCCTTGCCGATCCGCACCAGCCAGGCATCCTCGTCGATCACCTCGATGCCGAGTTCGCTGGCGAGCTTCAGCTTGGAGCCGGCACCTGGCCCGGCCACGACAAGATCGGTCTTCGCCGAAACCGAGCCCGCGACCTTGGCGCCGAGGCGCTCCGCCATCGCCTTGGCTTCGGAGCGTGTCATCTTCTCCAGCGAGCCCGTGAACACGACCGTCTTGCCGGCGACCTCGCTGTCGGCCGAGACGTTGACGATATACGGCTTCGGCTTGACTTGGCGGAGCAACGCGTCAAGCACGTCGTCATTGCGCTCATTGCCGAAGAAGTCGCGCAAAGCATCGATCACGGTATCGCCGATGCCGTTGACCGAGGGGAAAACCGTATGTGGATTCTCCGCTGCGGCTGTCTCCTTGCCGACGCGCATCAGCTCCTCGATCGTCGAGAACGTCCGGGCAAGCACGGCGGCCGTCGTTTCACCGATATGGCGGATGCCGAGCGCGAAGATGAAGCGGTCCAGCTCCGGCTCGCGGCGCGAATCGATGGCGGCGAACAGCTTGTCGAGGCCCTCATAGTTGCGATCCTCGACGCTGCGCACATTCTTGCGTGTCTTGCCCGATGCGGCCTCGCGCTGCCTTGCCTGCTCCTCACGGCGCTCGGCCAGCGCCCTGGTGACAGCCGGACGGCGGTCCCTGAGCGTGAAGATATCGGCGGCGGTCTTGATCAATCCCGCATTGAAGAACGTGTCTATGTTTTCCGCGCCGAGCCCTTCGATGTCCAGGGCGCCGCGTGACACGAAGTGGCGCAATCCCTCCACCGCCTGCGCCGGGCAGCTCAGTTCGCCGGTGCAGCGCCGGCGGGAATCTTCCTTGCCGGTCTTTTCGTTGATCTCGCGCGTCGCCGGCGAGCCGCAGATCGGGCAAGTGTGAGGGAACTCGTAAGGCACCGCATCAGCAGGCCGCTTGTCGATGACGACGCTGACGATCTGCGGAATGACATCGCCTGCCCGCTGGATCACGACCGTATCGCCGATGCGCACATCGATGCCATCTCGGATCGGCTCGCCGGTGCTGTCCAGGCCCTTGATGTAGTCCTCATTGTGGAGCGTGACGTTCTCGACCACGACGCCGCCGACAGTGACCGGCGCCAGCCGCGCAACCGGCGCCAGCGTACCGGTACGACCGACCTGGATGTCGATCTTCTGTACGGTCGTCATCGCCTGTTCGGCCGGGAATTTGTGCGCGACCGCCCAGCGCGGTTCGCCGGTGACGAAGCCCCATCGGCGTTGCAATTTTAGCTGGTCGACCTTGTAGACGACACCGTCGATATCGTAGCCGAGCGCCGAGCGCTGCTCCTCGATCCGATGATAATGCGCGATCAACTCCTCGGCCGATTTCGCCCGCACCATCAGCGGACTGATCTTGAAACCCCACTCGGCGAATTTCTGCACCGAATCATATTGGGTCGGAGCGGGATCCGCCGTCGTGTAACCCCAGGCATAGGCGAAGAATTTGAGATTGCGGCTGGCAGTGACGGACGGATCCTTCTGGCGCAGCGACCCGGCTGCCGTGTTGCGCGGATTGACGTAGTCCTGGCCGCCGGCCGCTGCCGAGCGTTGCTTCAGCGCCTCGAATTCCGCATAGGTCATATAAACCTCGCCGCGGATCTCGATGGTTTCGGGCCAGCCCGAGCCTTTCAACTTCGCAGGGATGTCGGCGATAGTCTTCAAATTGGCGGTGATGTCTTCGCCCACAGTGCCATTGCCACGCGTTGCGCCCTGCACGAAAACACCGTTCTCGTAGCGCAGCGAAGCCGACAGCCCGTCGATCTTCGGTTCGGCGGTGAAGGCGATGTCGAGCTCCTTGTCGCGATCGAAGAACCGCCGCCCGCGTTCGATGAAATCCGTGACGTCATCATCGGTATAGGCCTTGGCAAGGCTGAGCATCGGCACGGCGTGGCGCACCTTGGTAAAGCCTTCCGCGGGTGCTGCACCAACCCTGAGCGATGGCGAATCCTCGCGCACCAGCGCCGGAAAGCGCTCCTCGATGGCAAGGTTGCGCCGCGCCAGCGCATCATACTCCGCATCGGTGATAACAGGCGCATCTTCGGTATGGTAACGCCGGTCGTGCTCGGCGATCTCTTCCGCCAGCCGTTTCAGCTCGGCTTCGGCCTCGCTCTCACTGAGCGAATCGACAGGTTTTTCAGCCATGCTTACCTTCCCCGGACGGTGCTCCGCCACAATAGATCAGGATTTTGGGAAAAGCATTCCTGAACAGCGGGATGCAGCCATATCCTGACTCGATCCCTGACATCCGTTGTTCTTATGCCGCCGTGGTATTCTCACGCAGCAGCCGCTCCGCGGCGGCGCGCGCCTCGTCGGTGATGGTGGCGCCGGCCAGCATGCGTGCGATCTCTTCCTGCCGCGCCGGCCGATCCATTTCGGCAATGCCTGTGGCGACACGGTCGGTGGTGCCGGATTTGGAGATCAGGAAATGCGTCGCCGCGCGCGCCGCCACCTGTGGCGCATGCGTCACCGACAGCACCTGGACCCGCTTCGACAGCCGCGCCAGCCGCTGGCCGATAGCGTCGGCGACAGCGCCGCCCACACCGGTGTCGATTTCGTCGAACACCAGCGTCGGCGCCGAGCCGCGATCAGCCAGCGCCACCTTCAGCGCCAGAAGGAAGCGCGAAAGCTCCCCGCCGGAGGCCACTTTCATCATCGGCCCGGGCCGCGTGCCTGGATTGGTCCGCACCCAGAATTCGATCTGATCGATCCCCTCTTCCATGCGGCTTTCGACCTCGCTCTTCATTTCCACGATAAAGGCGGCGCGTTCGAGCTTCAGAGCCGGCAATTCCGCCATCACCGCCTTGGTCAGGCCGACCGCCGCCGCATGGCGAAGCGAGGACAGCTGCGCGGCGGCGATGTCATAGGTCTCGCGCGCGGCGGTGGCCTGCTTTTCCAACCCGTGCAGGCGCTCCTCGCCGGCATCGAGATCGGCGAGATCGGCCGACATCGTGTCGCGCAGCTGCGCCAAATCGTCGACGGCGACGCTGTGCTTGCGCGAGGCCGCGCGCAGCGAAAACAGCCGCTCCTCCGCTTTCTCCAGCCGTTGCGGATCATATTCGGTGGCGCGCAATGCTGCCTCGACGCCCGATTGCGCCGCGTCGAGCGACAGCATCGCCTCATCGAGCGATTTGACGACATCGTCGAGCAGGCCGGGCGCCTCCGTCACCTTGCGCTGCAGCCGCCGCAGCAGGCTGGCCAGTTGCGGCAAGGGCGAGGACGGGCCGGATAGCACATCCTGCGCATCATGGATTTCGGAAGCGATCTTCTCCGCTCGCATCATCGACGCCCGCAGTTCGGCGAGATCAGTCTCCTCGCCCGGCTGCGGATCGAGCTTGGTCAGTTCCGCCACCGCCGCGCGCAAATAATCAGCCTCGCGCGCCGCCGCCGCCACCTTGGCGCGGTGTCGCGACAGCTCCTGCTCGCAGGCGCGCCAGTGCCGCCATGCCTCGCCGGTCGAGCGGACGGCGCCGAGATGGCCACCGAAAGCGTCGAGCACCTCGCGGTGCGCTCCGGGATCGACCAGCGCGCGCTCGTCATGCTGGCCGTGGATCTCGACCAGCGCGCGCCCGACATCGCGCATCAGGGTGACGCTTGAAGGCTGATCGTTGACGAAGACGCGGGTGCGGCCGTCCGCCGTCTGCAGGCGGCGCAGGATGATGTCGCCGTCATCCTCGATCGCATTGTCGGCAAGCAACGTACGCGCCGGATGGTTACGCGGCACGTCGAAGACGGCGATGACCTGCCCCTGCGCCGCGCCATGGCGCACCAGCGAAGCATCGCCGCGCGCTCCGAGCGCCAGCGACAAGGCATCGAGCAGGATGGATTTGCCGGCACCGGTTTCGCCGGTCAGCACCGAAAGACCCGGCTGGAAGTCGATATCCAGCTTCTCGATCAGGACGATATCGCGGATCGACAGTCTGGAAAGCATCAGAACCCAAATCTAGAACGGCACGCGACGGTTTGGAGTCGCAGCGCCGCACTATCTTTTTGTTTGAGCACCGGATCAATCCGAAAAAGCGCACGCTTCGATCCGAGTGCTCCAGGCAGGTTCCACAAAAGTGTCGTGCGGTTTTGCGGCTAGAACCCGCGACAAGCAACAAAACCAGGCAGACGGCGCGTTGGTGAAGCCTGCAACGTCTGCTTGGGATCAGGCGCCGGTGATCATCTTTCCGGCCTTGGATATCCACGACCCGGCATTTTCGCGCGGTGCAAGCCCATTGCTCTGCAAGAGCTTGTATGAATCCTTGTACCATGAACTGTCAGGGTAATTGGTGCCGAGCACGGCGGCGGCGGTCTGCGCCTCCGAAGTCAGGCCCATCGCGTAATAGCTTTCGGTCAGGCGGGCGAGCGCCTCCTCGACATGGCGGGTGTTGGAATAGTTCTCGACCACGGTGCGGAAGCGCTTCACGGCAGCGATGTATTCACGCCGCTCAAGATAGTAGCGGCCGATCTGCATTTCCTTGCCGGCCAACTGGTCGTTGGCGAAGCGGATCTTTTCCTTGGCGTCGTCGACATATTCCGATGTCGGCCAGCGCGTGACCAGATCCTGCATCGTCTGTACGGTCTGACGCGCTTCCTTCTGGTCCTGCGTCACGTCCTTGATCTGACGGTAGTAGCTCAAGCCGATGATGTACTGCGCATAGGCGGCGTCATCGGTCGACGGGTAAAGCGTGAGATAGCGCTTGGCCGAGCCGATCGCCTCATCGTAATTGCCCTGGCGATAGTCGGCGAAAGCGCCCATCACCATCGATTTGCGGGCCCATTCTGAATAGGGATGCTGGCGGTCGACGGCGTCGAACTTCTTGCTCGCCTCCTGCAGGCGCCCGGCATTGAGATTGGCAAGGCCCTGATTGTAGAGAACATCGGCCGGCTCGGTCTGGTCGACATAGGTCGACAGGTCGATATCTTTCTCCGACGACATGCAGGCCGACAGAAAGAGCGATGGAACAACTACTGAAAGCGCCAGGAAAACAGCCCTCTGCGGTGCTTTCAATTGACCAACTCGCTTGAAGAACATGATTGGATCTCGCCCTTTCGGCGCCATTTCAATGCCAGTTGCATGCCATTGTTTCAAAACTGGTCCCCACTTTTGAACGACATGCATTAATCGACGGCAGCAGCCATAAACCATAACCGCCTTGCCCGACAACGCTATCTCCGGCCAATCGCACATTTTTGTGGCGGCCGGACGCAGCTTGGACGTCAATGCAATTTCACTGGCGAGTGGTGCATTCCTGCCACATGCGCTATCGCCCATGGAACCCGAAAAACCCGGGAAATCAGATCATCCAGGGCGCGTAGAGTGGCGCATTGACGGCGTTCATCTCGGCGCTGCGGCCACGCTCGCGGCGTGTCGTCTCGACGATTTCGAATGCCGTGCGGTCCGAGAGCAGACGGCGCAGGGCCGCGGCATTCATCCTGTGGCCGCCGCGATAGGAGCGGAAGCAGCCGATGAAGCGGGCGCCGGCCAGCGCCAGGTCGCCCATGGCGTCCAGCGTTTTATGGCGCACGAATTCGTTGGGATAGCGCAGGCCGCCCATATTGATGACGCGGTTGTCGTCGCCGATGACCAGCGAGTTCTCCAGCGAGGAGCCGAGCGCATAGCCTGCAGCCCACAGCCGCTCGACATCCTTCATGAAGCCGAAGGTGCGGGCGCGCGCGATGTCGCGACGGAAAATATCGGCATTGAGGTCGGAGGCAAACAGCTGACGGCCGATCGCCGGACTTTCGAAGTCGATCTCGATCTCGAAACGGGTCCCGTCATAGGGGCGAAACTCCGCCCACGAGGCGCCGTTCTCGATGCGGACCGGCTTGATGACCCTGATATAGCGGCGCTTGACCGAAAGCGTCTCGATGCCCGCCTGATCGATGGCTTCGACGAACGCCATGGCGCTGCCATCGAAGATAGGAACCTCGGAACCATCGATCTCGACAGCGACATTATCGATGCCGAGCCCAAACAGCGCCGCCATGATGTGCTCGACCGTGGCGATATGCTCGCCGGCGGGATCACCAAGCATGGTGCACAGGTCGGTAGCGCCGACTTCCGAAACCAGGGCACGAAACTCGCGGCCCTGCTCCGCACCGTTGAAAAGCTGGAAAACGATGCCGGTGTCAGCATCCGCGGGCACGAAGCTGATGGACACTTCCTTGCCGCTGTGGACGCCGGTGCCGGTAAGCGACGCGCGCGTCTTCAATGTCGTCTGATAGTCGTGCAAGACAATCCCCATAAGCCCGTAATGCCTAGGTCCGCTTCTCCAGCCCGAGGGCGCGGCTCTTGTGTGAATCGGCTGGCAGGGCGACTTCCCCCGAAATCCCGGCAAACCGATGATGGTAGGCAGCGAAGATAATGTCCCGTCAGGGAGACTCCAAATCACGGTTTCTTACTCAGTGTAACCGCAAAATGGAATGAGTACGAATTGGTAAGTCGTTGAAATCCCATCATTTAAAACGTTAACAGGCAAGCGATTCCTCGCTTGCCTGTTAACAAATGTTACAGTCCGTTTACCAATCAGTTGGCCTGGCGGCGCAGGAACGCCGGAATCTCCAGCTGATCGTCTTCCTGAGTCGTCCTCACCTGCGGCGTCAGGCGGCCCTGATCATCGAGCTGGCCACGGCGCGGCGCATAGAGCTGCGCATCCTGACTGGCAAGACGGCGTACTTCGGGCGCTGCCTGGCGCAGCTTGGGCTCGCGCGGCTGCGCCGGCTGCAGCCTTGCGGGTTCCTCCTCGCGGCGGGTCAGGCCATTGGTCAGGCGCTTCAGCAGGCCCATCGGTCCGCTGTTGTTCTCGTGATCGACCGGGCGGCTCTTGGCATCCACCTCGGCCTTGACGACCGGCGGAAAGTCCTCGACGCGCGGCATACGCTGCGGCGCCATCGCAACCGGCTGCGGCGCTTCGCGCTGCAGCATCTCGCGCGGCTGCGGGGCCGGCTGCATCTGCTGGACCACCGGCTGCGCCATCGGCTGGGCGGGCGGTGCCTGGAAGATCTTGCTCTGCGGGCGGAAATCTTCAGCGTGGGCGACCGGGGCCGGGCGCGCCTGCGCCATAGCCGCGGCATTAGCTTCGGCCAGATGGATGGCTTCCGCGACCGGGTCGACAGCGCGTGGCTCGTATGCCGCCTGCTGGACAGGCGCCGGACGAACCTCCGCGATCTGAGCCGCCGGGCGGCTGGCCGGCTTCGGAGGCGCCGTGCGGATCGAGATCGGCGCGGCGGCGATTTCAGCCGCCGACTTGTCGATGCCGGTGGCAACCACCGAGACGCGAATGACGCCTTCGAGTTCCTCGTCGAAGGTGGCGCCCAGGATGATGTTGGCGTCCTGGTCGACTTCCTCGCGGATACGGGTCGCGGCTTCGTCGACTTCGAACAGCGTCAGGTCGCGGCCGCCGGTGATCGAGATCAGCAGGCCCTTGGCCCCCTTCATCGAGGTCTCGTCGAGCAGCGGGTTGGCGATCGCCGCTTCGGCGGCGGCCATCGCACGGCCCTCGCCGGAAGCCTCGCCGGTGCCCATCATCGCCTTGCCCATCTCGCGCATGACGGAACGGACGTCGGCGAAGTCGAGATTGATCAGGCCTTCCTTGACCATCAGGTCGGTGATGCAGGCGACACCGGAATAGAGCACCTGGTCGGCCATGGCGAAGGCATCGGCGAAGGTGGTCTTGTCATTGGCCAGCCGGAACAGGTTCTGGTTGGGGATGACGATCAGCGTATCGACGCATTTCTGCAATTCCTCGATGCCGAAATCCGCGGTCTTCATGCGGCGCTGGCCTTCGAAGTGGAACGGCTTGGTGACGACGCCGACGGTGAGGATGCCCTTTTCGCGCGCCGCGCGGGCAACGACGGGAGCAGCACCGGTGCCGGTGCCGCCGCCCATGCCGGCGGTGACGAAGCACATATGGGTGTTGGTCAGGTGATCGAGGATTTCATCGATGCACTCTTCCGCCGCCGCACGGCCGACTTCCGGCTGCGAGCCGGCGCCAAGGCCTTCGGTGACATGCGCGCCGAGCTGGATCAGGCGGCCCGCCTTCGACATGGTCAGCGCCTGCGCGTCGGTGTTGGCCACCACGAACTCGACACCGCGCAGACCGGCGGTGATCATGTTGTTGACGGCATTGCCGCCGCCGCCGCCGACACCGAACACGGTGATGCGCGGCTTAAGCTCGGTGATGTCCGGCTTCTGCAGATTGATGGTCATTGTCTCCGTCCTTTGCCTTTCACGCCGCTTCGCCGCCGCGGCCGCCTATGGGGCTGTCCCCGTCAATTTTAGAAACTGTCTCTCAACCACTGACTCATGCGATGCAGTTTTCCGCCCGTTCCGGTCATTTTGAGACCGGAAATTCCTTTCGCAGGATGGCTCTCGAAGCTCGCCATCTGCGGATAGATCAGAAGCCCCACCGCGGCCGAGAAGGCCGGCCCCTTCGCCGCTTCCGGCAGGCCGGCCACGCCGAGCGGGCGGCCGATGCGCACATTGCGTCCCAGGATGCGGCGCGCCGCCTCCGGCAGGCCGGCAAGCTGGCTGGCACCGCCGGTAAGAACCACACGCTTGCCCACTGCATTGCCATAGCCGGACCTGTTCAGCCGGTCGCGCAGCAGTTCGAGCGTCTCGTCGATACGGGCACGCACGATGCGCGTCATCACCGAGCGCGGGATCTGCAAGGGCACGTCGCCATCGTCGCCGATCGGCTGGATCGAGACCAGGTCGCGGTCGTCTGCGCTGCCCGGCAGCGCCGAGCCATGCATCACCTTCAGCCGTTCCGCGGCATCGAGCGAGGTCGACAGCCCCTTGGCCATGTCCAGCGTGACGTGGTTGCCGCCGATGGCGATGGCGTCGCCATGGACGAACTTGCCTTCCGAAAACACCGAAATCGTTGTCGTGCCGCCGCCCATGTCGATGCAGGCCGCACCCATTTCCAGCTCGTCGTCGACCAGGGCCGCCAAACCGCTGGCATAGGGCGTCGCCACCATGCGCTCGACCGACAGATGCGAACGGTTGATGGAAAGCTCCAGATTGCGCATCGGCGCGGCGTCGCCGGTCAGCACATGCATGTCGACGCCGAGTGCGTCACCGATCATGCCGCGCGGATCGCGCACGCCGCGTTCGGCATCCAGCGAGAAGCCGACGGGAAGCGAATGGATCACCTCGCGCTCGGCCTTCAGCGCCTGCTTGGCGCCAGCACCGAGAACGCGCTTGATGTCGGCCTCGTCGGCCTCATGGCCGCCAAGATTGATGGTGGCGGAGAAGGCTTCGCTCTTGAGCCGGCCGGCCGTCATGTTGACGATGAGCGAATCGACCGTCAGCCCGGCCATGCGCTCGGCCGCGTCGACGGAAAGGCGGATGGCGTGCTCGGCGCGGTCGAGATCGACGATGACACCAGACTTCACGCCTTGCGATTTCTGATGGCCGATGCCGATCACCTGGATCCGGTGCGAGCGGCCGCGCAGCAGCTTGCCGTCATCGCACGGCTTCAGCTTGGCCACCATGCAGCAGACCTTGCTCGAACCGACATCCAGCACCGTCAGGGTGCCGGACCGGCGCGACGCGGCATCGCCAGGACCGCCAAGCCAGTTCATATCTTCGTCTCCGGCTTGCGCTTCAGGCTCTTGGGTTTCTCGTTGAGGGCGGCTTCGCGCTGCGTCGCCGCTTCCGCCGTCAACTGCACGACCAGCCGGTCCGTCAGGCGCATGTCGACGGCGGCGATGTCACGCGACAGCAAGCCGCTGTCATGATCCATCTTCACGAGTTCGGCGAGCGCCTGTTCCTCGTCGTCCTCGGGAAGCTTGACGGTGATGCCATTGTCCAGCTTCAGGTCCCAGCGCCGCTCGCCGACGCGGATATAACCTTTGATCCGGCTCGCGAGCTCGGGATATTTTTCGACCTTGGCCAGGAAATCGGGCGCGCTCGCCGGCGCGCCGGTGCCGATCAGCAGCGGCAGAAGCACCTGCTTGCCACCCGAGAACGGCGCGATCATGGCACCATTCCTCTCGATGACCGAAAGCTCGTCGCCCTGCTGCCAGAGCGCGAAAGCCTCGCGCTCCTCGACACGTACTTCCAGCGTATGCGGGTAGACCTTGCGCACGGCCGCAACCTCGATCCACGGCAGGCCGGAGATCCGTTCGCGCGCTGCCTCGGCATTAAAGCCGATCAGCGACGTCCAGCCATCAAGTTCAAGCCTGTCGAGTATATCGATTTCCGAGGTCTGGCGATTGCCGACCACCTTGACCTGATCAACGGCAAAGCCGGTACGGGCGGTGATGCTCTGCACGATACCGTCGACGTGACCGCCAAGGTAGGCACCATAGGCACTGCTCGAGAAAATCAGCACGGCCGACATCATGGCCGCGGAAAAGCGCGGCGCCTGGAATTCCCCAACGCCCAGGCGCGCCAGAATGCGCACCGGGCGGCGAAGCATGCGCGGCAGTACGAAATGGTCCAACGACAATGACAGGCCGAACAGCGCCGGCCCGGCCGCGCCCCTCTCCCTACCTTGTCCCCATTTCAACGCAGACACGAAGCGTCCTCCACCATCCAACTCAACAAATCGCCAAACGAGTGCCCGGCATGGGCGGCGATTTCAGGCACCAAAGACGTCGGCGTCATACCCGGCTGGGTGTTGACCTCGAGCCAGACAATCTCGCCGTTTTCGGAATGACGATCGTCATAACGGAAGTCCGAACGGGAAACGCCTCGACAGCCGATCGCTTGGTGAGCCTTGAGCGCCAGTGTTTGTATTTTTTGGTAAATATTCGGTGAAACTTTTGCGGGGCATTCGTGCTTTGATCCCCCGGCGACATATTTTGAATCATAGTCGTAGAAGGAATGGCCGGTCGGGATGATCTCGCAGACCCCCAGCGCCACATCGCCCATCACCGCGCAGGTCAGCTCCCTGCCGTGGATGTAGCGCTCGACCATGACGGTATCGCCATATTTCCACTCCGACGAGCCAAGAACCTGCGGCGGATGCGACTGGCCCTCATGCACGATGACGACACCGAAGCTCGAACCCTCATTGACCGGCTTGACCACATAGGGCGGCTTCATCGGATGCTTGTTCTGGATGGCAAAGCGGCTGGCGACCTTCGATTCGGCGACCACGATGCCGACCGACTTGGCAACCCGCTTGGCCTGCTCCTTGTTCATGGCCAGAGCCGAGGCGAGCACGCCAGAATGGGTGTAGGGAATGCCGAGATATTCAAGGATGCCCTGAATGGTGCCGTCCTCGCCAAAAGGGCCGTGCAGCGCATTGAAGGCGACATCCGGCTTGAGCTCGGCAAGCACGGAGCCGACATCGCGCCCGACATCGACACGGGTGACCTGGTAGCCTTCCTTCTCGAGCTCATCGGCACAAGCCCTTCCCGACGAAAGAGACACGGGCCGCTCGGACGAAAAACCACCCAGCAGGACGGCCACATGCTTGTTTTTCATTCCCCGGCATCCCCTCTCTCACGGCGGACCAAAACCAGATTTTCCGCAACATTGAGTCAGAGTCTCCCGGCAGGTTGCCCCCCAGACGGAAAACGCTGAAAACGCGTCGAACGACTCAAATCAGGAAACGCTTTCGAGCAGAGAATCAGAGAGTTGATTCACTGGCAAGTGCTTACGATTCCGAGAGATTCACTTTCTGAGAAAATGGATGCGAAAAGCGTGTCGTTGAGTCTTTGCGGCAACGGTCGCGGACCGTTTCGGCCTCGTTGAAGTTCATGCATCACATGAACTTCAACGCGCGCCAAAGTGCACCTTAAAGGAGCTGCCCGAGAAACTCCTGCACGGCATGCCCCGGCCGGAAATTGCCGATTCGCTTGATTTCCCATTGCAACCGGATACCGGAATTCTCCAGCACCCGCGTGCGCACCGTCTCGCCGAGATATTCAAGGTCGTAGCCGGTCGCGGTTCCCGTGTTGATCATGAAGTTGCAATGCATCGGCGACATCTGGGCCCCGCCGATCATCAGGCCGCGGCAGCCCGCTCTGTCGATCTCCTTCCAGGCCGACGTGCCTTCCGGATTCTTGAAGGTCGAGCCACCGGTCTTCTCGCGGATCGGCTGCACGGTCTCGCGATGGTTCTGCACGGCCTCCATCGCCGCCTTGATCGCCGTTTTCTCCTCGGCAAAGCCTTCGAACACGGCCGAGGTGAAGATCAGCCCGGAGGGCGCCGCTGAATGGCGATAGGCGTATCCCATATCGGCATTGCTCAGCGTCTGCACATTGCCCTTGCGGTCGAGCGCCCGCACTTCGACGACGCGCTCGCGCGTCTCGACACCATTGGCGCCGGCATTCATCCGCAGCGCACCGCCGATTGCACCCGGAATGCCGTGGTAGAAATGAAAGCCGCCAATGCCGGCCTCGAGCGCCACCGCTGCGACACGCTTGTCGGGGGTCGCAGCTCCCGCCTTGATCCTGATCGGCGAAATCACCTCGGCCTCGCCGAAGCCCTTGGCCGAAAGGCGGATGACAAAGCCCTCGATGCCGCCGTCGCGGACCAAAAGGTTCGAGCCGACGCCAACGACGGTAAGAGGTATTTCTTCAGGAACGGCTTTGAGGAACACCGCAAGATCCTCCTCATCAGCCGGCTGGAACAACGCTTCAGCCAGGCCCCCGGCACGGAACCAGGTGATCTTGTCCATCTCGGCGTTCGGCGTGAGGCGGCCGCGCAGGCCGGCAAGCCGGTCGCCAAGTCTGTCGATCAGGGCCTGGCCGTGCATCATGAGACGGTCCCGCCAAGCTCCTTGGGCAACGCATAGGCCCATTGGGTGATGTTGCCGGCGCCCAGGAAGACGACGAAGTCACCCGGCTTGGCCAGATCACGGATGACGGGCGCGATCGCCGCCGGACCCTCGATGTAGCGCGCGTCGCGATGGCCGCCGGCGCGGATGCGCGACACCAGCGCGTCCGAGCTGACGCCGTCGATCGGCTCTTCGCCGGCCGCGTAGACCGGCGCCACCATCACTGTGTCGGCGTCGTTGAAGCAAGTGGAAAACTCGTTGAACAGATCATGCAGCCGGGTGAAGCGATGCGGCTGGGCAATGGCGATGACGCGACCCTGGGTGGCGCTGCGCGCCGCCTTCAGCACCGCCGAGATCTCGACCGGATGGTGGCCGTAATCGTCGAATATTTCGACGCCGTCCCACGAACCGGTATGGGTGAAGCGGCGCTTGACGCCGGCGAAGGACGACAGGCCCTTCTTGATCGCCTCGGCCGACAGGCCGAGCTCATGCGCGACCGCGATCGCTGCCGTCGCGTTGGAGACGTTGTGGCGGCCGGGCATCGGCAGGCGCAGGCCTGCTATGACAGTCTGGCCGCCTGTCTTGCGGTCGCGGATCACCACGTCGAATTCCGAAATGGCACCTGCCATGCGGTGATTGGTAAAGCGCACGTCGGCCTGCGCATTCTCGCCATAGGTGATGACCCGGCGGTCCTCGATGCGGCTGACCAGCGCCTGCACCTCGGGATGGTCGGTGCACATCACGCCAAAACCGTAGAACGGCACGTTCTCGACAAACTGGCGGAACGCCTCCCGCACCTTGTCGAAGCTGCCATAGTGATCGAGATGCTCGGGATCGATGTTGGTGACGACCGCGATCTCGGCCGGCAGTTTCAGGAAAGTGCCGTCGCTTTCGTCGGCCTCGACCACCATCCATTCGCCGTCGCCCATGCGCGCGTTGGTGCCGTAGGCATTGATGATGCCGCCATTGATGACGGTCGGATCGAGCCCACCGGCATCGAGCAAGGTCGCCACCATCGAGGTCGTGGTCGTCTTGCCATGCGTGCCGCCGATCGCCACCGCCTGGCGAAAGCGCATCAGCTCGGCCAGCATTTCGGCCCGGCGCACGATCGGCAGCAGCTTTTCGCGCGCGGCCTTGAGCTCAGGGTTGGATTTCTTGATCGCCGTCGAGACGACGACAACCTCGGCATCGCCGAGATTCTCGGCCCTATGGCCGACGAAGCATTCGATGCCCTTGTCGCGCAGCCGCTGCACATTGGCGCTTTCGGCCTGATCGGACCCTTGCACCTTGTAGCCGAGATTGTGCAGCACTTCGGCAATGCCGCTCATGCCGATGCCGCCAATGCCGATGAAATGCACAAGGCCGATGGTCTGCGGCATCTTCATGCTTGCGTCCCCTTCCTGAAATCCGAAATGGTTTTTTTGGACGCAATAGCCTCTGTAAGATCAGCGAGCAACCGTGCCGCGTTCGGCCGGCCGGCCGATTTCGCGCCCGCCGCCATCGCCACAAGCCGCTCAGGCTGGTCGATCAGCCCGCCGAGGAGCACTGCGATGCGTTCGGGCGAGAGCGAGGATTGCGGGTGCACTTCGCCGCCGCCGGCAGCGGCAAGGGCCGCCGCGTTCGCCGCCTGGTCGTGGTCGAGCGCGTAGGGGTAAGGCACCAGCAGCGCCGGCCGGCCGATGACGGCGATCTCCGAAACGGTCGAGGCGCCGGAGCGCGAGATCACCAGGTGCGCAGCCGCCATGCGCTGCGCCATGTCGGTGAAGAAGGGTGAGACCTCGGCAGCAACGCCCAGTGCCGCATAGGCCGCCTTGACCCGCGCCACATCATCGGCGCGAGCTTGTTGGGTAATGACCAGCCGCTTGCGCTGAGCATCGGAAAGCAGCGCGATCGCCCCCGGCACGGCATCGGAAAAGAACTGAGCGCCTTGGCTGCCGCCGAACACCAGCAGGCGGAACGGCTGTTCCCCGGTCGATGCCGCATAATTCGTCCTGGCAGCTTCCAGCACGGCCGGCCTGACCGGATTGCCTGTCGTCACCGTCTTGACCCCGGCAGCACTGGTGTCCTGCGGCAGGAAGCCGCCGGCGATGGCATCGACACGGCCGGCCAGCGCCCGGTTGGCGCGCCCCATCACCGCGTTCTGCTCATGGATCAGGGTCGGCACCTTGCGCCGTGTCGCCGCGTAGAGCGGCGGCAAGGTCGGATAGCCGCCAAAGCCGACGACCGCATCCGGCTTGATCCTGGCGATGACGGCGGAAGCCTGGCGCACGCCGCGCCAGATTTTCCAGAAGGCACCAAGCAGGGCAAAGGGGTTTTTCGAGCCCATCGTCGCCGACTGGATCGGATGGACGGCTGCGGCCGGGAAATGGCCGGCGAAACGCTCTGCACGGTCGTCGGTCGCCAGATGCACTGACCAGCCGCGCTCGTTCAGCTCATGCGCCAGCGCTTCGGCCGGGAAAAGATGCCCACCGGTGCCGCCTGCCGCGAGAAGGATGACGCCTCTGGCCATATCACTCCGCCGGCAGGGCGCGTTGCGACAGGCCAAAGCCCATCTGCTTGCGCTTTTCCGGCCGCTTGCGTGTCAGCGCCAGCACCATGCCCATCGAGATGGCGATGGCGATCTGCGAGGAGCCGCCATAGGAGATGAACGGCAGCGTCATACCTTTGGCCGGCACAAGCTGGAGATTGACGCACATGTTGATGACCGCTTGCAGGCCAAACACGGTGACGAGGCCGCCGACCGCATAGCGGGTGAAATCGTCATGCTCCTTCAGCGCCGTGTTGAGGCCGCGCAGCACGATGAAGGCGAAGATCGACATGATGAAGAAGCACATGATCAGCCCGAACTCTTCGCCCGCGACCGAGAAGACGAAGTCGGCATGGCTATCGGGAATGACGCGCTTGACTGTGCCCTCGCCCGGCCCGACACCGAACCAGCCGCCATTGATCAGCGCTTCGCGCCCCATGTCGACCTGGAACGTGTCGCCCTCGCCGGTGAGGAACTTGTCGATGCGCAAGGCAACGTGCGGGAACACCGTATAGGCGGCAAAGACGCCACCGACGCCGGCCGCGCCGAGCGCGACGATCCACAGCCAGGGCAGCCCGGCCATGAAGAACATGATGCCCCAGGTGCCGGTCGTCAGCATGGTCTGGCCGAGGTCCGGTTGCGCCACCAGCAGCGATACGACCAGCACCAGCAGCAGCATGGCAAACAGATTGCCCGGAATGTCAGGCTGGCGCTTGTGCTCGGCGAACAGCCAGGCGCACATGATGACGAAGGCCGGCTTCAGGAATTCCGACGGCTGGATCGACAGGCCTGCAAGCGACACCCAGCGGCGCGCACCCTTCACCTCGACGCCGATGTAGAGCACCGCCACCATCAGCACCAGCATCAGGCACAGGATGACCAGCGCCATGCGCCGGATCTGCCTGGAATCGAGGAAGGAAACGGCCAGCATCACGCCGAGCGCCGGCACGGTGAAGATGATCTGCCTGGTGGCAAAGTGGAAACTGTCGAGGCCGATGCGTTCGGCCACCGCCGGGCTGGCAGCGAAGGACAAGACGATGCCAAGCCCCATCAGCGACAGGAACGCCGCCAGGAACCAGCGATCGATCGTCCACCACCAGGTCGCAACCGGACTTTTGTCGAGACGGCTCTGCATTATCGTGCCCCTCCGATGGGTTTCACACCCTCGATAGCATTCGCAGCTTGCCTGAAGGCTTCGCCGCGGACTTCGAAATTCTTGAACTGGTCGAAGCTGGCGCAGGCCGGCGACAGCAGCACCACCGCCTCACCGCTGTCGTCCTTGGCCGCATCATGCGCGGCGTGCTCGACCGCCGCGGCCAGCGTGCCTGAAATCTCGTAGGGAACTGCCTCGCCCAGCGTCGCCGAAAAAGCCGGCGCCGCCTCGCCGATAAGATAGGCCTTGGCGATGCGCGGGAAGAAGCCGCGCAAGGGTTCGATGCCGCCTTCCTTGGGCAGGCCGCCGGCGATCCAGTAGATGCGCGCGAAGCTGGACAGCGCCGGCGCCGCCGCATCGGCATTGGTCGCCTTGGAATCGTTGATGAACAGCACATGGTCCTTGCGGCCGACCTGCTCCATGCGGTGCGCGAGGCCGGGAAAGCTTTCCAGCCCCGACTGGATCTCGCCAAGCTCCAGCCCGACCTTGAGGCAAGCGGCGACCGCCGCCAGAGCGTTCTGGGCATTGTGCTGGCCACGCAGCGAGCCGATGCCTTCGAGGAAGGCGACACGGCTGTAACGGCCGTGCACGGCTTCCATCAGATTGCTGCCATCGGCGAAATAGCCATCGGTCAGCGGCAGGCGCTTGGAAATGCGGATGACAGGCCGGCCCGCCCGCTCCAACCGCTCGGCGATCTGCGCGCACCAGGAATCGTCGATGCCGACGATCGCCGTCTCGCTGCCGGCCACCAGCCGCTCCTTGATCGCGGCGTAGTGCTGCATGGTGCCGTGGCGGTCGAGATGATCGGGCGTCAGGTTAAGCAGGATGCCTGCCGTCGGATTGATCGAGGGCGCGAGGTCGATCTGGTAGGACGAGCATTCGACCACATAGTGCCGATCGGGCTCGGGTGGATCGAGCGTCATTACCGCGCGGCCGATATTGCCGCCCATCTGGGTGTCGCGTCCCGCGGCTTTCAGGATATGCGCGGTCAGCGCGGTCGTCGTCGACTTGCCGTTGGTGCCGGTGATGGCGATGAAAGGCGAATTTGGCGCGCTCAGCATCCGCTCGCGGCAGAAAAGCTCGATGTCGCCGATGATCTCGACGCCCGAACCGCGCGCCAGCTCCACCGTCCAATGCGGCTTGGGATGCGTCAGCGGCACACCTGGCGACAGCACGAAGGCCGAGAATTTCGCCCAGTCGGCGCCGCGGAGATCGGCGGTTGCGATGCCGGCAGCCGTTGCCTTGGCCACGCTTTCGGGATTGTCGTCCCAAGCCAGCACGTCCGCGCCGCCCTCGATCAGTGCGCGCGCCGTCGCGATCCCCGAGCCACCGAGCCCGAAGAGCGAAACGCGCTTGCCTGAAAAGGATGCGGCGGGGATCAAGGGGCTTCCTATCTCAGCTTGAGGGTCGACAGGCCGACCAGCGCCAGGATGACGGCGATGATCCAGAAGCGGATCACCACCTGGCTTTCGGTCCAGCCGAGCTTTTCGAAATGATGGTGGATCGGCGCCATCAGGAACACCCGCTTGCCGGTCATCTTGAAGTAGCCGACCTGGATGATGACCGACAGGATTTCCACGACGAACAATCCGCCGACGATGACCAGAACGATCTCGTGCTTGGTGGCGACCGCAACGGTGCCGATCAGGCCGCCCATGGCCAGCGAGCCGGTGTCGCCCATGAAGATCGCCGCAGGCGGCGCATTGAACCAGAGGAAGCCCAGACCAGCGCCGATGACCGCGCCGAGCACGACCGCCAGTTCACCGGTGCCGGGCACGAAATGGATCTGCAGATATTCGGCGAACACGGCGTTGCCGGAGAGATAGGCGATGACACCGAAGGAAGCCGCCGCGATCATGATCGGCACGATCGCCAGTCCGTCCAGACCGTCGGTGAGGTTCACAGCATTGCCGGCGCCGACGATGACGAAGCAGGAGAACGGAATGAAGAACCAGCCGAGATTGACGATGAATTCCTTGGCGAAGGGAAATGTCAGCGACGAAGAGAACGGCGCCTGGCCATTGTGCATGATCACCCAGGCGGCGATGCCGGCAATGACAAATTCAAGCGCAAGGCGTGCCTTGCCGGAAAAGCCGAGATGCGACTGCTTGGTTACCTTGAGATAGTCGTCGTAGAAGCCGATCGACCCGAAGCCCAGCGTCACCAGCAGCACCACCCAGACATAGATGCTCGACAGGTTCGCCCACAAAAGCGACGAGCCGATGATGCCCGACAGGATCATCAGGCCGCCCATGGTCGGCGTGCCGGCCTTCTTGAAATGTGTCTGCGGCCCATCGGCGCGGATCGGCTGACCCTTGCCTTGCCGCAGCCGCAGCGAATTGATGATGGTCGGTCCGAAGATGAAGACGATCAGCGCCGACGTGATCAGCGCCCCGCCGGTGCGGAAGGTGATGTAGCGGAAGACATTGAAGACCGAGACCTTGTCCGCAAAATCGACGAGCAGTGTAAACATGCGTTTTCGTCCCCCGACCTAGGTCTGTTTTCTAGCTGTCGATTCAGCCGGGAATTTGCCCAGCAGCGCATCGACCAGTTTTGCAAAACCGATGCCCTTCGACGATTTGATCATCACCACGTCACCCGGCTTAAGCGCGGCAAGCAGCACCGGCTTCAGCTCCTCGACACCAGCGCGGTATTCCGTCTTGATCTCAGCCGGCAGCGCTTCGGCCAGCGCCCGCATTTCCGGGCCGCCGAGGAAGACGGTCTGTGTCCCGGTGCCGACGATGAGTTCGGCAAGGGCTGCATGCAGCTTGGCCGAATGGTCGCCGAGTTCGAGCATGTCGCCGAGCACGGCGATGCGGCGGCCCTCGCCCGTCACAGGCGTCGCGTTGAGCAATGCCATGGCAGCAGCCATCGATGCCGGATTGGCGTTGTAGCTTTCGTCGATCAGCGTGATCGGTCCACCTAGGTGGCTCGAAGTCGAGCCACCGGGATGGCGCAGCACATGGCGCTTGCCGCGCCCGCGCTCGGCCGAAAGATCGGCCAGTGCGAGTGTCACCTTGTCGAGATCGGCCCCGACCAGATGTGCCGCCCCCAGCACCGCCAGCACGTTCTGCACCATATGGCGGCCGGGCGCGCCGATCCGCGCCGTCACTTCGTGGCCGCCGATCCTGGCGATGATATCGGAATGATCCGCATGCAGTTCGCATTTGGTGAGCTTGAAGGTAGAGCGCGCATTCTCGCCGAAGCCGTAGACGTGCTCGACACCGGCTGCATGGGCCATCTTGTCGAGCAGCTTGAAGCGCGTATCGTCGCGGTTGAGGACGGCGGCCCCCTCGGGCTCCAGCCCCTCGAAAATCTCGGCCTTGGCCTTGGCGATCTCGTCCAGATTGCGGAAGAAACCTAGGTGGGCGGCCGCGATCATGGTGACGATGGCGACATGCGGCCTCACCATCTTGACCAGCGGACGGATCTCGTCGGGATGGTTCATGCCGATCTCGAACACGGCATAGTCGCAATCATCGGGCATGCGTGCCAAAGTCAGCGGCACGCCCCAGTGATTGTTGAAGGACTGCGCCGAGGCATGCACCTTGCCGGCGGCTTGCAGCACATGGCGCAGCGCTTCCTTGGTGGTGGTCTTGCCGGCCGAACCGGTCACAGCGATGATTTTCGCGCTCGAGCGGGCGCGCGACGCAACTCCAAGCTTTTCCAGCGCGACCAGCACGTCCTCGACGACGATGATCGGCGCCGTCAGCCGGCCGAGCGACGGCAGCTTGCCTTCGGCCACCACCAGCACGCCGGCGCCAGCCTTGATGGCGGCGGTTGCGAAGTCATGGCCGTCCATCGCCTCGCCCTTGATAGCGAAGAAGGCGTCGCCCGGCTGCAGGCTGCGGCTGTCGATCGAAATGCCTGAAATGCCTTCCGGCATCGGCCCGAGCGGCCGCCCGTCCATGGCGGCAACCAGCGCCTCGGAGGTCCACAGCAAGCTCATGCGGCACGCTCCACGAGTGCCGCGCGAACCTCCTCGTGATCGGAAAAATGCAAGGTCTCGGAGCCGATCGTCTGGCCCTCCTCGTGCCCCTTGCCGGCCACGATCAGCGTGTCGCCGGCATGCAGCATGGCGACCGCCTCATGAATCGCCTGGCGCCGGTCGCCGATCTCGATGGCACCGGGAGCGGCGGCCAAAATAGCGGCGCGGATCGTTTCCGGCACTTCGGAGCGCGGATTGTCGTCGGTGACGATGACGACATCTGCAAGTCGCGTCGCAATCTCGCCCATGATCGGTCGCTTGCCGCGGTCGCGGTCGCCGCCGCAGCCGAACACGACGATGACGCGGCCGGTGGTGAACGGCCGGACCGAGGCCAGAACGTTTTCCAGCGCGTCCGGCTTGTGGGCATAATCGACATAGACCGGCGCGCCGCTGGCGGTGGTGCCGACGAGGTCGAGCCGGCCCGGCGCGCCCTTCAGTTTCTCCAACGCCATCAAGGCCTTGGCGACAGGTGTTCCCGTGGAGATGGCAAGACCCGCCGAAACCAGCGCGTTCGAAATCTGGAAATCACCGGCCAACGGCAGGTCGATCTCGTAGAGCACGCCATCGGCCTCGACTTCGGCGCGTTGGCGGTGGCGCTCGTGCTCGACCCGCTTCAGCCTGAGGAAATCGCCATGGCGGCCGACCGTCAGCACATTGAGCCCGGCAGCCTGTGCGGCCTCGATCGTCGGCGCCGACCATGGATCGTCGGCGAAGATCACGGCCGGTGCGCCCTTCGGCAGCAGCGTGTCGAACAGACGCAGTTTGGCGCGGTGATAGTCCTCGATGGTCGGATGATAGTCCATATGGTCGCGGCCGAGATTGGTGAAGCCGCCGGCGGCCAGCTTCACGCCGTCGAGGCGGCGCTGGTCGAGCCCATGGCTGGAGGCTTCCATCGAAGCGTGGGTGACGCCGGCATCCGCCAATTCCCGCAGCAATTGGTGCAGGGCGACCGGATCGGGTGTCGTCAGCGAGCCATAGTCGTTGCGTCCAGGCGCCACCACGCCGGTGGTGCCGATCGAAGCGGCGGCATAACCGGCCTGCTCCCAGATCTGCCTGGTGAAGGCGGCGACCGACGTTTTGCCGCTGGTGCCGGTCACCGCGACCATGATCTCAGGCTGCTTGCCGGAATAACGGGCGGCACTCAGCGCCAGCGCCAGGCGGGGATCGTCGACCGCCAATAACGGAACCGACAGCCCGGCAATGGTGCTGCCCTTGCCCGCCACGATCGCGGCCGCACCGCGCGCGGCGGCGTCGGCGGCATAAACGGCACCATCGGCCTTGGTTCCGGCGAGCGCAAAAAAGACAACGCCCGGTTTCACCTGGCGGGAATCCGAAGAAATCCCTGTAACCTCCAGATCGACGGAAGCTATTCCCTCGACGGGCAGGATACCGGCTAGATCTCTGAGCTTCATCGAGTCCCGTTCACCGCAACAAAATAGCGCGCTGTTGCCGGCGCGCCCTAAGAATCACTGATAGGAAACCAGCGTTGCACCATTTTCATGGCTGAAATCTGGCTTCACGCCAAGCATGGCAGCTGAACGCCTGATGATATTGCCGGCCATGACCCCCGCATTTGCGGCCGCGACATCCGTCATGCCAGGCTTTTCCGGGTGCGGGGCATCGGCAATGGTAAACACCAGATACTGTGGATCGTCCATCGGGAAGGCGGCGACGAAAGTGTTGAAATTCAAGTCCTTGGAGTAGCGGCCATTGACGACCTTCTCGGCCGTTCCGGTCTTGCCGCCAACGCGGTAGCCGGGGACCCTGGCATTTCTGGCCGAGCCCTTCTCCGCGTTGAGCGAATAGAGGTAGCGCATGCCTTCAACGGTCTTTTCGCTGACCACCTTCTTGGCCGTGGCCATCGCTTCCGCCTGCGTACGCACCAGAAAGGTAGGGTTCATCAGGAAGCCGCCATTCATCAACGCCGCGCAGCCCACAGCCGCTTGCAACGGCGTCGTCGACACGCCATGGCCGAAGGCGATGGTGAATGAATTGACCTGTTTCCAGACCTTCGGTTCAGTTGGACGGGCAGTCTCCGGCAATTCGGTCTGCATCCTGTCCAGAAGGCCAAGGCGATGCAGGAATTCGCGATGCCCCTCGATGCCGACCATCTCGGCTTCCCTGGCCGACCCGATGTTGGACGAGTAGAGGAACACCTCCGGCAACGACAGCACACGGTTCTTGCCGTGGAAATCGTGAATGGCCTGATGGCCGACCCGGATTGGATGCGAAGCATCGAAGCGGCTCGCCATCGTCGCCTTGCCGGAATCGAGCGCCATGGCTGAGGTGAAGCTCTTGAAGGTCGAGCCCATCTCGTAGAGGCCCGCCGACATGCGATTCAGCCGGTCCTTGTCCTGTGCATTGTAGGGATTGTTCGGATCGAAATCCGGCACCGAGGCCATGGCCACCACTTCGCCGGTCTTGACGTTGAGCACGACGGCGCCGGCCCCCATGGCACGATAGCGCTCCAGGCCGGCGGCGATCTCGTCGCGCACCACATGCTGCACGCGCAGATCGATCGAAAGCTTTACCGGCTTGAGATCCTTGGCAATGGCAAGGCCCGATGCCTGCAGATCGCTCAGCCCCTGCTCGTCGACATATTTCTCCATTCCGGAGATGCCCTGGTTGTCGATGTTGGTGAGGCCGACAATGTAGGACGAGGTCTCGCCGCTCGGATAGAAGCGGCGCTTTTCGGTGCGGAAGCCGAAACCGGGAATGCCGAGTTGCATGATGTCGGACTGTTGCTTGGGCGTCAGCTGCCGCTGCAGCCAGACGAAACCGGCGCCGCTCTTCAGCTTATGGTAGGTCTGCTCATAGTCGATGTCCGGAAGCACCGTCGACAGCTTCTCGATCGCCTCGTCGGCGTCGACAATGCGGCGCGGTTCTGCAAACAGCGACGCCGTCTTGATATCCGTGGCCAGCACTTCGCCGTTGCGGTCGACGATGTCGGGCCGCGATGCCGTCACCCGGCTCTGCGGACCGCCCGACATGTCGGGGGTCTGGAAGCCGAGATAGACCAGCCGCCCTGATATGGTCGAGAAGATACCGAAGAACACCGCCATGGTCATGACGATGCGCGTCCTGCCCTTGCCGCCGGTCGTCTTGCGGGCGCCCTCGACCACGATCGATCCATCTTCACTCGTCCTGGCGCGACGCTTCAGCAGTTTGCCGATCATTGGGCGATGCCTCCGGTCACCACGGGATCCCTGCCGTCCGGCGGCGCGTTGCCACCCGAATTGTCGGCCATGCCTCCCTGGCGTCCCGACAGGATGTCCTGGATGTCAAGCGATTTGGCCGGCAGGTCGCCGATGCCGCCGATCTGGCGAGCGCTGACCGGCTCGAGTTCGAGCTGCGATTTGTAGAGTTCGGCGAGCTTCTGCAGCCGCGACGGCTGGGTAAGCAGGCTCCAGTCGGCCTTGAGCAGGTCGATCGTATCCTCCTCATAGCGTATCTGGGCATGGATCTTCTGCACCGCGGCCAATTGTTCCTCGGCCTCGCGCTTGGCCTTGTAGGTAAGGGCCGCTACCGCAACCATGACGGCGATCAGGACAATGTCGCTGGTACGAAACACGTGTTACCTCTCCCCCGGCCGGTCGATACCGGGAAGCTTTGGAAGGCCGAAAATCGAAAAAACACTGCCGCGCGCCGGCGCCTCGGTGCGGATCGCCGCGCGCAGCCTGGCCGAACGGGCGCGCGGATTGGCCGCCACCTCGGCGTCGCCGGCAGTCACGCCGCCGCCCGCCTTGCGGAACGTCGCGGTGCGCGCATGAGCCTCGGGCAGGTGACGTGAGCCGGTCGCAACATCGGCCCGGTCGGCGATGAAGCGCTTGACGATGCGGTCTTCCAGCGAATGGAACGTCACCACGGCGAGCCGACCGCCCGGCTTCAGCGCGCGTTCGGCCGCGAACAGCGCCTTGGCCAGTTCGCCAAGCTCGTCATTGACGAAGATGCGCAGCGCCTGGAAGACGCGCGTCGCCGGATGGATCTTGTCCTTCGGCGCCCGGCCGATATGCGTCTCGATGGCGTCGGCCAGTTCCAGCGTGCGTTCGAACGGGCGCTTTTCGCGGCGCGCCTCGATCATGCGGGCGATGCGTCCGGCATGGCGCTCCTCGCCGAGAAAGCCGAAGATACGGGCAAGGTCGCCCGGCTTGAAGGAATTGACGACATCGGCGGCGCTGAGGCCCGATTGCGCCATGCGCATGTCGAGTGGCCCGTCGGCGCGGAACGAAAACCCGCGCTCGGCCTGGTCGAGCTGCATCGAGGACACGCCGATGTCGAGCACGACGCCCTCGGCGCTCTCGACATGTTCGTCCAGCGTCGAGAACGGCGCCTGCACCAGCCGCAGCCGGCCGCCGGACTGCGCTTCCAGATCGCGCCCGGCATCGATTGCATCCGGATCGCGATCGATCGCCACAACCGAGGCGCCCGTCGCCAGAATGGCCCTGGTGTAGCCGCCGGCGCCGAACGTGCCGTCGATGATGATGTCGCCCTGCGCCGGCGCCAGTGCTTCAAGCACTTCGGCAAGCAGGACCGGAATGTGGCGGGCCGATCCGCCAACGGCGTGCCCACCTACGGCGCGAGGAAGGTCATCGCCGTGGCCTGCCGTCATTCCGGTCGCTCCCCAGGCTTCGTCCCCTGCCGAAGCTGCAAAAGCCGTGCCCGCGCCTGCGCCCCATAGGCGGCAAGCCGTCCCGGCTCCCAGATCTGAAAGAAATTGCCGCGCCCGACAAAGGCCACCTCGGCCGAAATGCCCGTGTGTTCGCGAAGGAAATCGCTCATCGTGATGCGGCCATCCTGGTCGAGTTTCAAGAAGGCTCCGTCGCCATGGCAGAAGAACGACATATCGTCCGCCGTCTGCAGGAAGGGATCCTCGAGCGCGATGCGCTGCTCGTAGCGGTCGAGCAGATCGAGCCCGCCGACATCCATCGCCGGCAGATCCAGGCAGCGTAGCGCATAGAGTTCCGAATAGCCGCGTTTCTGCACGACGGCACGGAAATGCGCGGGAACGGACACCCGCCCCTTCGCATCGATCCTGCTCACCGAGTTTGACAGAAACCGGTCCATTACACGCTACGGCCGCTTGCGCCGCCGCACCCCTCTCCATCTTGTCGCCGGCGCCGCCGCGGCGCCTTCCCTGGCCCGTATCAGTCTCGTCCGCACGGGCAAAAACCGGCAAACGCGCAGCCGCCGCGGCTGCCCGATTGGCGTACGCTTTACCCTGACACGGAACGAAGGCTTTGATGTCTGGATGGGATATCATGGGGCACTATGGGCGTCAACGGGATTAGGCTTCACAAACACGCGCGCCCGACCAATGAGAACAGCCTCGACGACACGTCTCGTCTTTATCGTCTATTAAGCCTAACGAAGCGTTTAGAGCCGCTTGGCCCAACCGGAGGCGCCTTGCCGCGCGCCGCTGCCGGGCATAGCGTCTCGCCACATCTCGTCGGTCGCAAACAGGGTTGGAAATTCGATGTCTGAAACAGCAAAGTCACGCGCTGCAGCACTTCCTCATCTGCGTCGCAGCGGGCTTGCCATGGGCGATTCCATTCCCCTGCCCCTGACCATGGCCGCCATTTTTCATGCGCCCGGCGACGCCACCGGCTTCAACCAGTATGGCCGCTTCAGCAACCCGACCTGGGACGCGGTCGAACATATGCTGGCTCATCTGGAGAGTGCGCCGTGCGTTGCCTTCCCTTCAGGAATGGCGGCAATCTCGGCGGCGTTTTTTGCCATGCTCAAGGCCGGCGACCGTATCCTGCTGCCTTCAGACGGCTATCACACGACGCGGGCTTTGGCCGATCGCTTCCTCAAGCCGCTCGGCATCACCTACGATGTCAGGCCGACCTCGACCTTCCTCGATGGCGGCTTCGATGGCTATCGGCTGGCGTTTGTCGAAACCCCTGCCAATCCGGGGCTGGATATCTGCGATATCGCCGCCGTTGCCGATGCTGTTCACAAAGCCGGCGCGATCCTTGTCGTCGACAACACGACCATGACACCCTTCGGCCAGCGGCCGCTCGACCATGGCGCCGATATCGTCGTTGCCGCCGACACCAAGGCACCCAATGGCCACTCCGACGTGCTGTTCGGCCATGTGGCCAGCCGCAATGCCGATATCATCGCCGCCGTGACCGGCTGGCGCGAAGTTTCCGGCAGCATTCCCGGACCATTCGAAGCCTGGCTGGTGCACCGCGGCCTGGAGACACTGGATGTGCGCTTCGATCGCATGTGTTCCTCGGCGGAAGTCATCGCGCGGCGGCTGCAGGGCCACCGGGCAATCAGCGGCTTGCGTTATCCCGGACTGGAAGGCGATCCGTCGCACAACCTTGCCCGCGCCCAGATGGAGCGCTTCGGCTTCCTCATCTCGTTCGAGCTCGCCTCGGAGGACAAGGCCGAGGATTTCATCAACAATTGCGCCTTGATGCAGGCCGCGACATCCTTCGGCGGCGTCCACACGTCCGCCGAGCGGCGCTTGAAGCGAGGCGATGCCGTTGCCGCCGGCTTCGTTCGCCTCTCGGTCGGCTGCGAGCCGGTGGACGAGCTCTGGAAGGCGATCGAGGCGTCACTGGACAAGATCGGCGGCTGACGAAACGGCTACGCGCCCACGTCATCGGCCTCGATGTTGCGCTTGCCATGCAGCACGCGGATTATTTCGATCGCGTCGTCATCGACCCGGTACAAGGTGAGATAGTCGCCAACGACCAGATGACGGATGCCTGGCGCGATGTCGTCGCGCGGTGCGCCTAAGAAGGGATAGGTGGCCAGTTGCCGCCACCGCGCCTCGATGCGATCGAGCAACCGATCGGCCGCAGCCTCGCTCTCGCGTGCAACATGAAGCCAGATCGCGATCAAATCGTCTTCTGCGCGCGCATTCCGGACGATGGGCAGCAGATTCATGCCGCGTCGTCAGATCGCAGGCGTCTCCTCGCTTCAGCCTTGATGTCATCCATTGACGCAAATCGACCAGGCCCGCTGTCGATCCCTTCCTGCACCAGCTTGCGCAATTCCTCGACCGTGTAGCCATGCAGTTCGCGCCGGTCTTTCCACTGTCTGAGCGCGTCGCGGATCACTTCGCTGGCCGATGCATATTCGCCGGCGGCGACTACATCGTCCACCGCCGCCGCCAGTTCCGGCGACAGCGTGATGCTGCGTTTGTCGACCTGTCCCATGAGAGGCTCCCGATGCTATCAGCTGATCCATGGTACGATTTAATCGCACCAGTTTCAAGCAATAGCCGGCCCTCGCTCGCATGGATGGATCGGTGAACAAACTTGAATCAGCAGGCGCGCCCGAGGGCGCAACCTGTTGATATCAAGAGACTTCTCTTCGATATCGCGGGAGAAAAAATTGCCAGCTGGCCTGTAAGCCGGGTTCTGTATGGCCCTCGCCCCTTGCGAGGCGAGAACGTGGCGGCCATTCATCTTGGGCGCATGTTGCCATGCGCCTCACGCAACCTACCCGGACGGTGAGCCGGAAACAGCCCTCGAGAGTTTCCCCTCGCACCGCCCCTATTCGGTCTTGCTCCCGGTGGGGTTTACCGTGCCGCTCCTGTTGCCAGTCGCGCGGTGGGCTCTTACCCCACCCTTTCACCCTTACCCCGAATCCGGCAAGCCGGATCGTGGCGGTTTGCTTTCTGTGGCACTTTCCCTGGGGTCGCCCCCGCCGGCCATTAACCGGCACCGTGTTTCCATGGAGCCCGGACTTTCCTCACCCACGACCTTTCGGCGTTTGCGGGTGCGGCCGCCCAGCCAGCTGGCAGAGCGTATAAAGGGGTTCACGCCCGAAAACGCAAACGAAAAAGCAGACTTATGCGGGCGATCCCAGCGCAGCCATCTGCACCTTCACCTTGCCGCAATAGGCTGCCGACACCGGGTTCATCCGCGTTGCGGCGTGGCCGGCATTGTATTTCAAAATCGTGCCGCAGGTCGTGCCGCCGCCGAGGCTCCGCGCCATGGCAAGGTATTTCATCCCGTATTTGATGTTGGTGTCGGGATCGAACAGACCCTTGGCGGAGCCGCTATAGCCCATCATCCGAGCCGTGGCCGGCTTGATCTGCATCAGGCCGATCTCGCCGGCGCCGCCGACGATGTTGGGCCGATAGTTGCTTTCGATCTGGATAACCGCCGAGGCGAGCGATACCGGAACGCCTTCGATCGCCGCATAGCGGGCAACGATTGCGGAATACTGCCCGCTGCTGGCCACCGTGGCCGCCGAGGCTGCCGCGTTCCGGACACCGATCGACGCCGTTGCCGTCATGTCGACGGTTTTTCGGCCACGCTTCGTCTGCTTTCTGGCGGACTTCTTCGGCTTGGACCAGCTTGCTTTTTCCATTTTCGCGGAAGCCCGCTTCGTCGCCTTGGCGTCCTGGCCTGCCTTGCCGCTTCTGGCCTGTGGGGCCTTGCCGCCTTTCGCGGATGCCACGACAGGCCCTTGATCGGCTCGCGGGCTGAGGGGCGCGGCATCTGCGGCACTGAAGGCAAAAGTCATTACGCCGGCAGCAAGAGCTGCCGTTAAAACGGTAAATTTCTGCATGTGATCCTGTTCTGTCTGAACCGCGCGAAGATGTTCGCGCAGCAACGCCTAACCAACGTCGGAACAACCCGGGGGCTTGGGGTCCGACATCTACACGTCAGCCGTTTGACGCCCGAATTGGTGTCAAACAAGGCCAGGCAAGTCACTTTGAGTGACAGCTTGTAACTTAAGGATTGGAAAGAATTGCTTGGAAGAGGCTTCCCGGGGGTCAGCGCCTCACGGAAGCAAGCAGCCTTTGCAGCGTCCGCAGCGTCGAGCCGTCGGCAACGCCGTCCACCTTGCGCGGCCGGAAATGACGCTGGAAGGCCTCGACCACCGCCTCGGTCTGCCGGTCGAAAACGCCGGATATTTCAACGCCATAACCGTAGAGCGCCAGCATCGACTGCAACGCTTCGACGTCGCCGCCGGTGTCGCCGGTTGTCAGAGTGGCGCCTCGCCTGACGGGTGCGGCCGCCACGAGATGACCGACACCGGCTTCGAACAGCGTCCGCCACGGAAACCTCTCGCCGGGATCGATCTTGCGCCCCGGCGCAATATCGGAATGCGCGAGTACCCGCTCGGCGGCGATCGAATGCCGACCGGCGATCCCACGGCACAGCCCGATCACCGCATCGATCTGCCGCCGGGGAAAACCGGGATAACCCAGCGAATGCCCCGGATTGACGATCTCGATGCCGACCGAACAGGAATTGATGTCGGCCCGTCCGAACCACGAACTCTTGCCGGCATGCCAGGCGCGGTCGCTTTCCCTGACCATCTGCACGATATGGCCATTCTCGTGGACGAGATAATGCGACGAGACCTCGCTGGCCGGGTCGCAAAGCCAAGCCTCGGCCCCGGCGCCGGTCGCCATACCGGTGTAGTGCAGCACGATCATGTCAGGCCTGGGCGTCTCGCGCCGCGGGCCGAAATTCGGCGATACCCTGACTTCGGCACGTGGCTCGTCGGGCAGAAAGCCGCTCATGCGTGGCGCAGGCCCCGCTCGATCATCTCGTAGGCGGCGTTGATCGCCGCCACCCTGGTGGTCGCGATCTTGATGAATTCCTGAGGCAGGCCGCGCGCGATCAGCCGGTCCGGATGATTGTCGGAAACCAGCTTGCGATAGCGCTTCCTGACCTCTTCGAACGGCTTGCCGCGCTCGATGCCAAGCACGACATAGGGATCCCCGGCGCCGAGATTGACGTGCCGCGCCATGATGGCCTCGTAATGCGCTTCGTCGATGCGGAAAATCTCGGCGATGCGGTGCAGGAAGTGGCCTTCGCGCTCGTGCACCAGCCCGTCGGCCTTGGCGATGTGGAACAGACCGTCGAGTATGTCCTCCAGCATCACACAATTGGAATGCCCGGAACCGCACATCTGCGCCATCCGCTCGGCATAGGCCTCGAAACCGGCCACGTCGCGCTGGGCGAGATCGAACAGACGCGCCACATTGCGCGTCTCCTTCGGCGGCACTTCGAATATTTCCTGGAACGCGCGCACCTCGTCCTGGGTGACGATGCCATCGGCCTTGGCCATCTTGGCCGACAGCGCGATCATCGCCACCGAAAAGGCGACACGCCGGCGCAAATCCGCATCGCCGGCGAAAACCGTGCGCACGGCCTCGACCACGTCGGCGACACCCGACGAGGCTGAGGATGAAACGCGGGTGATGAATTCGCCGAGGCGATCCCAAATCGACATGGCCTGCTTCTTAGAGCCACCGCCCGCTCCTATCAAGCCGGGACAGTGCCGCAGGCTTTGCGCGACAAATCGATCGGACTCGAACGCCACGGCGCTCGGACAATATGAAAAAGGCCAGCGCGAGCCGGCCTTTCTCATTCATCACACGAAGTACTGCTTGCTCACTACTGCGCGGGCGCAGGAGCTGGTGTTGCCGGAGCCGGCTCGGCAGGCTTCTCGGGTGTGATGCTCTTCGTGGTCGAATTATCCGTTGCCGGAGGCGTCGCGGCCGGCGGCGTGGCTTCCGGGGTAGCCGGCTTCATCGGTTCCTCGGCGGCCGGCGGATTGGTGCTCTGGGTGGTCGTATTGTCCGTGCCGCTGTCACTGCAGGCGGCGACGCCAAGCAAGGCCAGAGCGGAAACGGACGCGAGAATGAGCTTTTTCATTTTGTCTCTCCTTCAACACACGCTCACGTTGCCGTGAGCGGTCGAAGGACAAATGCGTCAGACGACCATGAGTTTCGTAACGTTGCGTTTCGACATGTAACATCGTCTGGTTCATTTGCGATTGCCGCTCAGGCCGTGGCGAACTAACAGCATGTGCACCACCGATCGAACAGAAGAGCGCCAGGGGCTGTCATGACCGAAAAATGGGATTTCTGGATCGACCGCGGCGGCACATTCACCGATATCATCGGCCGAGATCCGGAAGGCGGGCTGCACCCGCGCAAGCTTCTCTCCGAAAACCCCGAAGCCTATAACGATGCCGCCATCCAGGGCATTCGCGACCTTCTCGGCTTGTCAGTCGGCGACACGATCCCGAGCGGCCTGATCGGCGACATCAAGATGGGCACCACGGTCGCCACCAATGCGCTGCTGGAGCGCAAGGGCGACCGCGTGCTTTTGCTCATCACCAAGGGCTTTCGCGATGCGCTGAAGATCGCCTACCAGGCGCGCCCCGACATCTTCGCCAAGGAGATCATCCTTCCCGAACAGCTGTACGAGCGGGTCATCGAAATCAACGAGCGCGTGCGCGCCGATGGCCGCGTCGAACAATTGCTCGACATCGCCGCCTGCCGGCCGGCGATCGAACAGGCCAGGGCCGATGGCATCGATGCGGTCGCCATTGTCTTCATGCACGCCTGGAAATACCCCGACCACGAGAAGGCTGTGGCGAAAGTCTGCCGCAAACTTGGTTTCAGCCAGGTCTCGGTCAGCCATGAAGTCTCGCCACTGATCAAGCTGGTCGGCCGCGGCGACACCACCGTGGTCGACGCCTATCTGTCGCCGATCCTGTCTCGATACGTGCAAAGGGTGGCGGGAGAGTTGGGCGTGGCGCCCGGCCAATCGCCTCGCCTCATGTTCATGATGTCGTCGGGCGGTCTCACCGCCGCCGACATGTTCCAGGGCAAGGACGCGCTGCTGTCGGGGCCCGCCGGCGGCGTCGTCGGCATGGTCGAGACGGCCAGGCTCGCCGGTTTCGGCAAAGTCATCGGCTTCGACATGGGCGGCACCTCCACCGACGTCGCCCATTATGACGGAGAGTATGAGCGCGCCTTCGACACCGAGGTCGCCGGCGTGCGCATCCGTGCGCCGATGATGCGCATCCACACCGTCGCCGCCGGCGGCGGCTCGATCCTGCACTATGAGGCCGGTCGCTTCCGGGCCGGACCGGATTCGGCTGGCGCCAATCCCGGCCCGGCAGCCTACCGGCGCGGCGGCCCGCTCGCCGTCACCGACGCCAACGTCATGCTTGGCAAGCTGCAGCCCGATTTCTTTCCGGCAATATTCGGACCCGGCCAGGACGAACCGCTCGACGTCGAGACGGTGCGAGCAAAATTTGCAACACTTGCCGCCGAAATCGGCGATGGCCGGTCGCCCGAGACTGTCGCCGAAGGGTTCGTCACCATCGCCGTGGAGAACATGGCCAACGCCATCAAGAAGATCTCCGTCCAGCGCGGCTATGACGTCACCGAATATCTCCTGAACTGTTTTGGCGGCGCCGGCGGCCAGCACGCGTGCCTGGTCGCCGATGCGCTCGGCATGGAAGCGGTGCTGATCCATCCCTTCTCAGGTCTGCTGTCGGCCTATGGCATCGGCCTGTCCTCGGTCTTTGCCTCGCGCCAGCAGGCGCTGCTGAAACCGCTTGCCGAAGAGTCCAGAACGGAGATCGGCAACCTCATTGCCATCTTGAGAAAAGCCGTCATCGCCGAGCTCGCGGCGCAAGGCATCGGCGAGGATGCGGTCGCCACCAAGCCCGTGCTGCACATTCGCTATGACGGCACCGACACGACACTGCCGGTGAATTTCGAGGCGGATTCGATTTTCCAGGCCAGGCGCGATTTTGAAATCGCCCACAAGGCGCAGTTCGGTTTCGTCTATGACGACAAGCCGATGATCGTCGAGACCGTCGGCGTCGAAGGCACCGACACCGGCGGCACCGGGCGCGACGAAACTGAATCGCGAACCGAAGACCTTGCCGTAAGCCCTTCGCAAACCCGCGAAATCTTCACCGAAGGAGAGTGGCACACTTCACCCATCTTCCGCCGCGAGGCGATGAAGCCGGGAAACAGGATTGCGGGACCCGCCTTGATTATCGAGCCGAACCAGACAATCGCCATCGAGCCGGGCTGGCAGGCCGAAATCACCGCCAGGAATCATGTGCTTCTGCGCCGCGTCGAGAAAAAGCGCCGGCAGGCAGCGCTCGGCACCGAGGCCGATCCGGTCATGCTGGAGGTCTTCAACAATCTGTTCATGTCGATCGCCGAGCAGATGGGTGTGACGCTGCAGAACACCGCCTATTCGGTCAACATCAAGGAAAGGCTGGATTTCTCCTGCGCCGTCTTCGATCGCACTGGCGCGCTGGTCGCCAATGCGCCGCACATGCCGGTACATCTCGGCTCGATGGACCGCTCGGTCGAAACCGTCATCCGGCTGAATTCCGGCGACATCCACCCCGGCGACGTCTTTGCCCTCAACGCACCCTACAATGGCGGCACGCATCTGCCCGACATCACCGTGGTGACGCCGGTGTTCGACGACGCCCAACGCGAAATCCTGTTCTGGGCAGCCTCTCGCGGCCATCATGCGGATATCGGCGGCACGGCACCCGGCTCGATGACGCCGCTTGCCACCACGGTCGACGAGGAAGGCGTGCTGTTCGACAATTTCCGCATCGTCGATCGTGGAAAATTCCGCGAGAAGGAGCTGGAAACGCTGCTCACCGACCACCGCTACCCGGCCCGCAATCCGCACCAGAACATCGCCGACCTCAAAGCGCAGATCGCCGCCAACGAGAAGGGCGTCGCGGAACTGCGCAAGATGGTCGCGCATTTCGGCCTCGATGTCGTCGAAGCGTATATGGGCCATGTCCAGGACAATGCGGCTGAAAGCGTGCGCCGCGTGCTGGAGCGGCTGCCCGATAGTTCGCAGTACGAATACCCGACCGACACCGGCCAAATCATCAAGGTGAAGATCACGGTCAACCGGCAAAAGCGCGAGGCGACCGTTGACTTGACCGGCACGTCGCCGGGCATGAAGAACAATTTCAACGCGCCCGAACCCGTCGCCCGAGCGGCCGTGCTCTATGCTTTCCGCGTCATGGTCGAGGACATGATCCCGATGAATGCCGGCTGTCTGCGGCCAATCAACATCATCATTCCCGACGGCTGCATGCTGAAACCCGCCTACCCCGCCGCCGTCGTCGCCGGCAATGTGGAGACCTCGCAGCATGTCACCAATGCGCTGTTCGGCGCCATGGGCGCCATGGCCAACGCGCAAGGCACGATGAACAACCTGACCTTCGGCAACAAGACCTACCAATACTACGAGACGATCTGTTCCGGCTCGCCCGCCGGCCAGATGAACTCGGGCCGCGGCTTTGCCGGCACCTCCGGCGTCCACACCCACATGACCAACTCGCGCCTCACCGACCCGGAAGTGCTGGAATTGCGCTTTCCCGTGCTGCTCGAGGATTTCCACATTCGGGAAAACTCCGGCGGCAAGGGCAAATGGAGCGCCGGCGACGGCACCAAACGCACCATCCGCTTCCTCGAAAAGATGGAATGCGCGATCCTCTCCTCGCACCGCAACCGCCCGCCGCAAGGGCTGGACGGAGGCGGCGATGGCGAGGTCGGCTCGACCAAGGTCCGCCGCAAGGACGGCACGATCGACATGCTGAAAGCCTGCGACCAGACCGTGCTGCAGGCCGGCGACGCCGTCATCCTGACGACGCCGACGCCGGGCGGGTTTGGCAAACTGTAAGGAGGCGTCAACAGGCTGTCACCGGCCTGTCATGACCCTGAGCTACCCGCTTGCGGCAAAGCAAATGGGGAATCATCTTGCCATGACGGACGTTTCCGCTGATCTGGTTTTTCGCCGCGGCAAGGAAGTTGGAAAGGCCGTCTACCAGAACCGCCCGCTGTCGAAGGCCGGCATTTCGGAGCGGCTGTTCGCCTTCCTGTTTTCCGGCCTCGTCTATCCGCAGATCTGGGAAGACCCCGATGTCGACATGGAGGCGATGCAGCTTGGCCAGGGCCACCGCGTCGTCACCATCGCCTCCGGCGGCTGCAACATCCTGGCCTACCTCACGCGCTCGCCGGCCCGGGTCGACGCCGTCGACCTCAACACCGCGCACATCGCGCTGAACCGCATGAAGCTGGAGGCGGTGCGCCATTTGCCATCGCAGGGCGACCTGTTCCGCTTCTTCGGCGCCGCCGACACCAGCCACAATTCGAAAGCGTATGACCGTTTCATCGCGCCGCATCTCGATCCGGTCAGCCGTCACTACTGGGAGCGCCGCAACTGGCGCGGCCGCCGTCGCATCACTGTGTTCGACCGCAATTTCTACCAGACCGGCCTGCTCGGCCTGTTCATCGCCATGGGCCACCGCACGGCAAAATTCTTCGGCGTCGACCCTGCCGGCATCATGCAGGCCAAGAACATCGGCGAGCAGCGCCGCTTCTTCAACGAGGAGTTGGCGCCGGTCTTCGACAAGAAGCTTTTGAAATGGGCGACGTCGCGCAAGGCCTCTCTGTTCGGCCTCGGCATTCCGCCGGCGCAGTACGATTCGCTGATCACTTCTGGCGACGGCACCATGGCCAGCGTGCTGAAAGCCCGGCTGGAAAAGCTCGCTTGCGATTTTCCGCTGGAGAACAACTATTTCGCCTGGCAGGCCTTCGCCCGGCGCTATCCGAACCCCGGCGAGGCTGCCCTTCCCGCCTATCTCGAAAAACAGAACTACGAGACCATTCGCGGCAATGTCGACCGCGTCGCCATCCACCATGCCAATCTGATCGAGTTCCTCGCCGGCAAGGACGCAGGCGCGGTCGACCGCTTCGTCCTGCTCGACGCTCAGGACTGGATGACCGATGACCAGCTCAACGCGCTGTGGGCGGAAATCACCCGCACCGCATCGGCCGGCGCCCGCGTGATCTTCCGCACCGCCGCCGAACCCAGCCTGTTGCCGGGCCGAGTCTCCAGCTCGCTGCTCGACCAGTGGGACTATCAGGACCAGGCTTCGCGCGAATTTTTGGCCCGCGACCGCTCGGCCATCTATGGCGGCTTCCACCTCTACGTGAAGCGTGCGGCATGAGCACGACCGAGCTGCCGGCCAACCATGCCGAATTGATGGACGGCGTCTACCGCTGGCAGCGCCACATCTACGACCTGACCCGCAAATACTACCTGCTTGGCCGCGACCGGCTGATCGCAGGGCTCGATGTGCCCGCCGGCGGCACCGTGCTGGAACTCGGCTGCGGCACCGGCCGCAACATCATCCTGGCCGCGCGTCGCTACCCCGACGCCCGCTTCTTCGGCCTCGATATTTCAGCCGAAATGCTGGAGACGGCCAGCGCCGCGATTGCCCGCGAGGGCCTGCTCGATCGTGTCACGCTCGCCCAGGGCGACGCCACGGCATTCGATGCCAGGGCGCTGTTCGGACGCAATAGCTTCGATCGCGTCTTCGTGTCCTATTCGCTGTCGATGATCCCCGGTTGGGAAAAAACTGTGTCGGCAGCGCTTGCCGCCCTGTCGCCGAACGGTTCGCTGCACATCGTCGATTTCGGCCAGCAGGAAGGCCTACCCGGCTGGTTCCGGACCTTGCTGCGCGGCTGGCTGAAAAAATTCCACGTCGCGCCGCGTGAATCGTTGCGCGAAGTGCTGGAATCGGAATCTCGGCGAACCAGCGCAAGCTTCCGTTTCCGCACGCTTTATCGCGGCTATGCCTGGCTGGCGGTTATCAAGATAACTTCCTGAATATTGCCGTGGGAAAGGCACATAAAGGCGAAGCAGCCACGATCCGTTGGATAAACGTTGCCTTATGACCCCGAGAGCGGTACACTATCTCACATGCATGGAAGCATGTGGTGATCATCGGCTTCAGGGATGAATGGCTGCGGGCCTTCTTCGTGGAAGACACCCATTCTCGCAACATTCCGTCCGATCTCGAAAGCCGTTTGTTCTGCAAGCTCCAGATGATTGACGACGCGATGATCGATCAGGATTTGCGTGTGCCGCCCAGCAATCATTTCGAGAAGCTGCGTGGCATTCTCGAAGGCTTCCATTCAATACGCGTCAACAAGCAATGGCGGCTGATCTTCCGCTGGGACGGCGGCCGCGGTGAGGCGTCGGACATCTATCTCGACGACCACAGCTATAAGTGAGGTGAGAACATGTTGATGACCGCACGCAAGCCAGCAACGGTTGGCGAAATTCTCACGGAAGAATTCATGCAACCGCTTGGCCTTACGCAGGCAGCTTTGGCCGAGGCGATGGGGGTCCAGCGCAAACATGTGAACGAATTGTGCAACGACCGCCGCAACGTGACGGCGGCGACCGCGCTCATTCTGGCACGGGTGTTCGGCAACAGCCCGGATTTCTGGTTGAACGTACAGCGCCGCAGCGATCTTTGGCAGGTCATGAACTCGCCCGACGAGCGGGCGCGGGTTGATCGCGCCAAGCCTTTGGCGACAGCTGCATAGACAAGAGTTACGGCGCGCTAGTCTAATGTAACACCTTGATTAACGCCGCCACCATCGTCTGCGGCCGGTAGCCGAGCTTGGCCGGCGTTAGCCCCAGCCGCACGACCACCAGTTGCTCCGAGGGAATGATGGCTACCGTCTGCCCGTCATGACCTTCCATCCAGTAGGTGTCCTTGGGCAGGCCTGCGGCGACGCCGGCGCCGGGGTTTTCCTCATCGCCAGGGGCCTCGATCCACAACTGGCCCTTGCCGTAGACTTTCGAGGCAGCTGCCGGCTCCCGCATCCAGTCGACGAAGCCGGCCGGCAGGATCTGGTTGCCGTTCCACACCCCGCTTTGCAGCAGGAACTGGCCGAAGCGCGCCCAGTCATGGGCAGTCGCGTAGAGATAGGATGAGCCGACGAAGGTGCCTTGCTCGTCGGTCTCGAGCACCGCACTGTGCATGCCGAGCGGCTCGAACAGCGCCGTGCGAGGCCACGTCAGCGCCTTGGCCTTGTCGCCGATCGCGTCCTGCCAGAGGCGCGACAGCATCACCGCCGTGCCGCTCGAATAGGAAAACTGTTTGCTGACCTCTGCAGCCAGCGGCTTGGATTCGGCGAAGCCCGCCATGTCAGGTTCGAGATAGAGCATGCGCGTGACGTCGGCGACGTCGCCATAATCCTCGTTGAACTCCAGCCCGCTCGACATCGCCATCATGTCGGCGAGGCGGATGGCAGTGCGGCCGTCCGCCTTCCACGGCGCAAACAGGTTTTTGTCGTCGAAAGCCATCTTGCCGTCCTTGACCAGCGTGCCGACGATGGCGGCGTTCACCGTCTTGGTCATCGACCAGCCGAGCAGCGGCGTCTTGGCGGAAAAGCCATCGCCGTAGCGCTCGCCGACGACGCGGCCATTCTTGACCACCACCACCGCGCGCATGCCGGTGCCGGCCAGCGCCGCATCGTCCAGCAGCTTGGCAATCACCGGATCCTGTGATGCCTCGACGCGCTCGCCTTGCGGCCACAGGTCGCCCATGGTGGCCGCCGACGGCTCCGCTTGGATCGCGGTCCGCCGCGCCTTGCCTACATCGCCGTCCGGAACCGAAGCGCAGCCCAGCCCGTCACGGGCGACGGCGATGCTCTTGCCGAGGAAGCCGAACAGGCCCGCCGACACCGTTCCCCTGTTCTTGTCCACCGAAACCCGCATTAGCCGCAGCAGGGGATGCCCGGGCGCCTGCACGTCGACGGCAAGCACCTCATTGGGATCGCGGCCGGCAATGAAGACGTTCGAACAGACGATCTTGGCCGAGTAGCCCGAGCCGACCCTGATCAACTCCGGCGGCGCGATATAAAGCCAGGCAAAAAGGGCGGCGATCGCCAGAACGATCAGGCCAAGCAGCCATTTGACGATCTTGACCACGATCCGCATTTATTTCCTCCGGGCCCTGCGCGACCCTTATGTCATCGATTTGCCGCCATTGCTTCCGCAAATCACAATGCTTGTCGAGCGCCATCAACGGATTATCAACCATGATGGGCGATCACAGGATATGCTGAGCGATGCTGTGGGGCGATCGCTCGGAGGGGGCCCGATCACAAAACCGGCCATCAGTGTATAGACCCATCAGCGACCGGCTGAATCCGGCTCGGGAATTGCGATGCGCCGTCTTGCGGGCCTCATCATGCTGACGCTGCTTGGCGCCTGCTCGACCGTGGACGATCTCTCGCCGCTGTCGCCGTCCGCTTCGAGCAGCCCGACGGTTGCCGTGCGCGCGCCGCGCTTTGCCGATTCCAAACCGCATGAATGGGAAAGCGGCGCGCCGTGGAACTATGCCGTCCACGGCACCGATGTTTCCAAATACCAGACCTCGGTCGATTGGCCGGCGGCCAGGGCCAGCGGCATCTCCTTCGCCTTCATCAAGGCGACCGAGGGCGGCGATCGCTTCGATGAATACTTCAACGAGCATTGGGCGCACACGAAGGCCAACGGGATTCCGCGAGCCGCCTATCACTTCTACTATTTCTGCACCCCGGCTGCCGTGCAGGCGCGCTGGTTCATCCGCAACGTCCCCGTCGATCGCTCGGCAATGCCGCCCGTCCTCGACATGGAATGGAACCCGCAGTCGCCAACCTGCAGGCTGCGTCCCGACGCCGCCACGGTGCGCGCGGAGATGACCACCTTCCTCGAGATCGTCGAACGGCACTACGGCAAAAAGCCGATCATCTACACCTCGGTCGACTTCTTCGACGACAACGGGCTGGCGGGGTTCCGCGGCTATCCCTACTGGCTGCGTTCCGTCGCCGGCCATCCGCGTGAGAAATACGGCAGCCACCCCTTCACATTCTGGCAGTACACCGGAACCGGGATCATTCCGGGTATGACCGGCAAGGCCGACATCAACGTCTTCAACGGCAGTGAAGCCACCTGGAACAAGTGGCTGCGGCAGAACACCCGTTGACACCGGGCCTGCCGCCTGCTTTTCGACACAGCCAGCGGTGAAAAGTGCAACCGCCAGTAATTCAGGGCGTTGGGCTTCCGGGGAGCACAACAACTGCCCGCTATTCGTTTCGAGAGGAAGCTGATGCGACTGCGTTCCAAAGTCCTCGCGGCTGCGCTGACCCTGTGCGCCACGGCCTTGCCGGCGATGGCGCAGGAATGCGGCGGCGACTTCGAATCCTGGAAGCAGGGCGTCGCTGCGGAAGCCAAGGCGGCTGGCGTAGGTACAGCGGGTCTCGACGCCCTTGGAGCGGCAACCTTCGACGACAAGGTGTTGGCACGCGACCGCGCCCAGGGCGTCTTCACCCAAACCTTTGTCGAGTTTTCCAACCGCATGATCTCGGCCTATCGCCTGAAGCAAGGTGCGGCAAACCTGAAGAAATACGCCGACGTCTTCGCCCGCGCCGACCAGCAGTTCGGCGTCCAGGCGCCGATCATCGCCGCTTTCTGGGCGCTGGAGACCGATTTCGGCGCCGTGCAGGGCGACTTCCACACGCTGAGCGCCCTGGTGACGCTTTCCCATGATTGCCGCCGGCCGCAGCTCTTCCGGCAGCAGCTGGTGCCGCTTCTGGAGCTGATCGATCGCGGCGTGCTGCCGGCCGATGTCAGGGGCGCCTGGGCCGGCGAGATCGGCCAGACGCAGATCCTGCCCTCCGACTATCTGGCACGCGGCGTCGACGGCGACGGCGACGGCAAGATCGACCTGCGCGGCAGCGTGCCCGATGTGATCATGACCACCGCCAACAAAGTGCTGTCGCGCGGCTGGAAACGCGACCAGCCCTGGATCCAGGAAGTCCGCGCGCCCGAAGACATGCCGTGGGACCAGACCGGCCGCACCAACAAGCTGCCGCTGTCGCAGTGGGCGCAATGGGGCGTCACCTACCCTAGCGGCGCGCCGCTGGTCGACAACGGCCTGAAAGCAGGCCTGGCGCTGCCGATGGGCCGCAAGGGGCCTGCCTTCCTCACCTACGACAATTTCGACGTCTATCTCGAATGGAACCAGTCCTTCACCTATGCGCTGACGGCAGCCAACCTTGCCGCACGACTCGCAGGCGCGCCGCCGCTCGACCCGCGCAATCCCGAAACCGGCCTCAACAACGAGCAGATGAAGGCGTTGCAGACCAAGCTGGAAGCCAGGGGCTACGATGTCGGCACTGTCGACGGCATTTTGGGTACCAACACCCGCGAGGCGATCCGCAAGGAGCAGATGCGGCTAGGCCTGCCGGTGGATGGCTGGCCGACGCCGGAGCTATTGGGGAAATTTTAGGGCAGTAGGCAGTAGGCAGTAGGCAGTAGAAAATTACTCCGAAAGCCGTGCCTGCCACCCCTATTCCCTATTCCCTATTCCCTAATCCGCCATCGTCTCCAGACTCGCAAACCCCTGCGGCGCGTCGCCCTCGTCGAACGGCGTCGTCACCTCGACGAAGGTGTCGGGGTAAAACCCGTTGAATCGGGTCCTCAGCGACAGCGAATAGGCGCCGATATGGCCGATCTCGATCCAGTCGCCGGTATCGACCGTTTCCGGCAGCCAGAATGGCCGCGACAGGATGTCGACGGAATCGCAGGTCGCGCCGCAGACCTTGAACGGCACGATGTTCTTCTCCTCGCCATTGCGCGAGCGGATCGCAGGATCGGGAATGAAGCGGGCCGGCAGCGTGATCTTGCCGGTCCATGAATCCGACAGCGACGCCCAGATGCCGTCATTGATGTAAAGCCGCTTGCCCTTGCGCAGCAGCACCCGCACGATCAGCGACAGGCAGCGCGCCACGATCACCCTGCCCGGCTCGGCCACCAGCGGCATCTGGTCGAACTGATACTCTTTCAGATCGCCCGAAAGCCGCGACATGATCTGGCCGAGCGACGGCATCTCGATCTGCTTGCGGTTGGGATCGTGGCCGTATTCGGCGGGGAAACCGCCGCCGACGTCGAGCCCTGCAATATCGAAGGTCAGCCGGTTGCGCACCCAATCGGCGGAAGCCAGCGCCCGCTCATAGGTGTCGGGATCCTCGATCTGACTGCCGACATGGAAACACAGACCAACCTTGTAGCCGGTGCGGTTGAGCCGCTCGGCCAGTTCGACCGCATAGGCCGGCCCGGCGCCGAACTTCTTCGACAATTCGTAGGCGGCATGCCCCTTGGTCTGCACCCGCACGAACACGCTGATCGAGCCCGGATCGATGTCGAGCGCCCGCACCACTCGCGTCAGCTTGGTGATCTCGTCCTCGTGATCCAGCGAAATGACGCGGATGGCGTATTTCTCCAGCGCCAGCTTGATGTCCGACTGCGCCTTGACCGGATGCATGTAGAGCATCTCGGCATCCGGAGAGACCGCGCGCACGGCGGCGAACTCGCCCGGCGAAGCGACGTCGAAAGCCTTGACACCGGCTTCGACCAGGGTCTTCAGCACGATCTGCTCGCCATTGGTCTTGACCGCATAGGCGGTCTTGCCGGGGAACATGCCCATGAACTGCCTGGCATCCGCCATCAGCACTTGCGGGCGGAAGCAATAGACCGGATCGTCCGGACGAAGCGCCAGTGCCGCCTCGCGGGCATTTTCGAATCGCTGCATCGACGAATCCTTGACCTAGCCTGCGCACAATTAATCCAAGCTAGCGGCTAATGAAAACAATTCTGTGTCTCGTGCGGCTGACGCAGCGGCGCTAGGTCTTTGCCAGCAACGTTTGCCAGCGATCAGGTTTCGGGTGGCCCTTGTCACTGGCGCCGATATGGCTTCTGCCTGAGTGACTGGCATTCAGGCAGTCTGGGAGGGCGACTCACATGGCAATGGCCGCGACATCCGCACCACGCGGGCCGATGGTGCTCAAGGATTGGGGGCAACTCCTGCTGCTCGGCGCGATCTGGGGCGGCTCGTTCTTCTTTGCGCGCATCGCGGTGGCGGAACTCCCCCCGCTGGTGCTGGTGCTGTTTCGCGTCGCCATCGCCGCGATCGCACTGCAGATCTATCTCGGCCTGCGCGGTCCGTCCTTCCGCCTCGCGCTTCCGCATGCAGGCCTGTTCTTCCTGCTGGCGCTCACCAACAATGTCGTGCCCTTCTCGCTGATCTTCGCCGGCCAGACGGAGCTTGGCGCCGGCATCGCCTCGGTGCTCAACGCGACGACGCCATTCTGGACGCTGATCCTCGCCAACGCGCTGACATCCGACGAAAAGCTCTCCTGGAACAAGCTCGCCGGCATTGCGCTCGGCATCGCCGGCACGGCCGTCATGATCGGCCCCGGCCTGCTTGCTGGGCTCGGCGGCCCGGTCTGGGCCAAATTCGCGCTGAACGGCGCTTCGCTGTCCTACGGTATTGCGCTGATGGTCGCCCGCCGCTTCAGGGGCGTGCCATCACCGGTCATCGCTACCGGACAGTTGACGGCGTCGACCATCATCATGATCCCGATCGTGCTCTTCACCCACGGTCCATCCGGCCTGTTCTCGGCCTCACCACCAGTCTGGGCGGCGGTGCTGGCGCTGGCGCTTCTGTCCACCGCCTTCGCCTACATCCTCTATTTCAACCTCGTCGCTTCGGCCGGCGCGACCAACGCCTCGCTGGTCACGCTTGTCGTGCCGGCCAGCGCCATGCTGCTCGGCTTCCTGTTCCTTGGCGAGCGGCTGGAGCTGTTCGAAATCGGCGGCGTGGTGCTGATCGCGCTCGGCCTCGTCACCATTGACGGGCGGTTGTTCGGCCGACGTTAGAGCGCCGCGCGTCCACTGGACGCGCAAAGAATGCTCTAACCGCCTAATTGCCCCCGCATCGCGAAAGCCGAATTCGGCTTTCGCGGGGGTAGCGCTGCCATAACACAGCAGCGACACGAGCGGGCCACATTTTATTCACAGGTCTGAAGCCGGTTTTTGCCTAGAAGTTTCAAAGCCTAACGGCAAAAGACATGTCGCGGATTTCACAATCACGTCGCAATGCAGCACATTTTCCGCTTGCCTGTGGCACAAATGAACCTAGACTCCATGACATAGCTCTTTAAGAGGAGGCTATGTCATGGGACTTACGAGGCCTATCAACGCATTGATGATCTGTGCTGCGTTCGCCTTTATCGGAGCCCTTATTATGGGCTTCCTTCCCTGACCGCCAAAGCGGGGAAGACCAGCAAATAGTCCAACCAATTCAAAAGGCCGGGTTTTTCCCGGCCTTTTGTTTGAACCCGACCTCAAGCCGCGGCTGATCCGGCCGCCGCCGCCTCGTGCGAGCGGATGCCGATCATATGGCAGATGGCAAAGACCAGATCGGCGCGGTTCATGGTGTAGAAGTGGAAATCGCCGACACCGCGCTCGACCAGGTCCATCACCTGTTCGGCTGCCACCGCCGACGCCACCAGCGCATGCGTCTGCGGGTCCAGGTCAAGGCCTTCGAAACGCTCCGCCAGCCAGCCGGGCACATGCGCGCCCGCCCTGGCGGAAAAGTTCGCGACCTGCCTGAAACTGTGAACCGGCTGGATTCCCGGCACGATCGGGATGTAGATGCCGGCGCGGCGGACGCGCTCGACATAGCGCTCGTAGAGATCATTGTCGAAGAAGAACTGGGTGATGGCGCGCGTCGCGCCATTGTCGACCTTGCGCTTCAGCATCTCGATGTCGGTGGCGAAATCGGGACTTTGCGGATGCTTTTCCGGATAAGCCGCGACGGAGATGTCGAAGTCCGCGATTGCCTTGAGCCCGGCGACCAGCTCCGCGCCGTTCTCGTAGCCACCGGGATGCGGCCGATACGGTTCGCCGACGCCGGAGGCCGGGTCGCCGCGCAGCGCCACGAACCGGTTGATGCCGATCGACCTGTAATCCTGGATGACCGCGTCGACCTCGTCGCGTGTTGCACCGACGCAGGTCAGATGCGCCGCTGCAGGAATACCGGTTTCCGTCAGGATGCGCTTTACAGTGCGCGCGGTACGCTCCCGCGTCGAGCCGCCGGCGCCGTAGGTCACCGAGACGAATTTCGGCTTCAGCGGCTCCAACTTTGTTACCGTCTCCCACAGCCTCGCTTCCATCTCGTCCGTCTTCGGCGGGAAGAATTCGAAGGAAACCCTGACCTTGTCGCCAATGTCGGGGCGGCGGGAAAAGCGGAACTGGTTCATGCGATTTCCCCTATCGAGTTCGCTTTGGCCTGCCTTGTGTCGTTGGAAGGATCGGCGATCAAGAGGCGCCGGTCGCGGCCAAGCCAGAGTTTTACGGTGAGCCTAGCCTCGTTGCCGCCGCGCGGCTCGAATTCCTGACTGTCTTCAAGATCGAGGCCGGCTTCCGAAAACCAGTCGGCGATCTGCCGGTCGGAAAAACCGAGCCGCATATGCGCGTGCTCCTCGCGCAGGAATTCCAGCGCATGCGGCGCGAAATCGACGATGACAAGGCGTCCGGCCGGACGCAAAAGCCGCGCCGCCTCGTGGATGGCGCGGGCGGGATCGTCGAGATAGTGCAGCACCTGATGGATGGTGACGAGATCGAAGGCATCGCGCTCGACCGGCGGTGCGAAGATGTCGCCCTGCCGAACCTGTGCGTTCGAAACCCCGGCCTTGTCGAGATTGGCGCGCGCCACGGTCAGCATCTCGCGCGACATGTCGATGCCGACACCGCGCCGATAAAGCGGCGAGAAGATTTCAAGCAGCCGCCCGGTGCCGGTGCCGAGATCCAGCATCGACTGGAACGGCCGCTTGCCCACCAGCTTCAACATTGCGGCTTCGACGGCGCGGTCCGGCACATGCAGCGAGCGGATATGGTCCCAGCTTGCCGCATTCACCGAAAAATACGCGACCGCGCGGTCCTGCCGCTTGCGCTTGACCGAGGCCAGACGCTCAAGATCGCGCTCGACCTGCGGATCGGCGCCGCGAATGCCGGAAACCAGTCCCATGACGAAGTCACGCGCTGAATCCGCATCCGACAGACGGAAGAAGGCCCAGGACCCTTCCTGGTAGCGGCCGATCAGCCCGGCCTCCAGCAAGAGCTTCAGGTGACGCGAAACGCGCGGCTGCGACTGGCCGAGAATTTCGGTAAGATCGGAAACCGTGAGGTCGCCGCGCGACAGAAGTGCCAGTATGCGCAATCGGCTGGATTCGGCCGCCGCCTTCAATGTGTCAACCATGGTGTCGAGCGAGACATGCATCAGCGTATTCTCTTTGAAAAGATATAAACATATGTTTATGTCGGTTTTCGAAACCTTGCAAGCGCTATGTCGCTTCCGGACCAGAAAATGCCGCTCGTGTGGCGTTTTAAGAGACGCGGGCCATGACTGAAACGCGTGAGATGTTCGAGGCGCGCGAAGGGGAGCAGAGGCTGGAAAACGATCCGGCCCTGATGCCGCCTGATGGCGGCATCGTCTTCATCGGCCGCATTGCCTCGCCGTGGACGACGCGCGAAACCTGCCCGAAGAACATGCGCGTCGCGCGCGAGACCGGACAGAAGGCGGTGCTGACCATCGACGCGCCCTACCGAAGGGGCCTGCAGGGGCTGGAGCGCGCCAGCCACGTCATCATCCTATCCTGGCTGCATCATGCGCCGCGGACTCTGATTGTGCAGAAACCGCGCCATGCTGTTGAAGCGAAAGGTGTATTTGCGCTGCGCTCCCCTGCCCGCCCGAACCCCATCGGGCTGCACATCGCCAGGCTGATTGCCGTCAACATCGAAACCGGCCGCATCGATCTCGACGCCATCGACGTGCTCGACGGCACGCCGGTCATCGACCTAAAACCCTATTTCGCCTCGACCGACGCCATATCAGAGGCGACCATCGAAGGGCGCGACGAGCCCAATGGGATCCGGCGATGACAGCGCCGACCGGCCGCCGCCGCGCCATCGCCAAGGCGCTGACCGCACTTCTGCCGCTGGCGCCCTATGCCGATATGGAGAAGATCCGCACCGACGCCGGCGCGGTTCACATGAAGACCCTGCCGCCGGGCATCGCCGTATGGCTGGCGACCATTGCCCATATCCGCCACATGCATACCGACTACGAAAAGCTGCTGAGTGAAGGTTACGATCGCGACTCGGCGCGTTTCTTCGTCATCGAGCAGACCAACATCGTGCTCACCCGCTGGCGCGCGACACGCCTGCTCGACGCCGACGACGAGGAATGAGGCGGCAGAACCGTTATTGCCGCTTCAGAACGGCGACTGCATTGTAGGGCTGGCCATCGGCCTGGCCGACCCACGTCCAGGACAGATTGCCCTTGTAAAACCTGACGGTGATGTTGCCGCCGTCGATGCACTTATCCTGCCCGTAAGTGATGCTCTCGTGGTATTCCGCCGATGTGTCGTCCCTTGATGTCTGCGACAGGGATCCGCCGCAGCCGAGCGACGGATAGTCGATCGACGCACCGCCATCGTTGATCGTCATGGCGATCGCCCAATCAGCTCCGGCATCGCCGGCCGGGCTCTGGTGGCCGCTGCCGACCCAGGTGCCGCTCAGCGACGGCACATTCACCGCGCAGGGCAAGTTCTGGAAGATCGGCGTCAATTCGCTGCCGGTTTTCCCGCAGCGATAGGTCTGGCCGCTCTGGCACAGTTCCTCGCCTTCGCGCGCGCACTGGGCGCTGGCTTCGCCCGCGGCGGCGAACATCATCATGGCTGCTATGACGGCCCCGAGCCTGCCCATCTTCCCCTCCCGTTCAGACCCGGAATGATAGGGCAATTGCGATCGAATGTATCGGCCAGATCATGATGGAGGCCGAACAGCGTCGGGCGGGTGGCTCTATGCCTTCTGTCTGGCGCCGCTAGCCTCTCGCCTTGCGCGACAGGAGGCCCCAATGAGCCGGACGATGGCAACACAGGACGAGAAGCAACTGCCCCTGGTTGGCGACCGCCATGTCGACCCGCACTCCTACCCCGAGGGCGTCGCTTTCCTCGACGACCAATACCTGCCGATGTCGCAAGCCAAGGTCTCGGTGCTGGACTGGGGTTTTCTGCATTCCGATGCCACTTACGACACCGTGCATGTCTGGAACGGTCGCTTCTTCCGCCTCGACCTGCATCTCGACCGCTTCTTCGGCGGGCTGGACAAGCTGCGCATGACCATCCCCTTCGATCGCGACGGCGTGACCGAAATCCTGCACAATTGTGTGGCGCTGTCCGGTCATCGCGCCGCCTATGTCGAAATGCTGTGCACGCGCGGCGCCTCGCCGACCTTCAGCCGCGACCCGCGCCAGGCGGTCAACCGCTTCATGGCGTTCGCCGTGCCTTTCGGCTCGGTCGCCAATGCCGAGCAATTGCAGCGCGGCCTGCGTGTCGCCATCAGCGACAAGGTGCGCATTCCACCGGCCTCGATCGACCCGGCGATCAAGAACTACCACTGGCTCGATCTGGTGCGCGGCCTCTACGATGCCTATGATCGCGGCGCCGAGACTGCGTTGCTTCTGGACTTCAACGGCAATGTCGCCGAAGGCCCGGGCTTCAACGTCTTCTGCGTCAAGGATGGCAAACTGTCGACGCCTTCCATCGGTGTGCTGCCCGGCATCACCCGCCGCACTGTCTTTGATCTGTGCGCCGAAGAAGGTCTTGCAGCCACCGCCACCGATGTCAGCGTTGCCGCATTGCACGAGGCAGACGAGGTTTTCATCACCTCGACCGCAGGCGGCATCATGCCGGTGATGGAGATCGACGGTGTTCGGATCGCCGACGGCAAGGTCGGCGCGATCACCAGCCGGCTGATGGCGCGCTACTGGCAAAAGCACGATGACGCGGCCTGGTCGTCCCAGGTGAATTATCCCTGATAATTCAGGGGTCTTTTCAAAACATTCCCGTCGGCTCTGGAAAATCAGAGGATCGACCGTATATGCCCGAAAGCGGAGAAGCCTCCGCTTTCACCCAAAAATCACGCCCGCAGGGGCAAGGACTCCAAGATCATGACAAACAAGGTTTGGTTCATCACCGGATCGTCGAAGGGCTTTGGCCGCGTCTGGGCCGAGGCGGCACTCGCGCGTGGCGACAGCGTCGCGGCGACTGCCCGCGACGCCGGCACGCTCGCCGATCTCGTCCAGAAATACGGCGACAGGATTGCCGCGATAAAGCTCGACGTCACAGACAAGAAAGCCGTCGATGCCGCTGTCGCCGAAGCGCACAAGCGCTTTGGCCGGCTCGACGTCGTCATCAACAATGCCGGCTACGGCCATTTCGGCGCCATCGAGGAGGTCAGCGAACAGGAAGCACGCGACCAGATCGAAACCAATGTCTTCGGCGCGCTGTGGGTCACTCAGGCCGCACTGCCGATCATGCGGGCACAGCATTTCGGCCACATCATCCAGATCTCGTCGATCGGCGGCGTCAATGCCTTTGCCTCGCTCGGCCTCTACCACGCCTCGAAATGGGCGCTGGAGGCCTTCAGCCAGTCGCTGAGCATCGAGGTCGCGGAATTCGGCATCCATGTGACGCTGGTCGAACCCGGCGGTTTCTCCACCGACTGGGCCGGCCCGTCGGCCAAGGTGTCCCAACCGATCGAGGCCTATGCACCGGCCCGTGCCAAGATGACGGAGCGCCGCGCCAATTCAGTCGCCGGCGATCCAGAGGCCACCGGGCCGGCCATGCTGGCCATTGTCGATGCCGCCGAGCCGCCGCTCAGGGTGTTCTTCGGCGACGGCGGCCTGCCGATGATCAAACAGGAATACGCCAACCGCATCGCCAGCTGGGAGAAGTGGGACGACGTCTCCATCATGGCGCAAGGCGCCAAGAAGAACCGCAAGGGCTGAAGTCCAGCACTCTTGCTACGCCGCTCCATGGGCGGCGTAGCTCGCCTCAGGCTTTATAGATCCACTGTTCCGGCACGCGCACCGAAATCTCTTCGCCGGTCTTGACCGTTCCCGGCTTCTCGACCCAGGCGACGACGCCGCGCAGCCGCTTCGCCATTTTTGGGAACAGTAGCGCGCCGGCTTCGACGTCGGCCAATCCGGCGTTTTCGGCGATCGACCGGCCGGCGATGCGGCACGGGCCGTTCTGTGCGTCGACCTTGATGGTGACGCCCCCCTTGAAGAACAGCAGCGTGCCGGCCGGCAGCATCGAGAGGTTCGGCACCCCTTCGATCACAAGATTGGCGCCGATCCACTCCGGCCTGATCTCGGCCAGGCCCATGCGTTCGGCGACAACCGCCAGCTCGTCCGCCGCCACGATGGACAATTGCCGTTCGTTGCGTATTTCCGTGCCGCGCGGATACCAGGGCTCGCGCCCGCCCGAGCGCCGTGTCGGTCCGGCATGGAAGTCGCCTGAAATGCCGTCGAAACCCAGCCGCAATTCGTCCACCGGGCGGGTCTGAAAATGATCCGCCGGCGCCACGTAAAGCGCTGCCGCCCTGGCGGCAAGCTTTCGCGCGGGGATGATTTCAACCGGCTTTTCTGCCTCGGGGAAGAGATCCAACATGGCGTTCTTTCCTTTCGTCATCCAGCGAAGTAGCCGGGCGGACTTCGAGGCGTCCAGTCGAAAGTACTGATTGTCCGATCAACACCATCGATATGATGGCGATCACGCATTTCTTACCTGTCATCGATGTGATGGCGCATTACCGACGTGCCGTTCATGGTGACGTCCAGACAATTCACGGAGGCCGATCATGCGACCCGTGACGGCAATCACGTTGCTTTGGTTGGATGGTGTCTGGTCCGCCGCCATATGGTCCGCCCATGCCCAGCAGCGCGCCGGATTCAAGGGCGGAGGCCCGGTATCGAGGTCTCGCATCGCTCATCATCGGCATCGTGACGAAGGCAAGACTGGAAGAGAGTTTCCTGCACGACGAGTTGGGCAGCGCCTATGACGACTATATCAGACGGGTGCCGATGCTGGTGCCGTTCGCACCGGTCTGACACGAATAGCTCTCTACAGCATCCTGAGAAGCGCGCCGCCTATCGAATACCCCGCGCCAAAGGCGCAGATCAGGCCGAAATCGCCGGGCTTCATGTCGGCGTGGTTCTCCGACAGCGCGACGATGGCGCCGGCGCCCGCCGTGTTGCCCAGCCGCTCCAGCACCATCGGCGCGCGGTCGTGGTCGACTTCGTGGCCGAACGACAGTTTCAGGATCATCGCATTCATGCGCGCATTGGCCTGATGCAGCCAGAAGCGCCTGATCGCCTGCGGCGTCAGCCCGTGCTCGGCGAGGAATTCGACGATGAATTTTTGCCCGGCGACGGTGACTTCCTTGAACACCTTGTTGCCGACCTGCTTGATCAGATTGCCTTCCAGGTTGATCATGTAAGGATCTTCCTGGGCGGTGCGGGTGTGATAGCCCAGATTGGTGCGGATGTTGTTCGACATCTGCGTCCAGACGCGCGTGTCGAGCACCTCGAAGCGCCCCGGCCGCTTGTCGCCCTTGGCCAGGCCTTCGACCACCATCGACACCGAAGCGTCGCCGAAGATGAAATGCGTCTGCCGGTCGCGGAAATTGAGATGCCCGGTGATGATCTCCGGCGTCGTCACCAGGATGCGTTTGTGCGCGCCCGACCGCACCAGGTTGACGGCAACGTGCAAGGCGGCCGCGGCCGAGGAACAGCCAAGCCCCATGTCGAAGCCGGCGCCCTTCGTCCCCAACGCCTCCTGCATTTCAATGGCGATCGCCGGATAGGGCCGCTGGTGATGCGAGGCCGAGCAGATCACCAGGTCGATATCCGACGGCTGCAGCCCGGCGTGGTCGAGGGCCTTCTTCGCCGAGGCGATGCCGAACTCCGCCTCCAGCGACAGCGCGTCGTCGGGCCGCGCCGGAATGCGCGGCGCCATCCGGGTCGGATCGAGAATGCCCTCGCGCTCGATGACATGGCGGGTGCGCACGCCCGAGGCGTGGACGATGAAGTCGCTGTCCGATTTCGGCAGCGGCGGCTCGCCAGTATCCAGGCGACGCGCGTTTTCCAGGTCGACCCAGGCATTGAAGCTGGCGACCAGTTCTTCATTGGTGATTGTGGGCTCGGGGATTTCAACGCCGATGCCGCTGATGATGACGCGATGCATGTCCAGTCCGTCCCATCCGCAGGCGCTGCGGCTTCATGTGGGCGCCGGAATGCTCCGACGCAACAGTTTTCTCACCGAGGCGGTTTACGCCGGCTTAAACCAAAGATCTGGGCCGACTTAAGCCGATCCTCGACATGGCCACAGGCAAAGCCAAGCGGCCCTAAGACGCCGCGCAACACGGATAATCAAGCTCGTTTTGCGACAATGAAAATGCGCGGAAAGCGCAAAAGCACCTTGCCGCTTGCCGTCTTCGGATAGGCCTTGGCGATCCTGGCCGTGTAGCTGTCGAGGAACATCGTCCGCTCGTCGGCGCCCAGCGGATCGAGGAACGGTTTCAAGCCCGTCGATTTCACCCATTCGACGATCGCCTGCGCATCGGCAAGCGGGTGGTTGTAGATGGTGTGCCAGATATCCAGCCGATCGCTGAGCGGCGACAGCAGGTCATAATAGAACGACACCGGCTGCAGCGGGCCGCGTGCCGCGCCCTTGAGCTTTTCGGCAAACGGCATTTCGGCGGCGGTTTCACGCATCAGGCGGTGCGAGTCCTCGCCCATATTGTCGGGCATCTGGATGGCCAGCGCGCCGCCTGGCGCAAGAAAACCCATCAGCCGCTGGAACACAGCGGGATGCTCGGGCAGCCACTGGAACACCGCATTGGCGAAGATCACGTCGACCGGCTCCGCCGGCTGCCATTTGGAGGCATCGGCCAGATCAAAGGTGACCTCGGGCAGACGCGCCCTCGCCTTCTCGATCATGTCGGGCGAAGTGTCGAAGCCGCTCACCTGCGCATCCGGCCAGCGCTCGACGAGCAGCTCGGTCGAGTTGCCCGGCCCGCAGCCGATGTCGACGACCCGGCGCGGGAAGTCCACTGGCACCTGTGCCACCAGGTCTCGCGCGGGCCGCGTGCGCTCGTCCTCGAATTTCAGATATTGGGCGGCGGACCAATCAGCCATGTGAACTCCTCACGTCTTCTTGAGAATTCGCCGCCCGGAAAACCCCCTACCGCGTCAGCCTCTTGTAGGTCATGCGGTGCGGGTTGACGGCATCCGGCCCGAGGCGGCGGATCTTGTCCTGCTCGTAATCCTCGAAATTGCCTTCGAACCATTCAACATGGCTGTCGCCCTCGAAGGCAAGGATGTGCGTCGCCAGGCGATCGAGGAACATACGATCGTGCGAGATGATGACGGCGCAGCCGCCGAAGTTTTCCAGCGCGTCTTCGAGTGCCGCCAGCGTTTCGGTGTCGAGATCGTTGGTCGGTTCGTCGAGCAGCAGCACATTGCCGCCGGTCTTCAGCATCTTGGCCAGATGCACGCGGTTGCGCTGACCGCCGGACAGATTGCCGACCTTCTGCTGCTGGTCGCCGCCGCGGAAGTTGAACGACGCGCAATAGGCACGCGTGTTGGCCTCGAACTTGCCGAGCTTGACCACTTCGGCGCCGCCGGAAATCTCTTCCCACACCGTCTTTGACGGATCGAGCGCATCGCGGCTCTGGTCGACATAGCCGAGCTTCACCGTTTCGCCGACGCGCACTGAGCCCGCATCCGGCTTTTCCTGGCCGGTGATCATACGAAACAGCGTCGTCTTGCCGGCGCCGTTCGGGCCGATGACGCCGACGATGCCGCCGGGCGGCAGCTTGAATTCCAGGCCGTCGATCAAAAGCGTGTCGCCAAAGCCCTTCGACAGGCCTTCCGCCTCGATCACCACATTGCCGAGCCGCTCGCCATGCGGGATGACGATCTGCGTATCGCTCGGACGCCGCTTGTCGGCTGCATCCAAAAGATCCTGGAACGCCTGGATACGCGCCTTGGACTTCGTCTGGCGGGCCTTCGGGCTCGACTGGATCCATTCGCGCTCGCGGCCGATGGCGCGCTGGCGGGCATCGTCCTCGCGGCCTTCCTGCTTGAGCCGCTTGGCCTTGGCTTCGAGGTATTTGGTGTAGTTGCCCTCATAGGGAATGCCGCGGCCGCGGTCGAGTTCGAGGATCCAGCCGGTGACGTTGTCGAGGAAGTAGCGATCGTGGGTGATGATCATCACGGCGCCAGGATAGGCACGCAGATGCTTTTCCAGCCACGCTGTGGTTTCGGCGTCGAGATGGTTGGTCGGTTCGTCGAGCAGCAGCAGATCAGGCTGGCGCAGCAGAAGCTGGCAGAGCGCGACGCGGCGGCGTTCGCCGCCCGAAAGCTTGGTGACTTCCGAATCCTTGGGCGGACAGCCCAGCGCTTCCATCGCCATCTCGACCTGCTGTTCGAGATCCCACAGGTTGAGCCGGTCCATCTCGTCCTGAAGCTTGGCCGACTCGTCGGCCGTCTCGTCGGAGTAGTTCATCATCAATTCGTTATAGCGTTCGATGATCGCGGTCTTGGCGGCAACGCCTTCCATGATGTTTTCGAACACGGTCTTGTCCGGATCGAGCGCCGGCTCCTGCGCCAGGTAGCCGACGGTTGCGCCTTCGGCCAGCCAGGCTTCGCCGTTCCACTCCTTGTCGAGCCCGGCCATGATCTTGAGGATCGTCGACTTGCCCGAACCGTTGGGGCCGAGGATGCCGATCTTGGCGTCGGGATAGAAGGAGAGATGGACATTCTCGAGCACCTTCTTGGTGCCATAGGCCTTGTTGAGGCCGGCCATGTGATAGATGAACTGGCGTGCCACGCGCGCTTTCCCTGAAAAAACTGACTGGCCCAGAAAACTGACTGGATCTGTCGAATTGAGTGGAGGTTGGCCGCTATGTAGGCGATGCGGCGGCGAACGGCAATCGCTTTTGCCATATCTGCCCGGTCACACGCGGAAGTGTCCGCCAACCGCCGAAGTTTTCCACCAGCACGAAGCGTGCTGAAATCTCCGGTTAACTCTTCGGCGTCAAAACAGGATCGGAGTGGAATCGCTCGCTATTCGCGATTTCGAGAAAGAGATCGGGTCGACGGCATTGCTGAACAGTTTCCTGCTCCTTGCCGAAGCGGTCGTCTACTTCAGCGTCATGGTGACGCTTTTCCGCTTCCGGAGGCGCATCGGCCTCGGCGTGTTCATCTGCGCGCTCGGTGTCATGCACTTCCTCGAGACCTACCTCGCCAGCGTTTTTTACGTCGCCTTGCCGTTCGGCATGGTCTCGCCTGGCTCGGCGGTGCTGTTTTCCGGCAAGCTGGTGATGCTTTTGCTGCTCTATATGAAGGAGGATGCCGCCACTGTGCGTCAGCCGATCTACGGCCTGCTGCTCGGCAATGCGCTGATGATCGGGCTGGTGCTGCTGCTGCGCCTGCACGTCATCGCGGCACTTCCCGACGGCAGGCTTCCAGACATCGGCTTCATCGACCAGATGGGCTGGCTGATGGTGTGGGGCACGACGCTGCTGTTCGTCGATGCCATCCTGATCATCCTGCTTTATGAAAAGCTCGGGCGTTATCTGCGCAAGGCGCCGTTCGCGCGCATCCTGATTTCGGTCGCTTGCGTGCTGACATTCGACCAGGCCGGGTTTTTCACCGCCCTGCATTTCGTTGCCGGCGCGCCGATAGCCGTCTTTTTCGGCGGCTGGTTCGCCAAGATGGCGGCGGCGGTGACGTTCAGCACCATGCTCGTCGCCTATCTCAAATGGTTCGAGGAGCGCCAAGTCACCGCGCCGCGCGGATTGACCGATATCTTCGATACGCTGACCTATCGCGAACGCTACGAAGCGCTGGTCGAACATGTCGGGCGGGACGGCCTGACCGGCCTGCTGCACCGCGGGCGCTTCGACGCCGACGGTGAAGCCGCCGTCCAGGCCAGCCTGCGCACCGCCAGGCCGCTCAGCCTGCTGATCATCGATGTCGACCATTTCAAATCGATCAATGACCGTTTCGGCCATGCCGAAGGCGACAAGGTGTTGAAGGCGGTCGCGGCCCTGCTTGGCGAGACGGCAAGCGCCGAGGACCAGGTGTTCCGCATCGGCGGCGAGGAATTCGCCATCCTCAGTTCGCGTCCGCACTCGGTCGCCAGGCTGTTCGGCGAAAGCATTCGCCACGCGGTCAAGGGCTCGGCCGCCACCAGTCGCTTCGAGCTCACCGTCAGCGCTGGCGTTTCCAGCGTCAGCGAAACCACGCGCTGCCTTGCCGACCTGTTCGCGCTTGCCGACCAGCGTCTCTACAAGGCGAAGTCGACCGGCCGCGATCGCGTCGTCGGCGAGCCGGGCGGCCAAGAAGCCGACACAGCCGCTGCGCGGACCAAATCCGCACAGATCTAGTTCGTTACGAATTCCTCTGCCGTCGAAAGCCCGTCACGGTCGAAACCGCCATCAGCGCGATCGCCAGCCATTTCAGCACCGTGATGATCGGCCCGGCCTGGATATCGTAGGCAATGAACAGCAGGATGCCCGGCACCAGCAAGCCGCACATGACCAGCATGATGCGGTTGATCTGCCAGGACACTTTTGACGCCAACGCCTCGTCGCCGAGTGCTGGAACCAGCACCGCCCGCACCGTCTTGCCGCCCACCAGCATGGCCGAAAGGTGCATCGAGATCGGCAGACCGAGCCCGATGATCAGGAAAGCGCAAGCGGCCAGCAGGAGCGAAAACTTCAGCGCGCTGGTTTCCGCCGCTATGGGAAACAGCAGCGTCGCCAGCGGCAGGAAGACACCGAAAATGCCGATCGCCGCGATCGTGATGAAGATCGCCGCATTGACGATCGTGAACAGCTGGTAGGTGCCGACGCCGATCGGTTCGGAGAGCGTCCGCATGCGTGCCCACTCGGCGTCGGTATACGAAAAGCCCGGCCATTCCATGCGGGCATCGTTTATCGAGACCATGCCCTTGGCCCAGAAAGCCAGCCGCGCCAGCGCGCTGCTCGTCATGCCATCCATTGCCGCCCCCGCCAGAATGATGCGCTCGCAGCATAGCACCAGGGCGCGGCAGCGCGACAGTCCGGTATCTCTGTTGAGAGTTACTGGAAGCCGATCGCGTCGACATTGCCTGTCGGGCAGCCGGCCTTGTTGGTCGGCACCGAAGCCAGCAGCAGATCCTTAAGCGAGCTGTTGGGCCCGATCGGACCCGCGAGGCCGAGCGTCAGTTCGCCGATCAGCCGCCTGCCGCTCGACGGATCGATGACGCAGGAAACGCGCACGCGATCCCCTGCTCCCGCCCCGAAGGCAGTGTCGAAAGCGCCGCGGATCTGGTCCGCCGTCAGCTTGCCGCCGATGTTCTTGGCAAAGAGTTCGCGCACCGGCGAGCTGTTCACCGCGCGCATCAGGTTGAGCGCATCGGAGAAATAGTCCTGCTGGCTCTTGCCGTAGCAGGTGCCGTGCTTGATCCATTCATGCCGATCGAGGTGGGAGGCCGTGCCGGGCATCACCTGATCGAGTTCCGTGCGGGTGTTGGCGTCAAGATTGACCGGCGGCAGGTCTTTCCAGTGGGCCGGATTGTCGTTGGCCTTGTCGCTCGCCGTCGCCTGGCAATAGAAATTGCCGTTCGGCTGCGGCCAGAGACCGTGCAAGGTGAAATGCGTGGCGTCGAAATCACCAGCACTCTGCGCCCTGCATTCGGTCTTGTTCGACTTTGTCTCGCAAAACGCCGGCTGCCAGCTCAGCGCGAAGACGTATTCGGGTTTCCCCGATGCCGCCGGCTTGCCTTGCCCGTCAGGTGCGGCCGGCACGGTCGCCGCGCTGCTGCCGGAAACGTGGCCGCAGCTGACCTTCACCCAGCGGCGCTCCGGATCGGCGCCCGGCACCAGGATGAGATAATGCGTCGGCGTATCCTTGTTGCCGGCAAGCAGCCGATAGCTCTGCCCGGCATCGGTCGAGACATTGCCGGGGTTCTTGCCGTTCTTGATGGCTTGCGTTGCCGGACAGGCAGCGTCGGCCACAAAGGAGCCGCTCATCTTGACGTCGGCACGCGCGGCACCGGCCAGCGACGCGGCCAGCATGGCCAATCCGAAAACGACACCAATGCGCATGGAAAATCCTCGGCTGGACAAGTGGGCGACAGACTGAAGCTGTCTCCATGTCAGAATTGCGATATTTTGCTGGCCAAACGCAAGAAACATCGTCGCGAAAAGCGGGTTTGCTGGATTGACGCATAATGTGGGCCGGCGCAAACAAAGCCAACGACGATAATGCAAGGGCGGGACCGAGCGGCATGTCATTCAGCCAGCAGCGCGTGGTTCGCTCCCCAACCGGTGCCGAGCTCAATCTTTTCGTCAGGCAGGCCGATGGCCGGGCACGCGCCGTCGTCCAGATCAATCATGGCCTGGCCGAGCACGCAGCGCGCTATGCCCGCTTTGCCGATTTTCTTGGCTCCCGCGGCTTCGATGTCTATGTCCACGATCATCGCGGCCATGGCGCGACCAAGGCGCCCGACGCGCCGCTCGGCAGGTTCGCCGCCAGCGACGGCCCGGCCAAGGTGATAGCCGACGTCGGCGCCATCCATGATCTTATCGCCCGCGAACAGCCAAACAGACCGGTCATCCTGTTTGGTCATTCGATGGGAGCGTCGGTCGCGCTGAACTACCTGTTACGCCACTCGCCGCGCGTTCATGCCGCCGGTATCTGGAACGGCAATTTCTCCCAAGGCCTGCTCGGACAGGTGGCGCTGGGCATCCTTGCCTGGGAACGGATGCGGCTCGGCTCCGACGTGCCATCGCGTCTGCTGCCGAAGCTCACCTTCCAGGCCTGGGGCAAGGCGGTGCCCAATCACCGCACATTGTTCGACTGGCTGTCGCGCGACGAGGCGGAAGTGGCGAAATACATCGCCGATCCGCTCTGCGGCTGGGATGCCTCGGTGTCGATGTGGCGCGATGTGGTCTCGATGGCGCTGAACGGCGGCAAGGATGCCGGCTTTGCCGGCATCCGGCGCGACCTGCCCATCAGCATCGTCGGCGGCGAAAGAGATCCCGCCTCGGATTATGGCAAAGGGATCACGCATCTTGCCAGCCGCATGCGCGCGATGGGCTTTTCGAATCTGGTTTCAAAGGTTTACGCCGGCACCCGCCACGAAAGCCTGAACGAGGTGAATCGCGACATCATCATGGATGATTTCGCCGCCTGGGCCGACAAAGTCCTCAAAGCGTGACGGATTGGCCCATTGCAAGAGCCGTGACAGCCGTTGCAGGGCTTGATAGAGGCTCTGCTTTCGCAGCAGTCACGGTGATTGCGGCAACCACGGTGATCCATGGCTGAGCCCCCGCTGAAAGGCGTCCGCGTCGTCGAACTCGCCCGCATCCTTGCCGGGCCATGGGCCGGGCAGTTGCTTGCCGATCTCGGCGCCGATGTCATCAAGGTCGAAAGCCCCGATGGCGGCGACGACACCCGCAAATGGGGGCCACCCTTCGTCATGGGCAAGGACGGCGAGAACCTGTCGGCCGCCTATTACCATTCCTGCAATCGCGGCAAGCGCTCCATCGCCATCGATTTCTCGACACCGGAAGGGGCCGAGACCGTGCGCCGGCTGGTCGCCACCTCGGACGTGCTGATCGAGAACTTCAAGCTCGGCGGTCTGAAGAAATACGGCCTCGACTATGACAGCCTGCGCAAGATCAACCCGCGCCTCGTCTATTGCTCGATCACCGGCTTCGGCCAGGACGGACCCTATGCGCCGCGCGCCGGCTACGACTTCATCATCCAGGCCATGGCCGGCATGATGTCGATCACCGGCGAGGTCGGCCGCGAGCCGCAAAAAGCGGGCGTCGCCATCTCCGACATCTTCACCGGCCTTTATTCGGTCATCGCCATCCAGGCAGCATTGCGCCATGCCGAACAAACCGGCGAAGGCCAGCACGTCGACATGGCGCTCTTCGACACCCAGATCTCGGCGCTCGGCAACCAGAATTTGAACTATCTCGTCTCCGGCAAATCGCCGGTGCAGATGGGCAATGCGCATATGAACATCGCCCCATACGAGGTGGTGCCGGTCCGGGATGGGCACATCATCCTGGCGGTCGGCAATGACGGCCAGTTCGCCAAATTCTGCGCCGCTGTCGGACTGGGCGACCTGCCTGCCAATCCCGACTTCGCCACCAACCCCGCCCGGGTCGCCAACCGGGTGAAATTGCATGAGCGCATGATCGAGGCGCTGAAGGTTTTTGACCGCGATCCGCTGCTGGCCAAGCTGGAAGCGGCCAGCGTGCCGGCGAGCCCGATCAACACGATCGGCCAGATGTTTGCCGATCCGCAGACGATCGCGCGCGGCATGCGGCTTGATCTCGACGACGGCCATGGCAATCTTCTGCCTTCGGTGCGTGCGCCGATGGTGATGTCGGGCACGCCGCTGGTCTATGAGCGCCCCTCGCCGCGCCTGGGCGAGCACACGCAAGAAATCCTTGCCGAACTGGAGAAGTCTGGACAATGAAGACCGGCGGACAACTCATCGTCGACGCGCTCGAAGCCAACGGCACCGACCGCATCTATTGTGTGCCGGGTGAATCCTATCTGGCGGTGCTCGACGCGCTGCACGATTCTGCGATCCGCACCATCGTCTGCCGCCAGGAAGGCGGTGCCGCGATGATGGCCGATTGCCACGGCCGCCTGACCGGGAAGCCCGGCATCTGCTTCGTCACCCGCGGCCCCGGCGCCACCAACGCCTCGGCCGGCATCCACATCGCCATGCAGGATTCTATACCCGTCATCCTGTTCATCGGCCAGGTCGCCAGCCACGCCAAGGAGCGTGAAGCGTTCCAAGAGGTCGATTATAAGAGGTTCTTCGGCGATATCGCCAAATGGGTGGTCGAGATCGACGACGCCTCGCGCATCCCCGAATTCGTCACCCGCGCCTTCGCGGTGGCGACATCGGGCCGGCCCGGCCCGGTGGTGATCTCGCTGCCCGAAGACATGCTGACCAGCATCGTCGAAGCACCTATCGCCTTGCCGCACACGCCGGTTGAGACACGGCCGGGCGAAGCGGAGCTCGATGCGCTGGAAAAGCTGCTGGCCAAGTCCAAGCGGCCGTTCGTCATCCTTGGCGGCACGCGCTGGGACGCCGAGGCGGTGGCGCAAATGCGCACGATCGCCGAGGCGTGGTCGCTGCCGGTGGGCTGCTCCTTCCGCCGCCAGATGCTGTTCGATCATCTGCACCCGAACTATGCCGGCGATGTCGGCATCGGCATCAATCCGAAGCTGGCGACAGCGATCAAGCAGGCCGATCTCGTGCTGCTGATCGGCGGCCGCATGGGCGAAATGCCGTCGTCCGACTACACGCTGCTGAAAAGCCCCTACCCCGACCAGACGCTGGTCCATGTCCATGCCGACGCTGGCGAGCTCGGCCGCGTCTACAGGCCGACACTGGCGATCAACGCCTCGCCGTCCGCCTTCATCGACGCTTTCGCCAAGCGCAAGCCGGCCTCGGAGCCGACCTGGGCAGCCGAGACACCAAAGCTGCATGCCGCCTATCTCGACTGGTCGACGCCACCTGAAGGCGGCCCCGGCTCGGTCCAGATGGGCCCCATCATGAACTACCTCGAAAAGATGCTGCCCGACGACGCCATTCTCACCAATGGCGCCGGCAATTACGCGACCTGGGTGCATCGCTTCCACCGCTTCCGCCGCTTCGCCACTCAAGGTGCGCCGACATCGGGCTCGATGGGCTATGGCACGCCTGCGGCCGTCGCTGCCAAAGAGCTGTTTCCGGAGCGCACCGTGGTCGCTTTTGCCGGCGACGGCTGCTTCCTGATGAACGGGCAGGAATTCGCCACCGCCGTGCAGTATGACCTGCCTATCATTGTGGTCGTCGTCAACAACGGCATCTACGGCACCATCCGCATGCATCAGGAGCGCGAATATCCCGGCCGCGTCGTCGCCACCGATCTTAAGAACCCCGACTTCGCGGCTCTCGCCCGCGCCTATGGCGGCCATGGCGAAACGGTCGACAAGACCGCCGATTTCGCCCCGGCCTTCGAACGTGCCCGCGCCAGCGGCAAGCCGGCGATCGTGGAAATCCGCCTCGACCCCGAAGCGATCACGCCGACCAAGACGATGACGCAGATACGCGACAAGGCGTAATTCAAACAAAAAAAGAGGCGGTCGCCCGCCCTTTCTGTCATGCGGCTTGCGCTATTTCGCGGCCTCGATCTGTCCGCGGATTTCGCCGTCCTTGTTGGCTGCCGTGTGCAAATTGACATAGTCCTTGCCGCCCATCAGGTCGGCGGCCTGCGCGTCGGCCAGCACAGCCGATCCCTTGATCGGGCTCTTGAGCTTGCCCTTGAACGGGATCGCCACCCCGGCGTTTTCGCCCATCGCAGCCGGGCCGTGAATGTGTCCCGCGGTCGCCGGCCCGCTGAGGCCGGAATATTTGACGTTCCAGCTGAGTTTCTTCGTGGCCGTGTCGAAGGTAAGAGCTGCGGTGCCCTTGCCTTTTGTGGTCACCGGCGGGTTCTGCTGGGCGCCGTCGAGCGTCGCTTTCAGCTTCACCGTCTCGGCCAGGGCCGGCGCTGCCGTAAGGAAGGACGCCGAGATGGCCAGTGCCGAAAGCATCGGCGCCAAGGATTTGATACGCATGAGGATCTCCGTTTGCTGATGACATCCAGCCACGGCTCCCCGGCGCGCGGATGTATCGGCACAACGCTTATAAGAGCGAATGGCTGCGCGCGAGTAACACTTACGTGCAAACTAATGGACCGCGCGATACCCCGGATACGGGGAGCGTCAGACCGCCGCCAGCGCCTGCGTCAGGTCGGCGATCAGATCGTCCGGGTGCTCCACGCCGATCGACAGCCTGACCGTGGTCTCCAGCACGCCGATGCGCTCGCGCACCTCGAAGGGTATGCCCGAATGCGTCATGGCCGCGGGGTGGCTGGCCAAGGATTCCGTTCCGCCCAGGCTCACCGCCAGCTTGAAGATCTGCAAATTGTTGAGAAAGGCGAAAGCCGCCTTCTCTCTGCCCTTGATATCGAAGGAGAAGGTCGAGCCGGCACCAGTGCATTGCGCCCTGTAGGTGCGGCCAGCCGGCGTTTCCTCGCCCAGGAACGGCAGGTAATGCACCTTCTCGACCTTGGCATGGTCGCGCAGGAATTCGGCGACCAGCCGCGCATTGTCGTTGGCCCGCTCCATGCGGATCGACAGCGTCTCCAGCGAGCGGCCGAGCATCCAGCAGGAATGCGGGTCGAGCTGCGTGCCGATCGCGCCGCGCAGCGCCTTGATCGGCTTGGTGACCGCCTTGCCGCCCATGGCGGCGCCCGCGATCAGGTCGGAATGGCCGCCGACATATTTGGTCAGCGAATAGACGGACACGTCGGCGCCATGTTCGATCGGCCGCTGGAACACCGGGCCGAGCAGCGTGTTGTCGCAGACGACGATCGGCGTCGACCCCTGGCTCGCGCCGATCTCGTCGGCGATCTTCCGCATCAGCGCGATGTCGACCAGGCTGTTGGTCGGATTTGACGGCGTCTCGATCAGGATGACCGACACGCGGCCCTTCGCGACGGCGGCGTCGGAGGCCGTGCGCACCGCCGTCTCGTCGACGCCGTCCGCAAAACCGACAGCACCGATGCCGAAACTGGAGAGCGTGCGCGTCAAAAGCGTCTCGGTGCCGCCGTAAAGCGGCTGCGAATGAAGGATGACGTCGCCCGGCCTGATATAGGCGAGCAGTGTCGTGGCGATCGCCGACATGCCTGATGAAAACAGGATGCAGGCATCCGTCCCTTCATAGATTGCCAGACGGTCCTCGACGATCTCGCTGTTGGGATGGTTAAAGCGCGAATAGACCAGGCCGGACGCCGTGCCGCTCGGCGGCTCCTTGCGGCCGGAGGTGTAATCGAAGAAGTCGCGTCCTTCTTCCGCCGACTTGAACACGAAGGTCGAGGTCAGGAACACCGGCGGCTTGACCGCGCCCTCCGAAAGCTGCGGATCGAAGCCATAGCTCAGCATCAGCGTCTCCGGGTGGAGCTTGTGGTTGCCGATATGGGTTTTCGACGGGCGTGGCGCGGTCATGATCTTTCCTGCCTTTTTCGAGTGATATCGCGCGGCAATTTATGCGATCCTCATCCGCCAGTCCTTGCTATTTTCAAGCTGATATGACTGCACTCCCGCAACGAATTGCTGAATGGGCGCAAAAATGCAGCAGAAGATAGCCGATGATTTCGACCGCAAGATCCTGCGCGAACTGCAGGCAGACGCCCGCATCACCAACAACGAGCTTGCCGAGCGGATCGGCCTGTCGCCGTCGCCCTGCCTGAGGCGGGTGCGGCGGCTGGAGGAAACCGGAATTATCAGGGGCTACACCACGCTGGTCGATCCCTCAGCCTTCGGCTGGAACATGGTCGCCATCGCCACCATCCGGCTCAGCCGCCAGAACGAGGACGAGATCGTCATGTTCGAGGACGCGATACGCGGCTGGGAAGAGGTGCTGGAATGCCACCTCGTCACCGGTTCGCGCGACTATGTGCTGAAGGTGGTGACGGGAAGCCTTGAGAAGTATGAGCGCTTCATCAAGGAAAAGATCGCGCGGCTGAAATGCGTCGCCTCGATCGAAACCAGTTTCGTCATGAACACCATAAAGGAACGGCGCCTCTGACATTTCTGCCGGAGGCGCCGCGTTCTGGATAGATGTGTTGCCGACCAGGCTTACTTGACTGCCTTGTCGGTGATGGCAGTGGTGTAGGCGCCGGTCGGCTCCTTGGTGATGATCTTCTGGTCGAGCAGCGCCTTGGCGGTGCGCTCGTAGGTCGCCGGGTCGAGCTTGCCGTCGGCATTGTCGATCAGCTTTGCGACTTCGCTCATCATGCGCTTCTGGTGGTTCTCGTCCTGGCCGCCGCCGTCCATGACGATGCCTGCGGCTTCGTCATTGTTGTCGATGGCGTATTTCCAGCCCTTCATCGAGGCGCGCACGAAACGCACCATCTTGTCTTCGAAGGCCGGGTCCTTGAGCTTGTCTTCGGACGCATAGAGCCCGTCCTCGAGCAGGTCGTTGCCCATGGCCGAGTAGTTGAACACGGTCAGCTGTTCGGGCTTGTAGCCGGCGTCGATCAACTGCCAGTACTCGTTGTAAGTCATGACCGAGATACAATCCGCCTGCTTCTGGATCAGCGGCTGCACGTCGAAGCTCTGCTTCAAGACGGTGACGCCGTCCGGGCCGCCGTCGGTCTTGAGGCCGAGCTTGTTCATCCAGGCGTAGAACGGATACTCGTTGCCGAAGAACCAGACGCCGAGCGTGTGGCCCTTGAAGTCGGCTTCGGTCTTGATCGGGCCGTCCTTCGGGCAGACCAGTTCCATGCCGGCCTTCTTGAACGGCTGGGCGATGTTGACCAGCGGCACACCCTTTTCGCGGGCAGCCAGCGCACCGCCCATCCAGTCGACGATGACATCGGCGCCGCCGCCGGCGATCACCTGCTCGGGCGCGATATCGGGACCGCCCGGCTTGATGTCGACGTCGAGACCTTCGGCCTCATAGAAACCCTTGGCCTTGGCGACATAGTAGCCGGCAAACTGGGCCTGCGTGACCCATTTCAGCTGCAACGTCACCTTGTCGGCGGCCATTGCCTGGAACGCGGCGAGCGACATCGCGCCGGCCAGAACGGGAATAATCAGTCTTTTCATTTTTTTACCCTCTGAAGTTAGTGCCCTAAACCCACCGCCCCTATCCACCACGGACAGAGGGATGCCAAAACGTGACGGCTCTTTCGACAAGAGCGACCACGCCATAAAAGACCGAACCCGCAAGTGCTGCAACTGCGATTTCGGCCCAGACCATGTCGATGTTCATCCGCCCGACCTCGGTCGAGATGCGGAAGCCCATGCCGACGACAGGCGTGCCGAAGAACTCGGCGACGATGGCCCCGATCAGCGCCAGCGTCGAGTTGATCTTCAGCGCGTTGAAGATGAAGGGCGCGGCTGCCGGCAGCCTGAGCTTCAGCAGCGTCGGCCAGTAGCCCGACGCATAGGTGCGCATCAGGTCGCGCTCCATGTGACCGGAGGCGGCCAAGCCGGCGACCGTGTTCACCAGCATCGGGAAGAAGGTCATGATGATGACCACCGCCGCCTTGGACTGCCAGTCGAACCCGAACCACATCACCATGATCGGGGCGACGCCGATGATCGGCAGTGCCGAGACCATGTTGCCGATCGGCAAGAGGCCGCGCCGCAGGAACGGCACGCGATCGGCGAGGACCGCGGTGATGAAGCCGGCGCCGCTGCCCACCACATAGCCGAAGATCACCGCCTTGAAAATGGTCTGCCTGATATCGGCGCCGAGCACCGGCAGCGAACCGGCAATGCGTGCGCCGATGGCGCTTGGCGGCGGCAGCAGGATGAAGGGTATGCCGGCCCCGCGCGTCACCGCTTCCCAGATGATCAGTATCCAGGCGCCGAAGATGGCCGGGATGATCAGGCGCAGCGCGGTGCGAGCCCATTTGGCGAAGGGACGCAATGATGACAGCACCGCCACGCAGCGCCAGCCAAGCAGCCAGGCACCCGTGAGCAGCAGGAAATAGGGCGCCCGTGCCAGGCCCTCGAAGCCGGCGATGCCGCCAATCAGCAGCCAGGCGACCAGATGTGCGCCGATGAAAAGCACAACCGCTTCGACGACGGACGGTATTCTGGCCATCGTGATCAAGGCAACAAGAAGCAGCACGCCGAAGATCAGCCAGTTCGTCGCCACATAGGGGTATATCAACGTCCCTGAAGGCTGCGCCAGTGCATCGACTTTCGGCGCGGCGATCGGGCCGAGCGCCACAGCGATCAAGCACAGCGTGATCGCCAGCACCGCTTGCCAGGAGGGTTTCAGCCGGTTCATGCCGGCCTCCCGCCCATGGCGCGGTCGACGAGGCGCCCGGCAATGCCGACCACCATGACCAGAAGTGCCGCCACCACAGACCCAGCAACCAGCGCCGACCAGATGTCGATGGACTGGCTGTAGTAGGCACCGGCCAAAAGCTTGGCGCCGATGCCGGCGACAGCGCCGGTCGGCAGTTCGCCGACGATGGCGCCGACCAGGCTTGCCGCGACCGCCACCTTCATCGATGTGAACAGGAACGGCACCGAGGCCGGCACGCGCAACTTCCAGAAGGTCTGCGCACGACTGGCATTGTAGGTGTGCATCAGGTCGAGATGCATGATCTCGGGCGAGCGCAGCCCCTTCACCATGCCGACAGTCACCGGGAAGAACGACAGATAGGTCGAGATCATCGCCTTCGGGATCAGGCCGCTGATGCCGATCGCCCCCAGCACGACGATGATCATCGGCGCCACTGCCAGGATGGGAATGGTCTGCGAGGCGATGATCCACGGCATCAGGCTACGGTCGAGCGTCGCCACATGGACAATGCCGACCGCAATGATGATGCCGAGCGCCGTGCCGAAGGCAAAGCCGAGCAGCGTCGACGACAGCGTCACCCAGGCATTGTAGACGAGGCTGCGGTTCGAGGTGATAGGCCGCAGGAAGGTGTTCTCGAAGAAATTCACCGCCACCTGATGCGGCGCCGGCAATGTCGGCTTCGGCTGCGACAACGTCTTGCCGATGAGTTCGCTGAACGTGGAGGTCTCATTGGCACGGCGGTCGAGATCGCGCTGGAACGGTGTGTTGAGGATGACAGCGAAGACATACCAGAGCACGACCACCCCAGCGAGGATGGAGGTGACGGGGATGAGTTTGTCGCGGAAGGTGTCCATCAGCAGACCTCGCCGGACAGGCGTGCGCTCTGCGTAACGCGAGCGACCCACCAGGCGTTCGTCATCCTAGGGCGAAGCAAGGAGCGAAGCGACGCGGCGCAGACCCTAGGATCCATACCGTTACCTCTCCGCTCCGCAACGGTGCCGAACAAGGCTCCCTGTGCCTCGCCCTGCTTGGCCGATATTCTGAACCGTTTTTGCCCTTCGGCGCACGTCGCGGCATGGATCCTAGGGTCTGCGCAGGCCGCTTCGCGCCTGCTCCGCCCTAGGATGACGAAGGTCTGGTGGGGCGCTCCCTCTTCGCACTCCGCTTCGCGGCGCCCTAGGATGACGAAGGCGTGGGTGGCCGCTCGCTTGCCAGGGCGCTCAATCATCATAGCTATGCCCTGCCCGCAGCCCGTCGCGCACGCGCGCTGCGATCGCCAGAAACTCCGGCGTCTCGCGGATGTCGAGCGGCCGCTCTCTCGGCAGCGTCGATTCGATGATGTCGCTGACGCGGCCCGGGCGCGGTGACATGACGACGATGCGCGTCGACAGATAGACGGCTTCCGGAATGGAATGCGTGACGAAGCAGATGGTCTTGTTGGTGCGTCCCCACAATTCCAGCAATTGCTCGTTGAGATGATCGCGCACGATCTCGTCCAGCGCGCCGAACGGCTCGTCCATCAGCAGCAGGTCGGCGTCGAAGGCCAGCGCACGGGCGATCGAGGCGCGCTGCTGCATGCCGCCCGAGAGCTGCCAGGGATATTTCTTCTCGAAACCAGAGAGGTTGACGAGGTCGAGCGTGCGCTTGATACGCTCGCCTTGCTCCGCCTTGGACAGACCCATGATCTCCAGCGGCAGCCCGACATTGCGCTCGATCGTCCGCCACGGAAACAGGGCGGCGGCCTGGAAAACATAGCCATAGGCGCGTTTCTCGCGCGCCTGTTCTGCTGTCATGCCGTTGACCGAAATCGTCCCCGAGGTCGGCTTCTCCAAATCGGCGATGACGCGCAGCAGCGTGGTCTTGCCGCAGCCCGAAGGCCCGATGAAGGAGACGAACTCCCCTTTGCCGATGGTGAGATCGACATTGGACAGCGCCTGCACCGGCCCGTCATTGGTCTGGAAGGTCAGTCCGAGTTTGCTTGCCGCGACGACGGCTGGCGAAGTCCCCGTCATCGGCTGCCGCCTGCCTGTTTCCGTCCCTGCGGCGGCTGGAATCCAATTGCTTTTATCGCGACGTTGTTTTCCACTCGCCCTGTCCCATTGGTCTTGTCCCACTCGATCGACGCCCGGAGTTTCCCCGATGTCGCCCAAACCCACTTGTCATCTTATCCGCCCTGAAAGCACTTATGAAGGCAAGCAGGGATTGACCTATTTCGCCGGCATTACCGCCGAAACCGTCGGCGCCTCCGGCATCTGCATGCACATGCTCACCATCCCGCCCGGCGCGCGCGCCAAGGCGCATATGCATGAGAGCCACGAGACGGCGATCTATGTGCTCTCCGGCGAAGTCCACACCTGGTACGGCGACCGGCTCGAGCATCATATCGTCACCAAGGCCGGCGACCTTTTCTATATTCCCGCCGGCGTGCCGCATCTGCCGGCCAATCTGAGCAGCGCCCCGTCTTCGGCCGTCATTGCGCGCACCGATCCCAACGAACAGGAAAGCGTCGTCCTGCTGCCGGAACTGGATGCGCTGGTCGCGTGAGGCCAGCATCGACGGAATGGTCGCCATCGGCACCGTCACGAACATAATTGCAGCGGCCCCATTTCCTCAAGGCCGGGGATGGTGACGAAGAAACCATCCTCCCCCTTGTTGGTGACCATGACGGTTTCGATTGTCGTTCCCGCCTCGCCTTCCGCCGAACAGGTCGCGCCAAGCGATTGCGCGCCCAGCACCGATGTCAATTGCTGTGTGAACCGGCAGCCGCTGCCATAGGTCTCGACGCCTTCGGCGGTCAGCACGATATAGGCATCGCTCTCCTGATAACCGGCTTTGACGCCGGCGCAGCCGACATCATTGCCCCAGGAGCCGGCCAGTAGGCCGTCCGCTGCTGCCGGACCTGAGGCAGTTGCCATCAGGACCAACGAAATGAGCGCGGCCGAACGCGCCAAGCTCAAACCCCGGTCGCCGGGATGCCGGTGCGTTCCACCTTGCGCGGCGCGGAGATTTCCTTCCACGTCGACAGCGCCCGGTTGACCGCCGCATTCGGCTCGCGGCCGACGAATTCTCCATGCCCGGGCTTGGCCTTGATCTCGGCCTCCTGGATCGACAGTTCGCCACGCGAGAACACGAACCGCGGCAGACCGGTCACCTCGAACCCTTCGAACACGTTGTAGTCGATGACGGACTGCTGCTGCTTAGAAGTGATCTTCTTCTTTCGCTTGGGATCCCAGACGACGATGTCGGCATCCGCGCCTTCGACGATGGCGCCCTTTTTCGGATACATGTTGAGGATCTTGGCGATGTTAGTCGAGGTCACCGCGACGAACTCGTTCATCGTCAGCCGGCCAGTGTTGACGCCTGTGGTCCACAGCACCGGCATGCGGTCTTCGAGCCCGCCGGTGCCGTTCGGGATCTTGGTGAAATCTCCGACGCCGTTGCGCTTCTGCTTGGTGGTGAAAGCGCAATGGTCGGTCGCCACCACCTGCAGCGAGCCCGCCTGCAGGCCCGCCCACAGCGAATCCTGGTGCAATTTGTTGCGGAAGGGCGGGCTCATCACGCGGCGCGCCGCATGATCCCAGTCTTTGTCGAAATACTCGCTCTCGTCCAGCGTCAGGTGCTGGATCAGCGGTTCGCCGAACACCCGCATGCCCTTCTGCCTCGCCCGGCGGATCGCCTCGTGGCTCTGCTCGCAGGAGACATGCACGACATAGAGCGGCACGCCGGCCATGTCGGCGATCATGATGGCGCGGTTGGTCGCCTCGCCTTCCACTTCGGGTGGCCGTGAATAGGCGTGGCCCTCGGGGCCGTTGTTACCGGCAGCCAGCAGCTTCTGCGACAGGGCGGCAACGACGTCGCCATTCTCGGCATGCACCAGCGGCAGCGCGCCGAGATCGGCGCAGCGCTGGAACGACGCATACATCTCGTCGTCGTCGACCATCAGCGCGCCCTTGTAGGCCATGAAATGCTTGAACGAGGTGATGCCCTTGTCGACGACAGTGGCCATCTCGTCGAACACCTGCTTGCCCCACCAGGTGATCGCCATGTGGAAGGAATAGTCGCAGGACGCCTTCGAGGTCTTGTTGTCCCACATCTGCAAGGCTTCGAGCAGCGACTGCTGCGGCGCCGGCAGGCAGAAATCGACCACCATCGTCGTGCCGCCGGAGAGCGCCGCGCGCGTGCCGGATTCGAAATCATCGGCCGAATAGGTGCCCATGAACGGCATTTCGAGATGGGTGTGCGGGTCGATGCCGCCCGGCATGATATAGCAGCCGGTGGCATCGAACTCGTGGTCGCCATGCAGGCCCGAACCGATGGCCACGATCTTGCCGTGCTGCATCAGCACATCGGCCTGCCAGGTGCGGTCGGCAGTGACGATGGTGCCGTTTCGGATGACTTTGGTCATTGGTTGTTCCCTTGTTCTTGCCGCGCTTCTTACGAGCGTCGTTTGAAGGTAGATTCTAAGCTCACTCCACGATGACAGCCGTCTCCACCACCGCGTGGAACAAAACGTCCGCGCCCGCCGAAGCCCATTCCTTGCTGATCTCCTCTGCCTCGTTGTGGCTGAGGCCATCGACGCAAGGGCACATCACCATGGCGGTGGGCGCGACGCGGTTGATCCAGCAGGCGTCGTGGCCGGCGCCGGAGACGATGTTGCGGTGGGAATAGCCGAGGCGTTCGGCGGCATCACGGATCGCCTTGACGCAGCCGGCATCAAAGGTCACCGGATCGAAAGCACCGACCTGTTCGATCTCGTAGCGAATGTCGAGTGCATCGCAGATCGTGTCGATGCCTTCGCGGATGCGGCCATCCATCGCGTCCAGCACTTCCTTTTCCGGCGAGCGGATATCAACGGTGAAGACGGTGCGCCCGGCGATGATGTTGCGCGAATTGGGATAGACCTCCATGTGGCCGACCGCGCCGACGGCATCGGGCTGGTAGTCCATGGCTATCTCGTGCACCAGTTCGATCACCCGCGCCATGCCGAGCCCGGCATTGCGGCGCTTGGGCATCGGCGTCGAGCCGGTGTGGGCTTCCTTGCCGGTCAGCGTCACCTGCAGCCATTTAAGGCCTTGGCCATGGGTGACGACACCAATGTCGATATCTTCGTCCTCGAGGATCGGACCCTGTTCGATATGCAGTTCGAAGAAGGCGTGGATCTTACGGTCGCCGACCTTCTCGCTGCCTTTCCAGCCGATGCGCTCGAGTTCCTCGCCGAATTTCTTGCCCTGTTTGTCGACATGCCCGTACACATCGGCCTGGTCGAGCACGCCGGCGAACACGCCGGACGCCATCATCGCCGGCGCGAAGCGCGAGCCCTCCTCGTTCGTCCAGTTGGTGACGACGATCGGATGTTTGGTCTTGATGCCGAGATCGTTGAGAGAGCGCACCACTTCAAGCCCACCCAGCACGCCGAGCACGCCGTCATACTTGCCGCCGGTCGGCTGCGTATCGAGATGGCTGCCGACATAGACCGGCGGCAGGCTGGGATCGGTGCCTTCGCGGCGGGCAAACATCGTGCCCATTTCATCGACGCCCATTTCGAGCCCGGCCGCATCGCACCAGCGCTTGAACAGATGCCGCCCTTCGCCGTCTTCGTCGGTCAGGGTCTGACGATTGTTGCCGCCGGCAATGCCGGGGCCAATCTTCGCCATCTCCATGATGGAATCCCACAAACGGTCTGAATTGATTCGCAGATTCTCGCCGGGTGCGGCCATCTTGAGTTCCCATCTACACCAGGGTTCTTGTCGCCCCTTGAGTGATTTACAGCTTGACCGTATGGTCAGCTTTTAAACTACACAACCTGACCAAGCGGTCAACTAGAATCTTGGGGTAGACATGGCAGAACCCACCCGCCCCATGCGGCGACAGGAGATCCGACGAGAGAATGAAAAAACCATTCTCGTCGCTGCCGAGAAGGTGTTTGCGGAGGCAGGGTTCGGCGGCGCCACGATGCAGTTGATCGCGGATCTGGCGGGACTGCCGAAGGCAAATCTCCACTATTATTTCGCCACCAAGGAAGAGCTTTACCGGTCGGTAGTTCAAAACATCTTTGAAATCTGGCTACAGGCGGCCAATTGCTTCGACGCGGCGCGCGGACCCATAGACGGCATCAGTGCCTATATCGACGCCAAGATGGAAATATCACGCCGCCATCCTGACGGCTCGAAGGTCTGGGCCTCTGAAGTGATGCACGGTGCGCCGGTGCTTCAGGACTATATGGAATCGACGCTGCGCGAATGGACGGACGGCCGCGTCGAGATCATCAGGCGCTGGATCGAGGAAGCCAAGATGGACCCGGTGGATCCGCGCCATCTGCTCTATATGCTTTGGGCTACGACCCAGCACTACGCCGATTTCGGTCACCAGATCGAGACGCTCAATGGCGGCAAGCCGCTGTCCGACCGGCAATGGCGGGAAGCCAAGGAAAATATCAAGCGGGTGATCCTGACCGGGATCGGCGCGTTGCCCGCCTGACTGTAACCGTTCGTTGCAGCAAAAGATCAGGTCGGCGCGCTGCCGCACCGACCCCACCCGACCGCTTCGCGGCGACCCTCTCCTCCAGGGCGAGGGATATCGTGTCAGTCCGTCAATCGATGGACCTCAGCACTTCGCGCACATGGTCGATCAATTCGTTGATCTGGCCCTTGGTGATGATCAGCGGCGGCGACAGCGCGATGATGTCGCCGGTGGTGCGGATCAGGGCGCCGCGCTCGAACGCCTTGACGAAGGCCGAGAAGGCCCGTTTGGTCGGCTGGCCGGCGATCGGCGCCAGCTCGATCGCACCGATCAGGCCGATGTTCCTGATATCGATGACGTTCGGCTCGCCTTTCAGCGAATGCAGCGCGTCTTCCCAGTACGGCGCCAGCTCCTCGCCGCGGGTCAGCAGGCCCTCTTCCTTGTAGGTGTCGAGCGTGCCGAGTGCAGCCGCGCAGGCAATCGGGTTGCCCGAATAGGTGTAGCCGTGGAAGAACTCGATCATGTGCTCGGGGCCGGTCATGAAGGCGTCGTGGATCTCCTTCTTCACGAACACCGCGCCCATCGGGATGACGCCGTTGGAGACGCCCTTGGCGGTGGTCATGATGTCGGGCGTGACACCGAAATAGTCGGCGGCGAACGGCGTGCCGAGACGGCCGAAACCGGTGATGACCTCATCGAAGATCAACAGGATGCCGTGCTTGGTGCAGATCTCGCGTAGCCTCTCGAGATAACCCTTCGGCGGCAGGATGACGCCGGTGGAGCCGGCGACCGGCTCGACGATGACGGCAGCGATGGTGGAAGCGTCGTGCAGAGCGACGATACGCTCCAGTTCGTTGGCGAGTTCCGCGCCATACTCCGGCACGCCCTTGGTGAAGGCGTTCTTTTCCGGCAGATGCGTGTGCGGCATATGGTCGACGCCGCCGAGCAGCGTGCCGAACATCTTGCGGTTGGTGACGATGCCGCCGACCGAGATGCCGCCGAAATTGACGCCGTGATAGCCGCGCTCGCGGCCGATCAGCCGGGTGCGCGAGCCCTCGCCCTTCACACGGTGGTAGGCGATGGCCATCTTGAGCGCAGTCTCGACCGATTCCGATCCGGAATTGGTGAAGAAGACATGGTCCATGCCTTTGGGCGCGAGGTCGACCAAGCGGTTGGCCAGTTCGAAGACGATCGGATGGCCCATCTGGAAGGCGGGCGCATAGTCGAGCTCGGCGGCCTGCTGTTGGATCGCTTCGGTGATCTTCGGCCGGCAATGGCCGGCATTGACGCACCACAGGCCGGCGGTGCCGTCGAGCACCTTGCGGCCGTCGCTGGTCGTGTAGTGCATGTCCTTGGCGGACACCATCATGCGCGGCGCCTGCTTGAACTGCCGGTTTGCCGTGAACGGCATCCAGAATGCGCTGAGATCGTTCGGCGTGACTTTCAGCCGGTTGGACATGACCAGGACTTCCCCTTGTAAACTGTTTCGCTGCGCCCAACGCTTGGTCTTTGCCGCGTTTTCATGCTACGCAAATTTTTGACCGATTGGACAAACGTTAGCACCGCCCTCTCAGCGGTCAAGGATTACTAGCGGAAATGCGGCACCTGAAGTGCGTTCCACAGGCTAGGGAAAAACTGGTCCAGAGAATTGGTCCAGAGGACCCTCAACACGAGGGCTTGCAACGGTGACCATCGCCACGGACGCCCCTCGCCGCACCCGCATCCAGCAGGAAAAGCGCGAACTCATCCTGGAGGCGGCGCTCGAGGTTTTCTCCGCCAACGGTTTCCGCGGCTCGACCATCGACCAGATCGCCGAAGCCGCAGGCATGTCGAAGCCCAACCTGCTCTATTATTTCCGCCGCAAGGAAGACATCCACGAAACGCTGATGCAGCGCCTGCTCGACACCTGGTTGGCGCCGCTGCGCGAACTCGACGACATTGGGGATCCCCTTACCGAACTGCGCAGCTACATCAGGCGCAAGCTGGAGATGGCGCGCGACTTTCCGCGCGAGAGCCGGCTGTTCGCCAACGAGATCCTGCAAGGCGCGCCGCGCATCATGCCGCTGCTGGCCGGAGAGTTGAAGACGCTGGTCGACGAGAAGGCGACCGTCATCAAGGGCTGGATGCGCGCTGGCAAGATCGCCAAGACCGATCCGTGGCACCTGATCTTCTCGATCTGGGCAACGACGCAGCATTATGCCGATTTCGACGTCCAGGTCCGCGCCGTGCTCGGGCCGAACCGCGGCGGCGACGGCCGCTTCGAGGATGCGGCCCGCTTCCTGGAACAACTGTTTCTTGATGGGCTGAAGCCGAAGACCTGACGCTTCAGGCGCTGCGCCGCTTGGCCGGCAGTTCATCCAGCAATGTCTGCAGCTTGGCGATCGAATTCTGCTCGGCGAGCGGCGTGTAGACGATCAGCTTCATGTCCGAGCCGTCGCCGATCGACAGGCTCATATGCTCGAAGCTCATGGCGCCCGCGCTCGGGTGCCGGACATGTTTCACCCCCGACAATCGGTGCGCGACGTCGCGCTGCGGCCACCAGGCACGAAATTCGGGGCTCGAACGCGTCATCAACTCGATCAGCCGCTCGAAATCCGGATCGCCGACATAGCGGGCGCTCGCGGCCCGGAACGAGGCCAGCACGGTGCGCGCCAGTTGCTCCCAGTCGACCAGCAGGCGCCGGTGGTGCGGGCTGGTGAACACCATGTGGACGATGTTGCGGGCATCCCCTTCCAGCAGGCCATAGTCGCCGAACACCGCCACCGCCGCCGGGTTCCAGGCCAGCACATCCCAGCGCCGCCCGACCACATAGGCCGGCTGCAGCACCAGGCTCTGCAGCATGTGCAGCAAGGGGCCGTCGACCCTTTCCGGCGCCACGGCACGGCGCTCCGGCTGCTGGCGGTCGGCAAGGATGAACAGATGCTGTTTTTCGGCGGCGTCGAGGCGCAGTGCTTCGGCGAGTGCCGTCAGCACCTCGACCGAGGGCCTGACCTCCCGCCCCTGCTCCAGCCATGTGTACCAGGTGGTGCCGACGCCGGCGATCATCGCCACCTCCTCGCGCCGTAGTCCCGGCGTACGCCGCCTGAGACCGGTGGCGATGCCGGTGGCCGAGGGCGTCAGCCTTTCGCGGCGCGAGCGCAGGAAGGCGCCGAGTTCGCGCCGGCGGCTGTCTTCAGCGGAGTGGTTTGGGGCCGCGTGGGGTTGGGACTCCATGCGCCCAGTATAGCAGTATTGATACCAGGATAAAGTTTGAACTGTTTGGCTCGCGCCAACTGTCCCATCTTCCGTTCAGAGCAACAGAACGGAGGCTCTGAACATGGAACTCAAAGACAAGACGATCCTCATCACCGGTTCGACCGATGGCGTCGGCCGCGTCGTCGCGCAACGGCTCGGCGCCGCGAGCGCCCGTGTGATGGTGCATGGCCGCGATGCGAGGCGCGGCAAGGCTGTTGTCACCGAGATCGAAGCGGCCGGCGGCATGGCGGAGCTTCTGGTCGCCGACCTCTCTTCGCTGGCCGAAGTGCGCCGGCTTGCCGAGGCGGTGCGCGCCCGGACGGGCCGGCTCGACATCCTCGTCAACAATGCCGGAATCGGCACGGCGGGCCAGGGTGCCAAAAGGCAGGTCAGCGCCGACGGCTACGAACTGCGCTTCGCGGTCAACTACCTCGCCGGTTTTCTGCTGACATCGGAGCTTCTGCCGTTGCTGAAGGCGAGTGCGCCGGCCCGCATCGTCAATGTCGCCTCGGCCGGACAGCAGGCGGTCGATTTCAGCGATGTCATGCTGACCCGCTTCTATGACGGCGAGCGCGCCTATTGCCAGAGCAAGCTGGCGCAGATCCTGTTCACCGTCGATTTGGCCGAACAGTTGAAAGGTACCGGCGTCACCGTCAACGCGCTGCACCCAGCGAGTTACATGAATACCACCATGGTCCGGCAGGCTGGTGTGACGCCGTGGAGTTCGGTCGAGACCGGTGCCGAGGCCATCCTCAACCTCGCCGCCTCACCCGCGCTCGACGGAAAAAGCGGCCTCTATTTCGACGGCCTGCGGGAATCCCGTGCCGACGCCCAGGCTTATGACGCCAAGGCAAGGCAACGGCTGCGAAGCTTGAGCCTCGATCTCATCGACCCGGCCTCCCTCACATCGAAGGAACAGCATTGATGACCAAGACAATCGAACACACCGTCGTCATCGGCGGCTCGTCCGGCATCGGCCTGGCGACGGCACGCAAGTTGCTCGGCCCGGACATGAAGGTGACCATCACCGGGCGCAACGAGGAGAAACTGAAGAGCGCTTGGAAAAGCCTTGGCGGCGCTGCCGGGAAGGCTGCTTTCGACGCCGCGAAGCCGGACGAGGTCCGCCAGTTCTTCGAGAGCCTCGGGCCTTTCGACCATCTGGTGCTGGCGGCCAGCGGCGGCAAGGGCCTCGGCCCCTTCCCGACGCTTGACCTGAGCGACATCGGCAGTGGCGTGGAGGAAAAGGTCCGCCCGCAGCTGTCTTGCCTGCAGGCCGCCTTGCCGACACTCAACAAGGCCGGCTCGGTCACCTTCATCTCGGCGGTGTCGGCGCAGCTCGCGGCGCCGGGCGTCGCCGGTATCGCCGCCATCAACGGCATGCTGTTGACCGTGGTGCCGATCCTGGCGGTGGAACTGAAGCCGCTGCGCGTCAATGTCGTGGCGCCGGGCGTCATCGACACGCCATGGTGGGATTTTCTGGCCGAGGAGCAAAAGCAAACGATCTTTGCCGACTATGCCGGCAAGACCCCGGTCGGCCGCGTCGGCCGGGCCGAAGACGTAGCCGACGCAATCGCCTTCCTCGTCTCCAACGGCTTCATGACCGGCCAGGTGCTGACCTGCGATGGCGGCCTGCGATTTGCGGCATAGGAACAGCGATTATCGGGCTCCGGCGGGACCCTTAATTGGCCTTCTTTGGAACACGGTCGTTCTCGTCCGCAGGCCTGTCGCCTGTCGGTTTTGCCGAAACAGGCTTTTCCGGCACATGGGAATAGTCAGATGTATCCGCCCCATACATCTTGTTGTCGACCGCTTCTTGCCAGCTGAAATCCGCGTCCGACGGTGAAACGTCGGCAATCTCATGGCGGGAGGAGCGAGAGTGCAGCCAGTTCGGGGTGATCTCTCGGACCAATTGTGCAAAGCGTCCCATCGAAACCGTTCCTTTCCTTGTCTTTTCCAGGAGGCGCGATCGCGGTGCGTCAGCTGGACCTAAAGTTGACCTCTCAGCCAGGCCAGCGTCTCGGCGACGCCGACCAGCCCGTACTGCGCGGTGGTGTGCGCCGGTGGCTTGACCCGTATCGATATGCCGCCCGCATCATTGACGGTTTCGAAGCCGTTTTCGTCCGACGTGTCGTCGCCCAGGAAGACCGGGCGACGGCCCGTGAATGGCGCGATCTCCATGAAACGCCGGATCGCGGCGCCCTTGGCGGCCTCCAGCGGCAGCAATTCCACGCCGGCGTTGCCGGCAACCACCCGGTAGCCCTTTGGCAGCGTGGCCAGCGCCTGCTCGACAAGCTGCGTCGCGCGGGGAAGCAGATGGGGGGCGGCGCGCGTGTGGATGGCCAGCACCTTTCCCTTGCGCTCGATATAGGCCCCACGACCGAGCTCGGCCTCGATCTCGTCGGCAAGGGCCGCGATATCCGCCGGCTCGTCCGCGACTTCGACGTCGTCGTCCGGGAGAAGCCGGTGCTCCAATCCATACAGCCCGGCCGCGCGCAGTTTCAAAGGCTGAAACAGATGGTCGACAGCCGCAACGGACCGGCCCGTGATGAACGCCAACGCCCCGTCCAGCTTGCGGTCCAGGCCTTGCAGCAAGGAGCGGAGCTCGTCGCTGACCGAGACGGCGTCCGGGTGTTCGGCATGTTCCAGCAGGGTGCCGTCGATGTCGAGGAACAACGCCCATTCGCCGGTCAGCACAGTCTGCGGTTTCGGCATGACGGCCTGCGGCTTTTGCGGGCTTTCGCTGATCATCTTTTGCAGAACCTCGTTCATGACATGACTACCCGCTTGCGCTCGAACATGGACACGACATTGTCGACGCTAGGCAGCCGGTCACCGACACCGGTTACCCGGTCGAGGTCACCGCGCTTGCGCAAGCGCGCTGCATCCAGAAGCATGCTGCCGGCCCAGCGATAGACATTGTTGTTGCGGATCGTCTCGCGCATGGGCCGCATGCGCTCGCGCTGTTCGTCTGAAGTCATGATCAGCGCCTGCAGCAGCGCTTCGCTCATCATGGCGGCGTCGTAAGGGTTGACGATCAGCGCCTCCAGCAATTCGCGCGAGGCGCCGGCGAAGGTGCTGAGCATCAAGACGCCCTGTTCGTCGTCGCGCGCCGCGACGAACTCCTTGGCGACCAGGTTCATGCCGTCATGCAGGCTGGTGACCATGCATATGTCGGCGGCGCGATAGATCTCATAGACCTGTTCCTGCGAGTGATGCTCGGCCACCATGATCACCGGTCTGTAGCCCTCGCTGCCATAGCGTTGGTTGAGCTCCTCGGCATAGCGGTGGCATTCGTCGTGGAGCAGCTTGTAGGCCGGCAGCGTGCCGCGGCTGGGAGCCGCGATCTGCAGGAAAACCAGCTTTCCGATCCATTCAGGGTATCGCTTGAACAATTCGTCCAGCGCCTGAAATCGATCCAGAATGCCCTTCGTGTAGTCGAGACGCTCGACACCCACGGCCAGCTTCACATCCGCTTTCAGTCCGAACCTGTTGCGCAGGCGGGCGCGGCAGTCATCGACGTCAGACAATTTTGCCAACAGGTCCGCCGGCCATTCTATCGAGATGGGATAGGCGTGCACCAGCGTCGTCTGGCCACCATAGGAGATCGCCGCATCGGCCCGCTCGATGCGGCTTTCCAGGAAGCGATCGACGCTTTCGGTGAAATTGTTGGCGTGGAACTGGGTGTGGAAACCGATGATAGAGCTGCCGAGCAGCCCCTCGAGGATGCGTTCACGCCAAGGGCAGATGCTGTACACCTCCGAGTTCGGCCATGGGATGTGCCAGAAGGTGATGACGATCGCCTCCGGCAGGCGCTCGCGGATCATGCGCGGCAGCAGCGCGAAGTGGTAATCCTGGACCAGCACGATCGGCCGCTCGTTGCGCGCTTCGGCAACCACCGTATCGGCAAACTTCCGGTTAACGGCTTCATAGGCCGCCCAGTCGGAGGCGCGAAAAATCGGTCGGGTGAAGGCGATGTGGCAAAGCGGCCAGAGCCCCTCATTGGCGAAACCGAGATAATAACCCTGATGTTCTTCCTCCGTCAGCCAGACCCGGCGCAGCGTATAGGACGGATGGCCGGGAGGCACCTGTACCCGGTCGTGGTCGTCGACGGTGAGGCGGTCCGCCGTTCCGCCGCCATAGGCGATCCAGGTGCCGCCACAGGCGCGGGTGATCGGCTCGAGCGCGGACACCAGCCCGCTGGCCGGCACCAACAATTCGACGCCATCATCCCTGATGTTGTGGATATAGGGTTCGCGGTTCGACACCACGATGACCTGCGCATCGGGCAGATCGTCGGCGAGGATCTTGCGCAATGTCTCGGGCGACCACGTCACCAGCGCCGCATCGGCCGATTGGCCGTTCTTTTCGAACTCACGTATCACCTTGCGCGCCGCCTCCGCGGCCACATCTTCGCCCGCTGTATGGGCAACCGCCGGAGGGTGACTGCGGCGCTGCCGCGATAGGGAGAGGAATACGGCAAGAGCGGAAAAACCGAGGCTCGCGAAGATCAGAACCCAGAGCAGTTCCGCACCGTAGTTTGTCATTGAATGTCAACTCACCCGGCCGTCGGCGACCGTTTTTTCGTGTTTCCCGTTTGAAAAGGTCCGCCGACCACGGGGTCGGCGTTCGGACCCGTATTTTTGCAACGCACAAAGCTCGGATCGGTTCCGCCAATTTTGTTCGGATCATGTCCTTACGATGAGCGGCACCAGCCCTTCATGGCGGTCGGCAAGGAAAGCGACAACCCGATCGCCGACGCGCTGGAAGGTGAGATCGACGACCCGGTCGCCGACGCCCAGGTGCCGCAGTGTCAGCGTGTCGATGCCGATCGGCAGCCTCGGGCGGGTGACGCGGATTTCGCCATGCCAGCCGTCGATCTCCAGGCCAAGGCAGGCCTGCATCAGCATGAAGGCGGAGCCCGCCGACCACGCCTGCGGCAGGCAGGCGACGGGATAGGCGATGGGTGCTTCGCCCGGCGCACGTGTAAAACCGCAGAACAGTTCGGGCAGCCGCATGTTGAAATGGACTGCGGATTCGAATGTGCCGCTCATCAGGCGAACCACGCTTTCACGCTCGCCATAGCGCGCCAGGCCGGCACCGCACAGGGCGGTGTCGTGCGGCCAGATCGAGCCATTGTGGTACGACATCGGATTGAAGAACACGGCATCGTCGGCGAGCGTCCGCAGTCCCCAGCCGGAATGGAAGGAGGCGGAAAGCAGCTGGTCGGCGACCATCTGGGCCCGCGCCGGCTCAGGCAATCCGACAAAAAGCAGATGCCCGGCATTCGAGGTCCGCACCTTGCAGGGCTCGCCCGCACCGTCGATCGCGAGGGCATAGAAGCCGAGATCGTCAAGCCAGAAATCGCGTTCCACGGCGACCCGCATCGCCTCGGCGCGACCATCCCAATGGTCGGCCCTGTCGTCCTCCCCACGGCGGCGGGCAAGCTTGGCCAGCCCCCGGAAAGCGGCAAAGACATAGCCTTGCACTTCGACCAGGGCGATCGGACCCTTGGGAATGCGGCCATCGGCATGGAAGACCGAATCGAAACTGTCCTTCCATCCCTGGTTGGCGAGGCCGGACTCGGCCGCTCGCTGGTAAGTGACGAATCCGGTCTCCCGGCCCGCCTCCTCCGTCCATTCGGCCGCAGCGCACAGCGATGGCCACAAGCCGTCGATGAACGCCATGTCACCGGTACGATCGGCGTAGGCACAAGCAAGATAGATGTAGAGCGGTGTCGTATCGACGCCACCGTAGTAGCGGCCGAAGGGGAGCTCCCGCAGCGCCACCATTTCGCCCTTGCGGGTCTCGTGCATGATCTTGCCCGGCTGCGAATCGCTGAACGGCGATGTCTCGGTCGCCTGATGCTGGGCCAGAAAGGCCAACACGCCCCGCGCCAGGCCCGGATTGAGCCACAGCATCTGCAGTGCCGAGATGACGCCGTCACGACCGAACGCCGTCGAGAACCAGGGGATGCCGGCATAGGGATAGGGGCCGGTCGCCAGTTCGGTGGTCAGCAGCGCGACATCGGCGCGGGCGCGCTCGACCCAGTCGTTGAAGACGCGGCCCGAGCTGCGCACCGTCGCGCCATGGCGACGTTTGGCCCGCATGCCAAAGCGGGCGCGGGCGGCAGCGGCGCGAAACCGGTCGCGGTCGGGCTTATCGGCCACCTCGGGACCGACCTCGACATAAAGCACCTTCCTGCTGCGCTTGGTCACGGCGATCAGGAAATCGGCACGGGTGGCTGTCAGTTGGTCCGGCGCCTGCGAGAACGATATCGCAGAGAGGCGGGCCAGGCCGTCGAGCCCGTCATAGCGCAGCAGGACGGACGTCGCGTCTGTTTCGGCGGCATGGGCCAGCCCGCGCTTCAGCCGTGTCGAGCCGCGTACTTCGAACATGTCGCGGAAATCGGCGGAATAGTGCAGGGAAACGCTGATCGTCGAGTGTTCCCGGCTGTAATTGGAAAGGGTGATGCGTTCGAACAGCCTGTCCTGCCAAAGCAGCCTGACGCGTTCGATGTGAATGGCTCCCTGCGGGATGTCGCGTCCACCGGCGCTCTGTATCGGCAGATTGGTCAAATTGGTGGTGAACAGCACATTGTCCTGGCTGAGCGAGGCGCCGAGCAGCGATGTCTGCCTGCCGCCGACGGTCAGCCGGAACTCGGAAAGAACCCGTGTGTCGTCGCGAAAGAAACCGTCGCCGGCTCCGCGTATGTCGCCATAGGCGTCGGCAACCGCGAAGCAATCGCCCTGCTTGAGGGCAAACAACCGATGCGGCTCGCGAGGGGCGGTGGCGTCGAGCGATGCAAGCGCAACCGCGGGATCGAGCTGGCGCTCATCGAGTTGGGCCATTCGTCAAAGATCCCTGTTGTTTCGTTGTCGTGGCTCGAGCACGTCGTTGCTCAAGACGCCTTCGCCGCGCTCGGGACGCTGATCAGGCCCGCATAGGCGGCCAGATAATCGCCAGCCATTCTTCGAGCGGAGAACCGCTTTTCGAAAACGGCCCTCACCTTTCGCCTGTCGAGTTGCAGCAAGTCGGGCACCGCGGCGACCGCGCCGTCCACCGTGTCAGCGATGAAACCGGTGACGCCTTGATCGATGATTTCGGGCAGCGCGCCGCAATTCCAGCCGATGACCGGCGTGCCGCAGGCCATGGCCTCGATGGCGACAAGGCCGAACGGCTCCGGCCAGTCGATCGGGAACAGCAGGCCGGCCGCCTTGCCGAGAAATTCCGCCTTCTGGTCCTCCTCGATCTCGCCGACATAGACGATGCGATCGCCGTCGATCAACGGTTCGACCACCTCGTGGAAATAGGCGCGGTCGTCGTCGCCGATCTTTGCCGCGAGCTTGAGCTTGAGCCCCGAACGCAAGGCGATCTCGATGGCGCGGTCCGGGCGCTTGTCGCGTGAGAACCGGCCGAGGAAGGCAAGGTAGGGTTCTTCCGCCGTCGTCTCAAAAGTCGGTTCGTAGAGAGTGGTCGGCAATCCGTGATGGATCGTCGCCAACCAGTTGGCGTTGGCAAAGCCCGCCTTCTGGCTGTGCGAAATGGAAATCAGGGGGAAACGCGGAAACCGTTCATAGGCCGGCGCCAGGTCGACATAATCCAGCCTGCCATGCGGTGTCGTCACCGTGCGGTCGGCGAGATCCTCGAAGAAGGAAAAGTGCAGGAAATGGCTGAGATGGAAGTGGATGACGTCGAACTCCGACGCCCGTTCCCTCACCTGCGCAAGCATCGAAAGATGCGCCGCGATCTCGGATTTAAGCGGACGCGGATCGAGGCGCAGCGCGCGTTCCCGGCTGGGTACCAGCGTCGCGGAAGTCTGGCTGTCGCCACTGGCGAACAGCGTCACCTCATGGCCCAGATCGACCAGCGCTTCGGTCAGATACGAGACGATGCGCTCGGTGCCGCCATAGAGCCTTGGCGGCACCGATTCATAAAGCGGCGCGACATGGGCGATTTTCATATTCCATCCTGGATGCTGGGCATGCAGGTGTGAAATGCGTCAACGGCTCGATTGGTTCCGATTTTATGATCGAGGCGTCGGCACCAGAGGCCGCAGTCGGCATGGAACTGTGCGTCAAACGGATTGCGCGATCAGGGTCAGAAAGCCACCGCTCAGCGCGACATTGCCGACGAAGCCGTTGATGCGGGACGCACGGTCCTGGCCCTGATGGTCCCAGAAATTGTGAAACATCGGCGTGGCGACGATGAGGAACAGCAGCAGCACCGCGGCCGCGAGTGCCGTCCACAATCCTGCGATGACCAGCACGCCGGCGGCGATCTGAAGCACGATGCCGAGCCACAGCGCCAATCTTGCCTGCGGCACACCGCGCGCGGCCATCAGCTGGGTCAGGAAGGCCGCGTTCTGGATGTTGCGCAGGCCGGCGAAGACGAAGGCGCCGCCGAGCAACAGGCGAGCGAGAAACAACAAGGTCGAAGGCAAATCGGCAGGCATCAAACGCTCCCTTTGAAAGTGGAGCGCCGCCTTTCGACGGCGCTCCCAACATAACCGGACAATCAGGCGGCCTTCGCCGCCGGCACCGGGTGAATGGCCTGGAACGGGATGCACAGCCGGTTCCAGGTGTTGATCATGCCGAGCGCAACGGAAAGCTTGACCAGTTCCTCTTCCGAGAAATGCTCGAGCGTCTTTGCATAGAGTTCGTCCGGCACGCCATTGCTGGCGATCAAGGTGACGGCTTCGGTCCAGGCCAGGGCAGCGCGTTCGCGCAGGGAAAACAGCGGCGATTCCTTCCAGGCTGAAACCAGATAGAGCCGCTGCTCGGTCTCGCCGTCGCGCCTCGCCTCGCGGCTGTGCATCTCGACGCAGAACGAGCAGCCATTGATCTGCGATGCCCTGAGCTTGATCAGGTGCAGCAGGCTCACCTCGAGCCCGCATTCGTCCACCGCCTTGTTGAGCGCCGACACAGCCTTCATGATCTCCGGCGCCTTGGCGAAAAATTGCAGCCTCTGTTTCATCTTCCTGTCCTTTCAAATCTGCTTTGGGTTTGGGTCTACGGGGTTAACTGGATTTCTGCGGCCGCTGGTGGCGCTCGACGAAGGCGCAACTCGCGGCAAGCGACCTGGGATCGCCTTCTGCCGCATAGGTGGCCACGATATCGGACAGCTTGGTCTCGGCGAGCGCGGCGCGATAGGCACGCTCGGCCTTCAGCATCGCGGCGTTGATGCCGCAGGGTTTGACATAGGCCGAAGCATCGAGCTTCACCGGACCGCGCTGGCGGATCTCGCCGCAACGGAAAGCCGGCTCGCGCCCTTCGATGGCCAGCACGATGTCGAGCAGCGTGATGCGCTCGGCCGGCCGCGCCAGCCGATAGCCACCGGCAGGCCCGGGCACCGATTCCAGGATGCGCGCCGCGCTCAGCATGTTGAGATGCTTCAGCAGATAGCTAGGCGACAGGCCAAAGGACTCGGCCAGAGCGGCGCCAGGCATGGTGCTGTTCCCCTCCACACTGGCCAGCGTGGCAGCGCAATGGATAGCTGCCTCAACGCCCTCGCCCAGCTTCATTGGATCGGCTCCTTTATCATGGATATATACTATCGTGGATAATTATTATCTGCAATAGGAAAATTAAGAACGGCGCTCGAAAGCGCCGCTCTTTTGTTGGGGTAAGTCCCTATTCCGCAGCCACCTTGGCCATCGGATTGTTCGGGTGCGTCGTCCAGTTGGCATAGACCGGCGATACCGGCCTGCCGGTGCGCTGGTCCATCACGCCTGCCGCCAGCGGTTCCATGGTGATGCAGTTCTCGACCGGGCAGACATTAACGCACAGATTGCAGCCGACGCATTCGGCCTCGATCACCTCGAAGTGCCTGACGCCGTCGACCATGCTGGTGATCGCCTGGTGCGAAGTGTCCTCGCAGGCGATGTGGCAGCGGCCGCATTTGATGCAGGCATCCTGGTCGATACGCGCCTTGGCGACGTAGTTGAGGTTGAGATACTGCCAATCGGTGACATTGGGCGTGGCGCGGCCGACGATGTCGTTGAGCGAGGCGTGCCCCTTCTCGTCCATCCAGTTTTCGAGGCCCGCGATCATTTCCTGCACGATCTTGAAGCCATAGGTCATTGCCGCCGTGCAGACCTGCACATTGCCGGCGCCGAGCGCCATGAATTCGGCAGCATCGCGCCAGGTGGTGATGCCGCCGATGCCGGAGATCGGCAGGCCGCGGGTTTCGGGATCGCGCGCGATCTCGGCCACCATGTTCATGGCGATCGGCTTCACCGCCGGGCCGCAATAGCCGCCATGCGAGCCCTTGCCGTCGATTGCCGGCTGCGGCGCGAAGCTGTCGAGGTCGACACCGGTGATCGAGTTGATGGTGTTGATCAGCGACACCGCGTCAGTGCCGCCGGCATGTGCCGCCCGTGCGGGCTTGCGCACATCGGTGATGTTGGGCGTCAGCTTGGTGATGACGGGCATGCGGGTGTTCTGCTTGCACCAGCGCACCACCATTTCGATATATTCCGGCACCTGGCCGACGGCGGCACCCATGCCGCGTTCCGACATGCCGTGCGGGCAGCCGAAATTGAGCTCGATGCCGTCGGCCTCCGTCTCCTCGACCACCGGCAGGATCGCCTTCCAGGCCTCCTCGACGCATGGCACCATCAGCGAGACGACGATGGCGCGGTCGGGCCAGTCCTTCTTGACCTGCTTGATCTCGCGCAAATTGACCTGCAGGTCGCGGTCGGTGATCAGCTCGATGTTGTTGAGGCCGAGCAGGCGGCGGTCGGCGCCCCAGATCGCGCCGTAGCGCGGGCCGTTGACGTTGACCACCGGTGGGCCTTCCTCGCCCAGCGTCTTCCACACCACGCCGCCCCAGCCGGCCTTGAAGGCGCGGATGACGTTGTAGGCCTTGTCGGTCGGCGGCGCCGAGGCCAGCCAGAACGGATTTGGCGATTTGATGCCGACGAAATTGTTTCTGATATCTGCCATGCTCATGCCCTCCCGTTCGAGGTCAGTGCCCGATTGATGCTCTCCGCAGCGTCGCGGCCTTGCGCGACCGCCGAGACGGTCAGGTCGTCGCCACCGAAGATGCAGTCGCCGCCGGCCCAGACCCTGGCGAGAGAAGTGCGCCCTTCCGCATCGACCTTGATGCGGCCGGCTTCAAGATCGATCGACGCACCGCTGCCATTAAGGGCGACCGGCACAAAACTCTGTCCAATCGCCTTGAACACCTGGTCGGCAACGAGCGTCAGTGTCTCGCCGGTGCCGGCAAGCCTGTCGCCGTTCAGCGCCGTGTATTCGAGTTCGACGGCGGTGACCTTGCCGCCTTCGGCGATCACCCGCTTCGGCTGCAGCCAGTGGCGGATGCTGACGCCGTTGGCTGCCGCCAGATCCTGTTCGAATTCGGAAGCGTTCATGTGCTCCTGGCCGCGCCGGTAGCAGATCGTCACCTCCTCGGCGCCGAGCAGCTTCGACTGTACCGCGGCGTCTATGGCCGTCATGCCTCCACCGATGACGACGACACGGCGGCCAACCGGCAGGCCGGAAAGGTCGCTGGCCTGGCGCAGTTCGGCAATGAACTCGACCGCGTTGATGACGCCGTCGGCCTCCTCGCCATCAGCACGCAGCGCGTTGACGCCGCCAAGGCCCATGCCGAGAAACACCGCATCGTAATTGCGGATCAGGTCCGACAGCTGGTAGTCGCGGCCGAGCGCCTTGCCGTTCTGGATGTCGATGCCGCCGATCGCGGTCACGTAGTTGACTTCGGCTTGGGCGAAATCGTCGACACTCTTGTAGGCGGCGATGCCGTATTCGTTGAGGCCACCGGCCTTCGCGCGCGCTTCCAGGATGGTCACGTCATGGCCGTGGCGGGCGAGCCGGTGCGCGGCGGCAAGGCCGGCCGGCCCGGCGCCGACCACGGCGATTGTCTTGCCGGTCGGCTCGGCGCGCGGATAAAACTGCTTGTTCTCGCCCATGGCGACATCGGTGGCGTAGCGCTGCAGGCGGCCGATCTGCACCGGCTTGCCTTCCGCCACCTCGCGCACGCAGACTTCCTCGCACAGCGTTTCGGTCGGGCAGACGCGGGCGCACATGCCGCCCAATATGTTCTGGTCGAAGATGGTCTTGGCCGAACCGATCGGATTGCCGGTCGAGATCTGGCGGATGAACAGCGGAATGTCGATCGAGGTCGGGCATGCATTCATGCACGGCGCGTCGTAGCAGAAATAGCAACGATCGGATTCGACCAGCGCCTCGTGGTGATCGAGCGGCGGATGCAGGTCGGAAAAATTGTCCGCATACTGGTCGGCCGAGAGCCTGCCGCCCGCAATGCCTTCCCTGAATTGGCCTTCTGGCATCGTCAGTTCCCCATGTTTTCTTTTGAGGAAGGCTAGCACGTTTTATTTTTTTATCAATTGGTCAATTTTCGGCGCAAGCCCCTGAAAAGGCTCGACAATAACATGATTTTTTTAGTCATGTTATTGGAGGCGAGGGCCACTTTTCAGTGCGCGCGAATGGCCGGGTTCAAGCTTACAGCCATGAATGGTCTTGACCTCGTCGGCTACCAGTTGCTGCAGCCGCCACAGATTGCGGTCATGGATGCCGAATTCCTCGAGATGGCTGACCGTGTTGTAGAGATATTCGGCGCCGGATCCAATATGCCCGCAGGCTCTGGCCAGCACGCTCGCCACTCTGTCCAGCGGCTGGTTCAGCGACGTTCCCCTGCCCTTCACGCCGACCCAGAAGCCAAGCGCGCGCAGCGTACCTTGCGGCGTATGCACCGGCAGCCACCGGACCGTCTCGATGCTTTCGTGGTCGCTGATCTCGCGTCGCAGCAGCCTTTCGATCTGCGCCGGCTTTTCGCCCTCCGGCAAGCGGTAGATCACGCCGTTGCAGCGTCCGCCCCGTTCGAGCGCCATCATCAACCCCGGCTGCTCGGCGCTGCCCCGCCAACGCACCATGTCGAGGCAAAAAGAGCGGTGCCAGCCAAAGGCCGTGGCGAGCTGTTGCTCGACCGACTCGAATTCCGGCTTCCAGATCAGGGACCCGTAAGCGAACACCCATAGTGGTCCCTCATCGGCTTCATTGGACAGCCGCAAGGCAAGGGTGCGGAAATCCTCGTCGTTCATGTCTGTCCAACTCGGGTCCGGGCCGGGATCGGCCTCTTCCCGATGGCACAGTGCGACAAGCTCGGGCGTGAGCGACATCAAGCGCATGGACGACAACCCCTCATCACCGCAGAGAAATCGAAAACCAGAGCTCGCGCAACCAGGGAACGCTTGGCACACACACCCATTGTTGTCCGGGCGTGTCGGATTTCCGTCGTGAGGATCGTCCTAAGATGGACGACGATCGATCCATGAAAGGTGAGGAGACCGAAAATGCCGAAAACCCCGATGCCCTTCTTCTGGTACGAATTGATGACATCAGATCTCGACGCCGCCGAGGCGTTCTACACCCAAGTGGTCGGCTGGACGGCGCAGCCCTTCGATAAGGCACCCGGCATGCCGCGCTATATCGTGATGAATGTCGGCGAACGTGGCGTCGGCGGACTGATGACCTTGCCCGAGGATGCCGCCAAGATGGGCATGCCGCCTGCCTGGCTTGGCTATATTCACACCAAGGATGTCGACGCCGCCACGGCATCGCTGGAGAAAGCCGGCGGCACCGTTCACCGCCAGCCCGACGACATGCTGGGTGTCGGCCGCTTTGCCGTCGTCGCCGATCCGCAAGGCACGACCTTCATGTTCCTGCAGCCGAACGGTCCCGACCAGCCTGTCGTGCCGGCCGGCACGCCGGGCCACATCGGCTGGCACGAGCTTTATACGAGCGACTGGAAAGCCGCGTTCGATTTCTATTCCGAGCAGTTCGGCTGGATCGACGCCGGCGATTTCGACATGGGTCCGATGGGCACTTACCAGACTTTTACGGCTGGCCCCGAATCCGGCGGCGGCATCATGAACAAGCCGGAGCAGATCCCGGTGCCGGTCTGGCAATTCTACTTCAACGTTGCGGCCATCGACGCGGCCGCAAAACGGGTCACCGACAATGGCGGCAAGATCCTGATGGGCCCGATGGAGGTCCCCGGCGGCAGTTGGATCGTCCAATGCCAGGACCCGCAAGACGCGCACTTCGCCTTGATGGCGCCAGTCCGCTGACCGCGATCGAAAACCGCTGACACAAAGCGCGGGTTTTCATCAGACCACCAATGAAGGCCTCTACCCCTGCCTGGCGCCGTCTCATTCCGGCGCCAGCACCGCAACCTTCAACTCAGCTTTTTTCGCGCCGCTGAACTGGACGGTGGCCGGGCCGGGCGCAAGCTTGAAGCGCACGCTCTTGCGGATGCCAGGGCATGTTTTCACGCCACTATAGCCCGCCGACTTGATGGCCTGGCCATCCTGGATGACATCGATCCAGGCCTCCCCCGAGAGACTGATCTGGATGGCTCCCTCGGATGGCACTTCCACGCTGGCGACGGCCCCAAACGTGTCTGATGCCGGCGCACGTTCGGGCGCCACCGCAAAACCGGCTTTCTCTACCGGCACCAGCGCCAGGTCCGCAGCCGCACCAACCGCCAGCGCCGCTCCGGACGGCGTTGCCGGTGCCGCGGCAAACAGGGTCTGCTCCCGCGTCACCGGCCATTTGAAGGCCTCACAGCCGGCGTCCTCGGCCATGGCGAAGCTGGTGCCTGCGACGATCGCGAACAGGCTGATGACGACTTTTTTCATGGCAAGACCCCCACACATTCAGATTGTTGTACACGCATTAATACAACCATAGAGGTATTAATGCAACCCTGGCGAGAAACATTTGAAGGGAATTGGGAACATTCCCAATCACTGATTGTTGATGGCAAACCAGGGGAAATGAATGGTCCAATGCCGGGCGATAAACTATGGCCGATCCCGGAAGCTAAAGGGAGTTTTAGATGAAGCTTTTCGACGGCCTTGCCAAATATCAGCCGCAGGCACTCGGCATTCTGCGCATCGTGACCGCGCTGCAGTTCATCGAGCATGGCAGCCAGAAACTGTTCAACTTCCCCGTCAGCGCCGATCCCCACGCCCTTTCCGGGCTGACCATGACCGCCGGCATCCTCGAATTCGCCGGCGGCATCCTGCTGGCGCTGGGCCTGTTCACCCGGCCGGTCGCGTTCCTTCTGGCCGGCGAAATGGCGATCGCCTATTTCATGGCGCACGCGCCGCGCGACTTCTTCCCGGTCAACAATGGCGGCGATTCGGCGATCTCATTCTGCTTCATCTTCCTCTATCTGGTGTTTGCGGGCGCCGGCGCCTTCGCGCTGGACAACCGCCGCAGCGCCTGACGCCCAGAAGAAGGGGCGGGCCTAGTGCATGTCGCCCAAAAGTGCCCGCGGTTTTGGGACAACGACATGTACAAAACAGGAATCTGAAGCGCATCGGCGAAGCCGAAGCGCTTCAGGCACGCATCCGTTCGAAATTGGCGTCGAAAAGCGGCACCACCTGAATGCGCGCCGCATGGCGCTTGCCCAGCAGCTCGATTTCGAAGCCGTCGCTCTCATCGGCGATCTCCTTCGGCACATAGCCGATGGCGACGGATTTCTTCGAATGATGCGCATAGCCGCCCGACGTCACCCAGCCGCGCACCGCACCATCGAACCAGATCGGCTCGTCGCCAATGACATCGGCATCGTCGGCATCGACGATAAAGGCGCGCAGGCGCAATTTGCCGCCCAGCTTGCGCTCGGCCAGCGCCGCGGCCTTGCCGATGAAATCGGCGTCCTTGCCGTAAGCAACGAAGCGGTCGAGCCCCGCTTCCAGCGGTCCGTAGATCGGCCGGTACTCGCGCCCCCATGAGCCGTAATTCTTGTCCAGCCGCAGCGCATTGAGGGCGCGCGAGCCGAACAGGCCGATGCCGAATTCCTCGCTCGCCGCCATCAGCGCTTGATAGGCGGCGCGCTGGTATTCCGGCGTCACCCAGATTTCGTAGCCGAGATCGCCGGTATAGCTCACACGGCCGACCAGGCACGGCGCCATGCCGATATCCATCCGGCCAATGGCCATGAAGGAAAATGCCGCATTGGAGACATCCGAACGCGTGGCCTTTGCCAGCACATCCCGCGCCTTCGGCCCCGCGATCGACAAGCCGCTGAGCTTCTGGCCCAGCGCCTCGATGCGGACCGAGCCGTCGTCTGGCAGGTGCTGCTCGAACCAGCGCATGTGGTATTGCTCGGCGATGCCGGAGCCGGCGAGGAACCAGCCGTCTTCCCCCAGATTGGCCAGCGTGAAGTCGCCGATCAGCCTGCCGTCCTGCTTCAGCATCGGCGCCAGCGTCATGCGGCCGGGTTTCGGCAGTTTGCAGGCAAGCATCCGGTCGAGCCAGGCGGCCGCCCCCTCACCCGTCACCTTGTATTTGGCGAAGCTCGAAATCTCGGACAGGCCGACACCGTCACGAACCGTCGCGACCTCCCTGGCGACCTGCGTGAAGTCGCTCGAGCGGCGCCACGAGAATTCGTCCTTGACGCCTTCCGGCGCGTACCACAGCGGCACTTCCAGCCCATAGGCAACGCCCCATTGCGCACCCCCAGCAGACAGCAGATCATAGATCGGCGTCGTCTTCAGCGGCCGCCCGGCGGGCAACTCCTCATTGGGGAAGCGGATCGAAAAGCGCCTGGAATAATTCTCGCGCACCTTGGCGTTGGTATAGGCCATCGTCGCCCAGTCGCCGTAGCGCGCGACATCCATCGCCCAGATATCGGCGCCGGGATCGCCCTCGATCATCCAGTTCGACAAAGCGAGGCCGACGCCGCCGCCTTGCGAAAAACCGGCCATGACGCCGCAAGCGACCCAGAAGCCCGGCAGCCCGCGCACCGGCCCGACCAGCGGGTTGCCGTCCGGCGCGAAGGTGAAGGGGCCGTTGATGATCTGCTTGATGCCGGTGTTCTGGAAGGCCGGGAAATGGCGGAAGCCGACCTCCAGCGACGGCGCGATGCGGTCGATGTCCGGCGCCAGCAGTTCATGGCCGAAATTCCATGGCGTCTGGTATTCGGACCACGGCTTGTTGGCCTTCTCATAGGTGCCCATCAGCATGCCGCCGCGCTCCTGGCGCAGGTAAAGCTCGCCATCGAAGTCGACCGCGTGGATGATCTCGGTGCCGGTCTTGGCGTTCCAGGCGGCGACCTCCGGCATATCCTCGGTGATCAGGTACATGTGCTCCATGGCCAGCACCGGCAGTTCGAGACCAACCATGCGGCCGACCTCGCGCGCCCACAGGCCGCCGGCATTGACGACATGCTCGGCCACCACCTCGCCCTTGTTGGTGATGATGCGCCACAGCCCGTCAGGACGCCGCACAATGTCCTCGACCTTGGTGAAACGCTCCACTTCCGCCCCAAGTTTCCGCGCGGCCTTGGCATAGGCATGGGTGACGCCCGAGGGGTCGAGATGGCCGTCCTCCTTGTTCCTGACGGCGCCGACGAACTGCCTGGGGTCGAGAAGCGGCATCAGTTCGGCCGCCTCGTTGGGCGAGATCTCCTCCAGCTCGATGCCGAGATAGCGGCCCTTGGCGACGACGCCGCGCAGCCAGTCCAGCCGCGCCTCGGTTGCCGCCAGAAGCACGCCACCGGTCAGATGCACGCCGGTCGCCTGCCCGGAAAGCTCCTCGATCTCCTTGTAGAGGTTGATGGTGTATTTCTGCAGCTTGGCGACGTTAGGGTCGCCATTAATGGTGTGCATGCCGCCGGCCGCGTGCCAGGTCGAGCCGGACGTCAATTCGTCGCGCTCCAGCAGGACAACATCGGTCCAGCCGTGGCGGGCGAGATGGAACAGCACGGAGCACCCGACGACGCCACCGCCAATGACCACGACCTTTGCATGCGATTTCATGGATTTTTCTCTGTTATCAATGAGTTGGATGGGTGGAATGAATCGAAATGGGAGGAGCCAAGCCGCCCCCCTCTGGCCTGCCGGCCATCTCCCCCTCAAGGGGGGAGATCAGCAGCGGCTGCGCCGCGACCCTCTTTTCAACATTGGTAGTTGGCGAAGAAGAACGTGCCAGCCAATCTCCCCCCTGGAGGGGGAGATGTCCGGCAGGACAGAGGGGGGTGCACGCGCGCAAACCTGTGACCATCACGGCTCGCCCTGCCCGATCGCTTCCTTGCGCCTGGCCATGTAAGCCTCCAGCGCCTCGCGCACGGCGATATCCATCACCGGCTCGACATAGTCTTCCAGCGCCTTCTTCCACAGCCGCGTCGCCCGCGCCGTGGCGTCGAGCCCGCCAGCCTCCTGCCACGCCTCGTAATTCTGCCAGTTTGACAGCATCGGCTGGTAGAAGGCGGTGGCGTAGCGCTCCAGCGTGTGCGGTTCGCCGAAGAAATGGCCGCCGGTCGGCACCGCGCCCAACGCCTCGACGGCGAGCTCGGCCTCATTGACCTCGATCGGGCGCAAGAACTCCATCATGTGCTGGATCATCTCGACATCGATGATGAGCTTCTCGAACGACGCCGTCAGCCCGCCCTCCTGCCAGCCGGCGGCATGATAGACGAGATTGCCGTGGCCTAGCACCGCGCCCCACAGCGCCATCAGCGTCTCATAGGCGCCCTGCGCATCGGCGGCGTTGGAAGCCGAGCCCGGCGTCGTGCGGTACGGAAGCCCGTAGCGCCGTGCCAGTTGCCCCGACGCAATGTTGGCCTTGGTGTTCTCAGGCGTGCCGAAGGCCGGCGCGCCGGACTTCATGTCGACATTGGAGGTGAAGGCGCCATACATGACCGGCGCGCCTGGACGGACAAGCTGCGTCAGCACGACGCCGAACAGCGCCTCGGCGTTCTGCTGCGCCAGCGCGCCGGCCAGCGTCACCGGGCTCATCGCCCCCATCAGCGTGAACGGCGTCACCGCCACCGACTGGCCGAACTCGGCCATGGTCATCAGTCCTTCGGCCATCATCTCGTCGAAGCGGCGCGGCGAGTTGACCGAGATGATGGTGGTGATGCCGGGGTCGTCGCGCATCTGATCGAGCGTCAGCCCGCGCGAAACCGCCATCATCTCGATGCCGTCAAGCGCCCTGCCCCTCCCGATCGCCGAGACATGGAAACTCTTGTCGGTCAGCGTCAGATTGGTAAAGTAGGTGTCGAGATGGCGGGAATTCGCCGGCAGCTCCACCGGTGCGCAGACCTGGTTGCCCAGCATATGGATGCAGTTGAAATGCTGCGCCAACCGGGTCAGATCCGCATAGTCGCGCAAATTGCCGGCGCGGCGGCCGCGCTCCATGTCGTGCACATTCGGCGGCCCGGCAACGAGCGTGAAATTGATGGTGTTGCCGCCCAGATGAACCGCGTTGGCCGGGTTGCGCGGCGTCAACACATAGGTGGACTGCGTGGTCTTCAGCACGTCTTCGATCAGGCCGCGATCGATGCGGACATTCGCCGAGGCATGATCGACTTTGGCGCCGGCCTTCTCGAACAGCGACAGCGCCCGCGGGCTCATCACCTCGATGCCGAAATTCTCCAATATGTGCATCGACGCCTGATGGATCTGCTCGATCTGGTCGGGCGACAGCATGGCCATTGGCGGATAGGGATTTGTCACCCGCCTGAGCGGCAGTTGCGGGATGGCCGATGGCCCTCTGTTGCTGGTGCGCTCGGCGCCGCGTTTGCGTCTTGGTTCGTTCATGCCGGTATCAAAGCCCCGGCAAACCGGGCAAGCTGTCAGAAATACGTCGTCTGCGGGCGCGATTTTAGCCACGGCGGCATTTCTGCAATGTCTGTTTAGAAAAAGCGACGAAGTGCGTCGGATTATCGATACTGGATTTCCTTGAGAGACTGCGCCGGCGAAGCGTTAACGGACGCCGCAAGATTCCCTTTATGATTTCGGCCTATTGCTCTGCCCATGCGTAGTTCGAGTTTTAGTAAAATTGGTGCGGTTTGCGTGCTGCTGGCGCTTTCGGCCTGCGCCACGCCGCCCAGCCACATCAACAATGTCTGTGCCGTCTTCGACCAGAATGACGGCTGGTTCGACAACTGGCAGTCGGCCGCCGAGCGCGCCCAGCAGAAATACGGCATCCCCGTTCCCGTGCTGATGGCGACGGTGCGCAAGGAATCCGGTTTCAAGAGCAATGCACGGCCGCCGCGCACCAAGCTGCTCGGCTTCATTCCGTGGAAGCATGTCTCGTCGGCCACCGGCTTCTCGCAGGCGCTGGACGGCACCTGGTCGCAATATCAGCGCGAAACCGGCAACTGGGCGGCACGGCGGACGAAATTCGCCGACGCCGTCGACTTTGTCGGCTGGTATCATTCCAAGACCGCGGACACGTATGGCGTTGCCCGCAACGATACCTACAACCTCTATCTGGCCTACTATCTCGGCTGGACCGCCTATGGCCGCGGCAACCGGGGCGATGCCGGCGTCCAGGGCTATGCCCGGGCCACCGACAAGATGGCGCGGGACTATGCGCAGCAACTGAGCGAGTGCGGCAACTGACTTTGCCGGAGCATTACGCAGCCAAGTGAAATCACTTGGCGCTGCGAAAAGCGATGTCGCCCCTCGAGCAGAAAAGATCTCAGCGATTCATTTGCTTGGGATCAGATGAAGGATTGCCTTCCCTGATTTTACCGCCGTCGTCGATAGCTTTCGGTCGAACGTCGCCAACTCGCCGTCATGCGACTTGGCCAGCGCCAGCAGATAACTGTCGGTTACTTGCGTCGAAGTCAGGATCTTGCCCGCGTCGATCTCTCTGGAACTGACAAGGCTAATGTCATCGGGCCAGAACTGGTGTCCGGCAAGTGCGTGCAATTTGCCGACGATCGGCGCGACGACGGCAGGGGAGCCAGGAGAGTTGGGGTATTTGGGGTTGCCCACGATCCTGATAACGCCATTCTCGGTGATGGGGCATGTGGCCCATGAGTGATGCCCGGTGGATTCGAACCACCGATGGGCATCGTCATGCGCGACATGAGCCGGATCGATCAGCGCAATCAACACATTGACGTCGAGCAGGAAGGTCACGGCAGCTCGTCGCGAAGCGCATTGACCGTTTCGAGATCGACCATCGGCCCGCCGGGCCGCGACGAAAGCAAGGGAATGCCGTTGCGCTCACCGCCCGCCTGCGGCCGACGCAGCGAACGGCGAACCAGATCGGAAATGACTTCTCCCACGCTGCGATCCTGCTGCCGCGCCATAGCCTTGGCGGCAAGAAGGACATCATCATCGATTGCAAGTGTCGTTCTCACAATTCGTCCTCCTTTCCAAGCATCAAACATCACGCATCACATAGAGCAACAGACTGAGATTCTCAAGGGACGCATGTTTTGCGCAGCATATGAAATTGATGGCATTGCCTGATGCCGGTCAGTTCGGTTTCCTAGAAACGCCCGGCTTTGGGGTATCGCCGGTTTCCGAAACCTCGTCGCGGACCTCGTGACGGCGGGCTTTCGAAACGGCTTCCGTCTCCTCGCCGGCCTGCCTCGCTGCATCGGCTTCCGCGCTGCCCGTCTTGCCGCGCGGACGCTTCGGTGGCGTGCCGGCAAAACCGGGGCCATCGCCATGCGGCGCGTCATCCGGCACGCCTTCGTGCGCGGCGTGCTCCTTGTCGAACTTGATCACCGGCTCCATCGTTGCCAGCACGTCGTCGGAGAGCCAGCACAGGCTCATATGGCCGCCGCCGAGATGCTTGACCGGTGGCACCTTGGTCTCGCACAGATTGTCAGGCACCAGCTTCTTGTAGCCGCAGCGGGTCTGGAACGGGCAGCCGGACGGTGGGTTCATCGCCGAGGGAATGTCGCCCTCCAGCACGATGTGCCGCTTGACCACGCTGGTGTCAGCGATCGGGATCGCCGACAGCAGCGCCTCGGTATAGGGATGGTAGGGCGGCGCGAAGATCTGGTCGGTCGTGCCTTGCTCGACAATATAGCCGAGATACATGACCACGACGCGGTCGGCGATGTAGCGCACGACCGACAGATCATGGCTGATGAACAGCATTGTCGTCTTGTTCTTGCGCTGGATGTCCATCAGCAGCTCGGTCACCGCCGCCTGCACCGACACGTCGAGTGCCGAGACCGGCTCGTCGGCCACCACCACCTTGGCGTCGCCGGCAAAGGCCCGCGCCACGCCGATGCGCTGCTTCTGGCCGCCGGATAGCTGGCGCGGCTTGCGGGTCTCGAACGCCCTGGGCAGCTTCACCAGGTCGAGCAGCTCCAGCATGCGCTTGCGGCGGTCGGCGACCGTCTTGCCGACATTGAACTTCTCCAGCGTGCGGATGATCTGCGAACCGACCGAATGGCTGGGATTGAGCGTGTCGAACGGGTTCTGGAACACCATCTGGATCGACGACACCGTGTCGACACTCCGCTTCTCGATGCCCGTCGACTGGATTTCCTTGTTGCCCAGCGTCACCGTGCCGGCACTTGCCGTCTCCAGCCCGAGCAGCACCTTGGCCAGCGTCGACTTTCCGCAGCCGGATTCGCCGACGATGGCAACCGTCTCGGATTCGCGCGCCATGAACGAGATCGTCTCATTGGCCTTGACGACGCGGCCCTCGCTCGAGCCGAACACCTCGCTGCCGCCCACCCTGTAGTATTTTCTGAGATCCTCGATCTTGAGCACCGGAGCGCCGGGCACGACGCGCTCATTGACCTTTTTGGCGCCGGGCGGCAGCGCCTCCCAGTCGATCTCGTTGAAGCGCACGCAGCGCGAGAAATGGCCTTCGTGACCCGCGACCTCGATCATCGGGATTTCGGCGGCGTTGCAGACGCCCTCGACGAAATGGTGGCAGCGAGGGCCGAAATTGCAGCCCTTGGGCCGCTCGTGCGGCAGCGGTAGCTGGCCGGGGATCGAAATTAGCGGCCGCGAGTTCTTGTCGGCGCCGGGCAGCGGGATCGAGCGGAACAGCCCTTGCGTATAAGGGTGGCGCATCCGGTCGAAGACGTCCTTGATCTTGCCCGTTTCGACCGCTTCGCCCGAATACATAACCGTGATGCGGTCGCAGGTTTCCAGGATCAGGCCGAGATTGTGCGACACGAAAATCATCGACGTGCCGAACTTCTCGCCGAGCCCCTTGACCAGGTCGACAATGCCGGCCTCCACCGTCACGTCGAGCGCCGTCGTCGGTTCGTCGAGCAAAAGCAGCGCCGGCTTCGACAGCAGCGCCATGGCAATGACGATGCGTTGCTGCTGGCCGCCCGAGAGCTGGTGCGGATAGGAGCGCATCATGCGCTCGGGATCAGGCAGCTTGACCGCGCGCACCATGTCAAGCGCGCGTTTATGGGCCTCTTCCTTCGACACCTTGTCGTGGATCAGCGGCACTTCCATCAATTGCTGGCCGACCTTCATCGCCGGGTTCAGGCTCGCCATCGGCTCCTGGTAGATCATCGCGATCTTGTTGCCGCGAATGGAGCGCAACTCCTCGTCGGAGAGCTCGCCCATGTCCTTGCCCTGGAACTTGATCTTGCCGCCGACGATCTTCCCGATGTTGGAGAGGTCGCGCATGATGCCGAGCGACACGGTCGACTTGCCGCAGCCGGATTCGCCGACGATGCCCATCGCCTCGCCGGGCATGACGGTGCAGGAAAAATCCATGACCGCCGGGATCTCGCCCTTGCGGGTGAAGAAGGAGATCGACAGGTTCTCGATCTCGATGATCGGCGCGTTGGCCGGCCCATTGGTTGGCGTGGCGGGATTTCGAACTGCCTCGTTCATGGGTCGCTCCAATCCTGGTTCTTCTAGGCCTGTTTCTATCAGGCGCATCGGGTCGAAACCCGCGAGATCAGTCTTTCATCGATTGTTCGCGCAGCGAGTCGGCGAGCAGGTTCAAGCCCAGCACGAACGACATCAGTGCGATCGTCGGCGGCAACGCCGGGTGGATGAAGGAGCGCAGCAGGCGGCTGGCGTCCTTGATCGCAGTGCCCCAGTCCGGACTTTCCGGCGCCAGGCCAAGGCCGAAATAACCGAGCGTGCCGAGCAGGATCGTGGTGTAGCCGATGCGCAGGCAGGCGTCGACGATCAGTGGCCCGCGCGCATTGGGCAGGATCTCCCATAGCATGATGTACCAGGGCGATTCACCGCGCGTCTGCGCCGCCGCCACATAGTCACGCGTCTTGATGTCCATCACCAGGCCACGCACGATGCGGAACACGCCGGGGCTGGACGCGAACACCACCGCCACGAAGATGTTGAGCTGGTTGGGATCGATGTGCACGATCTTCAGCGGATCGGCGTCGAAGACAAGGCCGGCATAGATCCAGCCGCCGAGGATCAAGGTGATGCCGAGCAAGATGTAGAGCCGGTCGGGGCGGTTCTTGTAGCGCGTCCAGAACAGCACCGTGAAGAAGATGATCGGGAACAGGAAGAAGACGCCGGCCATGCCATAGGGGATCGGCGTGTCCATGATGCCCGGCGTCACCAAAAGATAAAACAGCAGGATCACAGGGAAGGCCAGCACGAGATTGGCGAGGAACGACAGCACGGTGTCGATCTTGCCGCCGTAGTAGCCGGCGGGTAGGCCGAGCGTGATGCCGACCATCAGCGCGAAGCCGGTTGCCGCCGGCGCGATGATCAGCACGATCTGGCTGCCATAGACCATGCGCGAAAACACGTCGCGTGCCAGCTTGTCGCCACCGAACAGATAGGCCAGTCCCGATTTCGGTTCGACGGCGCCCGGCAGCACATCCTTCATGATGGGAATCTGGGCCAGCGGATCGAAGGGAGAAACGGTCGCGGCGAAGATTGCCGTGAACAGCCAGAACAGGCAGATGCCGACGCCGACGATGCCGACACCGCTGTCGAACAGCTGGCCGTAGAGCGCCAGCTTCTTCTTGTAGGCGAAGCTCGCGCCCATGACGATGACGAGCGCGATCCAGACCGGCCAGAAGCGCGACAGCACTTCGAGAACGACGGTGAAGCCACTGATGTATTGAACCGGCATCCGCTTCGCTCCCTACTGGACTCTGATACGCGGATTGAGAAACGCGTAGCCGACATCGGAAATGAGCTGCGTGATCAAGACGATGAACACCGAGACCAGCGAGCAGCCGAGCAAAAGGTCGATGTCGTTGTTGCCGGCCGCCTCGACCAGCGTGTAGCCGAAGCCCTGGTAACGAAACATCACCTCGACGATGACGACGCCGGTGAGCAGCCAGGGAAACTGCAGCATGATGACGGTGAACGGTGCGATCAGCGCGTTGCGCAAGGCATGTTTGACCACGACGCTGCCGAAGGAAAGACCCTTCAACCTGGCAGTGCGGATATATTGCTGCGTCATCACTTCGACCATCGAGGCACGCGTCATGCGGGCGATGTAGCCGATGCCGTAAATCGCCAGCGTCATCACCGGCAAAGTGAAATTATAGAAGGTGATGCCCTGGCTGGCCGAAGCCGCCGAGCCGTTCAGCCAGCCTAGCCATGAGGCGAAGATGACGGTGAAAATGACGCCCGACACATATTCAGGCGTCGCCGTCGAGGCGATCGATGCCACCGACAGCACGCGGTCGGTTCGCGACCCCTCGCGCATGCCGGCCAGAATGCCGATCAGCAGCGAGATCGGCACCATCACCACCAGCACCCAGAACATCAGGATGCCCGTAGCGCCGAGTGCCGGAAACAGTTTTGAGGCGACGGTCGCCTTGAACTTGGTCGAGCAGCCGAAATCGCCCTGGAAAACGCCGGCGAAGGTCGGGACGAGCGGATCGTTGCAGAAGGAGAAACGCTGCGCCGGCTTGCCGGTCGCCGGGTCTGTCACAGGTTGCTTGGGCACCACGCCCAGCCACTGCCCATAGCGGACGAAGAAGTTCTGCCGATAGCCATGGTTGACCAGCCAGCTCTCGAGCTGCTCGGCCGACGTATGCATTTCGGTCTGGCTGATCGCCAGCTTCTTCAGATTGGGTTCGAGGTTGATCAGGAAGAAGACGACCATGGTCAGGCACAGCATCGTCAATGCCATGGTGCCAAGACGCCTGATAACGAAGGAAAGCATGGCGGCCCCCTGCCGATGGGTTGGGGTTTGAGCCGGCTATGAAAGCCAACCCTGCCGTAACCGGCGGGGCTGGCTGTCAAACAGGCCTTCGGATGCGATCAACCCTGTTTTTGTTGCATGGCCTTGCCCGCGAGTCCGCAATTTTTTTGAGAACGTGCGGACCAGCAGGGACGGACGATGCAAAGAGCGGGGGAAGGGAGCGAGCCTCTTCCCCCAATGTCGGTGCGATCAAGCCTGGTCGAGCCAGATCTTGCCGTAGTCGCGCTCGAAGGTCGGGTGCATCTTGTAATTCTGCACCGCCTTGACCGAGTGGCTGTAGAGCTTGCGCCAGTACGGCTGGATCATGATGCCGGAATCCTGCAGGATCTGCTCGATTTCCTTCATCATCTCCTTGCGCTTGGCGGCGTCGGCAACGGCGAGCGCCGCATTCAGCTTGGCATCCCAGTCCGGATTCGACCAGCCGGCCTCGTTCCAGGCCTCGCCGGTGCGATAGGCGATGGCCAGAACCTGGACGCCGAGCGGGCGCATGTTCCAGTTGGTCATCGACAGCGGATACTTCGTCCAGTCGTTCCAGAACGTCGAACCCGGCAGAACGGTGCGCTTCACCTTGATGCCGGCGTCGCGCAGCTGGGCGGCGATCGCATCGCCGGTGTTCTTGTGCCAGTCTTCATCGACAGTGATCAGCTCGTGTTCGAAGTCGGCCTGGCCGGCTTCCGCCATCAGCGCCTTTGCCTTGGCCGGATCACGGGCAACCTTGGGCAGCTCGTAATATTCCGGATGGATCGAGCAGACATGGTGGTTTTCGGCGACCGAACCGGCATTGCCGTAGCCGAGCTGCAAGACGACATTGTTGTCGACCGCAAGCTGCAGCGCGTTGCGCACCTTCTGGTCGCCATAGGGCTTGTTGTTGACGTTGGTGCGGCAGACGATGGTCGACGCGGTGACGATCTCCGACTTCACCAGGTCCATGCCGTCGAGGATCGACACATAGTCGGCCGAAGTCTCGAAATTGGTGTGCACTTCGCCGGCTTCGAAAGCGCTGACCATGGCTGCCGGATCGGTGCCGTAGTCGATGAATTCCAGGCCATCGAGGAACACTTCGCCATCCCACCACTTGTCGTCGGTGCGGCGCTTGTAGACCACCTTCTGACCGACATCGTAGGAGACGAGTTCGAACGGACCGGTGCCGATCGGGCAGGCCTTGAAGTCGCCGCCCTTCTCGTCGAAGGTCTTGTGGACGATGAGGCCGGGATAGTCGCACATGTTCGGAATCAGCGCGATGTCCGGCTTGGTGAGCTTCAGCACGACCGTGTGGTCGTCCGGCATGGTCACGGCGCTTTCGTCGAGCTTGTCGTCCTTGACCAGCGAGCCAAGACGGCCTGGCATGGAATTGCCTTCGGCTTTCTTGTCGGCCCAACGCTTCAGGTTGAAGACGACGTCGGCGGCGGTGAAGGCATCGCCATTCGACCAGGTGACGCCCTTGCGCACATGCAGCGTGTACTGCGTGGCATCCTCGTTGACGTCCCAGCTTTCCAGCAGATAGGGGCGGAACGTGTATTCGGACGTGTACTTGACCAACGGCTCGAGCGCCTGGCGCTCGGCATTGGCGATTTCCGACCAGTCGGCCTTGCGCGGGTCCTTGGGATCCTTGATCCACTGGGCGATCTTCAGCGTGCCGCCCTTCTTGCCCTTTACCTCTTCGGCCTTCGCCGGCGTCGGATCGGCGAGCCCGAGCAAGCCGTAAGCCATTGCCGTCGATGCGCCGAAGACGCTGGCCATGGCCAGGAATTCGCGGCGGTCCACCTTGCCTGCCTTGGCTTCTTCGGCCATGGCCAGGATGTGATCCGGAACGCGATCGCCATTACTCTTATAAATTGTCATGACTTAACTCCCATTGTTGGCTTTCCGCCTTTTAACATTCCGCATCCAGGCCATGATGTCAAAGACGGCGTGGATTGAGAACATGTTAGGGAATGTGCAACTTTGAAAGGGGAGCGGTTCGCGTGATAACGACAGTCTTGGCGCAAATTTGCTACTGTCCGATGGATTCTTCTGGAATCTCGATAGTCGATTAAACTGAGACATTTACTCCAGCCCGAACAGCGCCAGAATCGATCCATCATGAGGCCAAAAGCCCTGCCGAATTATCAGTATTCCTTCTCGTAGAAGATGCCGCCCTTGGCTTCGCCGGCATCGTTGGCCTCGCCGCGCAGCTTGACGCCGCGCCCGACATTGAGGTCGATCGTAGCCTTGCCCGAGCCCGGCTTGTCGCCCTTCTGGATCGTGACATAGGTGCGGTCGTTGAGGTATTTGCCCGCCGAAACCGCCGTGCCGCCCTGGTCGTCGGTGGTGACGTCGAGATCGTCGACGCCAATGGCGCTGCGCAGGTTTTCCAGAAGCGACGTCGAGCCGCCGACGCCGGCCAGTTGCCCGGCGGCCTCGGCTAACTGGGCGATCTGCAGCGGCGACAGGTTCGACATCGAGCGGCCGAAGATCAATTGCGCCAGCACCTCGTCCTCGGGCAGCGCCGGCACCGAGGAGAAGGTGAACTTCGGATTGGTCGCTTCGCCCGACACCACGATGGTGACGGTGGCGCTGGTCGTCGTCGTGGTCGCCGTCAAATTGAGATAGGGCACCAGCGAGCCGGAAAACCCGACCGTGCCTTCGGTTAAGGTCAGCCGCTTGCCGAGGATCGACAGCCGTCCGCGCTGCAAGGTGAAGGTGCCGACCGCTTGCGGCGACGAGGCCGGGCCGGTCAGCCTGAGCGAGCCGCCAAGTTCGGCATCGACGCCCCTGCCCTGGATGAAGATCTGGTTCGGGGCGTTGACCGTGACATCGAGCGCAAGGCCGCTACCGCCGCCCTTGCCGCTGGTCGTCGGCGGCCGCAGCGCCTTGTCCTGTGCCTTGACCGCAGCTGGCGCGTTCTTGTGCTTGACGTCGAGCGCCGCCAGCGAGCCCGGCAATTTGTCCGGAACCGTGATCACCGTCTTGGCGAGATTCACGGTGCCGGCAATGACCGGTGCGGAGGTCAGCGGTCCCTTGATCGTCAGGTCGCCCCCGAGATTGGCGGTCACCACCCTTCCGTCCGTATAGCGGCCGTCGACCAGCTTGATCGACAAATCGGCCGGAAAACCCTGCGCCGGGTTGATGCCGACCGTGCCGCTGGCCGACAGGCTGCCGCGCGTCGACAGCGTTCCGGTCAGCCGGTTGATCCTGGCGACGCCGCCGGCAATCGTGACATCGGCGGCGAGATCGTTGACGGCGAGGCCGGAGCGCGCATCGACAAGGCGCGCACCGGAGGTGCTGACGCTGCCACCGATGGCGGGCGATGTCGCGGGACCGCGCACCTGCACGTTGACATTGGCGGTTCCAGACAGCGACAGGCCCTGCGCGGCAAGCTTCTGGCTGAGCAGGCCGAACGGCACGGCTCCATTGAAATCGAGCGCCAGCGTCGGCGTGCCTGCCGTCGTCACCGTGCCGCCGCCCTTGAGACCTAGGCCGGCTGCACCGCTGACATTGGCGTTGAAGGTCAGCTTGCTGGCGGCAAAGGTGCCGGATGAGGAAATATTCACCGCGCCGACACCAGCACCTCGGGTCTGCGAGGTCTGCACCCCGGCCGCGTCGATCTTGAAGGCAATGGCAGGGTTCGCCGGCGCGCCCGTCACCTTGACCGTGCCCGAAATCGAGCCGGCGGCGTCGAGCCCCGGCGAGAAACTGTTGGCCAGCGACATCGGCACCCGCGCCAGTGTCGCGTTGATGTCGAGCGCCGTGCCGACCTTGCCGGTCACCGTCGCCGTGCCACCCCCAAGGTTGAGCACCAGCCTGTCCAGCGTCGTCGTGCCATTGGCGATGCTGACGGTCGAGGCTTGGGCAATGGCCGCCTTGATGCCCTGGACGGTCGCCTGGCCGGAGGCAAGCTCGATGGTCGTCGTGCCGTTGGCCACTTTCACGCGGCCAGCAGCCTGTGCCGGAATGCCCTTGACTGTGGCGCCGCCGGAAAAACCGGTCCAGTCGCCGTCGCGCTTCAAATCGACATCGATGCCGCTGATCACGGTGCCGCCCGAAATGACGGTGTCGGCGCGGATCTTTCCGGAGATCACGGGCGCCGCCAGATAGTTGGCGACCAGCGCATCGATCGAGACGGCTTTCGCCTGCAGGTCGCCGCGCGTAATCGACGCTGTCGCCGCCTTGATGGCGACCTGGGGTGCTGCGCCATTCTTCGAGAAGGCAATCGTGCCGCGTACGTCGCCTTCGGCCTTTTCCAGCGCCAGTGCCGCCAGCGGTCCGATATCAGGCAGGTCGAGCGCGATGGTGCCGACCGGCACGAACTTCTCGTCCAGTGCCAGATCGCCTGAAATCCTGTTCTTGCCGAGCGACAGCAGCAGCCCGTTGATGGCGCTCTTGCCGTCAGCCGTCGCCAGCACCGCGCTGCCTTGCAGCGCCTGGCCGGCGACATTGCCGGTCAGTTGCACGTTGGCTGCCGGATTGGCGGCATCGGCCTTGCCGGTGGCGGTCAGCTTCAACCCGGTGATCTCTCGCGCCGCCACCAGCAGCCTGTCGCTGTCGACCGTCAGTGACAGGTCCGGCGCGGTGGCCGGCCCCTGTGCCTTCAACGCAAAGGCGATGGCGCCCTTGGCATCCTTCGACAGCAGAGAGATGTCGCTCAGCGCGCCCTTGATGTCGGCGGCCACCTTGTTGTCGGCAAGGCTGGCTTGCCCGTCGGCAGTCAGCGCACCCGAGGTCAACTTCAATCCGCCTATGTTGATGCTGCCCTTGGGATCGCGCTTCAGCGTGGCGCTGATCTCAGCGCGTTCGCCAAGCATGCCGCGCGCCGCCGCCGGCAAGGCCGACGATGGGGCATCCGCCTTCAGATTGAGGTCGATGGCACCGTCTCGCAGCGATACCTGGCCGGCGACCTGGCTGTTCAACGCATCGCTCTTGAGCGAGCCGCTGTCGATGGCAAACAGGTCGGCCGTCAGGCGGCCGCTGACGGCTGCCGTGACCTTGCCGGCGATCAGCGGCGCGATCACCGGATTGTCGAGACCGACCTCGTCCACCGACACTGTGCCGGAAACCGGCCCTGCACGGTTCTTGAGATCGAACGCATCCGAGTGCAACGCCAGGGCAAGCCCCTCCACCCTCGCCGGACTGGTGACGATCGAGGGCAGGATCGCGGAGATATCCAGGCGGGCCCGCGTGCTCTCGCCCGCCACCTTTGCCGACAGCGACTGGATCTCGATCTTGACCGGACTCTCGGCGCTGCCGACAGTCAGGGGCAGGCTGGGGCCGGATGATATGAGATCCAGCGCAAAATCGCTAGCGCCGTTCGGGTTGAGGGTGCCGGCGGCCTTGCCGGAAATCTTGTCGCCGGTCAGCGTCGCCTGATCGAGCATCACGCCGCCGGCCAAGGTGTAGCTGCCGGCCGCATCGACGGCGAGCAGCCCGAGCCCGGCCTGCCGGGTCTGGCTGGTTTCGATTCCGGTCAGTTGCGCATTGAAGCGGACATCGGGAGCGGCTGGCGGTCCGGTCACACCAGCCGTGCCGCTGAGCGTGCCCACAGCATCGAGGCCGGGCGAAAATTCATTGGCGAGCGCCGCGGGCAGTGCCGAAAATTGCGCCGCAAGGTCGAGCGTCTGACCGGCAGTGCCCGACAGCGTCACCGAACCGCCGCCGACATCGAGAGCCAGTTTCTCGATGCTGGTCGTGCCGTTGGCGATGCTCATTGTCGACGCCTGAGCGATTGCCGCCTTGATGCCGCGAACAGTGGCTTCGCCCGAGGCAATCTCGACGCTGGTCGTGCCATCGGCGATCTTCACCCGGCCGGCAGCGGTTGCCGGAATGCCCGCTATGGTGGCGCCGCCGGTGAAATTAGTCCAGTCGCCTTCGCGCTTCAGGTCGACGCCGATGCCGCCGATTTCGGTGGTTCCGGAGGTGACGCTGTCGGCCTTGATCGTACCCGCGATCGCAGGCGCCTTGAGATAATTGGCGATCAGCGCATTGACGGTGATGGCCTTGGCCGTCACCTCACCGCGCGCGATCGATGTGCTCTTCGCATCGATCGCAACGGAGGGCGCGTCGCCATCCTTGGCGAAGCGGATGGTTCCGTTGATGTCGCCCGTTATCGCCTGGCCGGCAAGTGCGGCCAGCTGGTCGATAGCGGGTGCATCGAGCGTCAGCGTGCCGAGCGGCATGAATTTGTCGTCGAGCGCGAGATCGCCCGAGACCTTGTTGTCGCCCAGCGAGACCAGGAATCCGTTGATCGAACGCTTGCCTTCGCTCGTCACCAGCGCTGCCTTGATGTCGAGCGGCTGGTCGTTGACGGAGCCGGTCAGCGATACGTTGGCGGCGGGACTGGTGATATCGGCCTTGCCGCTTGCCGTCAGCTTGATGCTCTTCACCGTGCGGCCCGATGCCGTCAGGCTGTCGCTGTCGGCGGTAACGGTGAAATCCGGCGCCGTCATGGCGCCACTTGCCGACAGCGCGAAATCGACGCCACCGGCAACCGGCACGCCGACTGTCGGCGACAGCACGGAAACGTCGCCCAGTTTGCCCTTGATGTCGGCCTGGATGTCGGTGCCTTGCATGCTGGCCGTGCCGGCGGCGCTGAGCGTGCCGGACGTGAACTCGATCGAGTTGGCGGCGAAAGACCCTTGCGGGTCGCGGGCCGCGCTCGCCGAGAATTTCACCCTAGCGCCGAGCACCGAGGCGATCTGCGGCGGAAAGGCCGTCGCCACGGCATCCGCGTTCATCTTGAGCTGCATCGACAGGTCGGCAAGCGCCACCGTCGCGGTCAGCGAAGCGTTGAGCGCGTCGGAACGCAGCGTGCCCTGGTCGATGGCAATGGCGTCCTTGCTGACCGACCCGGCCAGGTCGACATCGATCTTGCCGGTGATCAGCGGCGCCAGCGTCGCCACGTCGGTGTTGAGGCCGCCCGCCTCCAGCTTGACGGTGACCGGCCCGGCGCGGTTCTGGATGTCAAAACCGTCGGAATGGATCTGGGCCGCCAGATCATCCAGCCGCGTGCCGCCGGCGACGATGGAGACGAAGGAGGCGCCGACGTCGATGATCGGCGCCTTGCCGTCGCCGAAGGCGCGGGCGGTGGCATTGCTGATCGCCAGCGTGATCGGCTGCGCCTTGCTGCCGACGCTGATCACCACGGGTGGACCCTTGGCGGCGAGTTCGACCGAGAGGTCGCTGGCGCCGGCAGGATCGACAATGCCGGTCGCGGTGCCGTGCACCGCATCGCTGTCGATGTTGGCGCGGTCGACACTGACGCCACCGGCCGATGTGGCGGTGCCGGCAATGTCGAAACTGGTCTTGCCGGCAAACAGCGGCTTGAGATTCTCAGGCAGGAAGCGGGCGAAATCGCCGTCGCCCTTGGCCTCGATATGATTGCCCTTGTCGGTCAGTTGGTGGCGACCCGTCAGCTGGGTGACGATCTTGCCGTCGACCGAGAACGTGCCGATGCCGTTCCAATTGGCGAGCGGCCCGGTGCCCGAGACATTTATGTCGACCGGCGGCGTGTCGGGCAGCTTGAGCAGGTTGGCGATGATACCGCCTGCCGGCTCCGAGGCCTTCAGGTCGAGATCGAGCCTGTTGTCTGCCGGCGCAAAGTGGATCTTGGCGTCGACATTACCTTGCTTGCCGTCATGGCGGGTGATGTTGAGCACCGTCTCGACCGCCAGTGGCGCGGCATCGGCCTTGACCGATCCCTTGGCCGCAAGCTCTGCGATGCCGCTGCCGGCCAGTTGCTGGCCAAGCGCGATCTCGGGCAGATCGATCTGCTTGATGTCGATGGAAACCGGCAGCGTCGCCGTGCCCCCGCTCGGCGCTGGCTGCGTGCTGGCCACCGGCAATCGCGCCAACTCAATACGCTCGGCAGCGATACGGTCGGCGCTGAAGTTTTTCGACAGCAGCGCCAGCGGCGACCAGTCGACGGCCACCTTGCGCGCCACCAGCCAGGCGCCCTCGCGGTCCTCCAGCACGACATGGTCGACGCTTAGCGCCCCGGACCAGACGCCGTCTATGCCGCTGACCGTGATCTTGCGGTCGTCGTTCGAAGCCAGCCGCGAAATGATGCCGGCGAGATTGTCGCGGCCGCGCTCGGTCTTGGTCAGCACGACCAGCGCGCCGATCGCTCCCGCAACCACGATCAGCAGCGTGTAGAGAACAATGCGGAGGATGCGCCAGACTGTTTTCATCGCTCAGAATGCCTGTCCGATGCCGGCATAGATGCCGAAATGCGGGTCACCCGGATCGCGGTTGAGCGGCACGGCGGCATCGATGCGCAGCGGCCCGAACGGCGTGACATAGCGCAGGCCGACGCCGGCGCCGACCTTGACGTCGGCGAAATCGGGGACCGGCTTGGTCGACACGGTGCCGGCGTCGACGAACGGCACGATGCCGATCGTGTCGGTGATGGCGATGCGCATCTCGACCGAGGTTTCGAAGAATGACAGGCCGCCGATCGGCTGGCCGGTGAAGTCCTTGGGTCCGATGCCCTGATAGGCATAGCCGCGCACCGAACCGCCGCCCCCGGAATAAAAGCGCCGGTCGGCCGGCACATGTTCGAGGCTGGTGCCGACGATCGAACCGATAGCGACACGTTCGGCCAGGACGAACTTCGAAGCCGAATCCAGCGACTGATAGGCCGACCCTTCGCCCTTCAGCTTCAGGAACGCCGCACCGCTCAAAATGTCGTAGCTCGGCTCGGCATAGGCCAGCACCCGGAAGCCGCTTGTCGGGTTCAGCCGGTTGTCCCGGTTGTCGTAGACATATTGCAGCGGAATGCTGGCGATCAGGTATTTGTGCTTGCCGAAAGCGTCGTGGATGCGGGAATAGTCGAGCGCCACTTCCGCCGAAACCGTCTGCTTCTTCGTCAGTTCGTAGGACAGCCCGGTACTGCCCTTGACCGAGAAATGGTCGTAGGCGTCAGGATGTTCGAGCACCGTCTTGACGCTGGCGAAGAACTTCGATGCCGGCCCGATCACGCCCGGCTTTTCGAACATGATGCCGGCATTGTAGTTGAGCTCGCCGAGATCGTTGCTGCCGATGCCGCTGATCTTGCCCTCGATGCGCAGCTTCTCGGCCCGGCCGAACAAATTGCGGTGGCCCCAATAGCCCTCAAGGCCCAGCCCCTCGGTGTTGGAAAAAGTGCCGCCGACGCCGAAATAGCGTGGCTTGCGCTCGCTGACCTGGACGCCGATCGGAATGTTGCGGTCGGCATCGAGCGTGTCGGCTTCCTTGAACGTCACGCTGTTGAAGACCTCGAGCGCCAGCAGCCGGTCGCGCGCGTCGTCGATTTCTTGCGGCGAATATTGCCGGCCGCGCTTGAGGCCGGTCATGTATTCGGTGAAGTCACGGTCGACCTTCTCGGTGCCTTCCACCGTTGTGTCGCCATAGCCGGCGACCGGCCCGGCGGCGACCGTCAGCGTCACGTCGAGCGTCGAAGTAGCGTGGTCGGCGACGATCTGCCGGGCCGTTATCTTGGCCAGCGGCCTGCCCTCCTCCTTCAGCGCCCGCACGATCAGGGCCTCAGCCTTGAGCACAGCGCCGGATCCGGCATCGCCGCCTGAAATCAGGCCGTAATCGGCGCTCATCAGCCCTGCCGCATCGCCCTCAAGGTGGATATTGCCCAAGGTGAATTTCGGCCCGGTGGCAATGTCAATGACCACGGGAACCGGCTGCGGCCCCTTGAATTCGGCATCCGGCGGCAAATCGTCGAGCGGCTTGCCGTCTATGGTGACGGTGACGACGCCTTCGTAACGGGCATCGGCATAAAGCGCGGCGACAAGCTGTTCGCGGTCGCTGCGCGCCTTGGCCATCAGCCCGAGCGAGCCTGAAACGGGACGCTCCTCGTCACTCTTCAGCGCCGAGGCATTTTCGAGCTTCTTGACCAGATCCTTGTCGGCGTCGGGGGCGTTGATGGTCACGGCGTAGCGCAGGGGATCGACGATATCGGCATCCTCGTCGCTGGACGATCCCCACAGCTTGATGCCGAAAAGCTCGAAAGCGGCCGCCGGGCGCGATTCGGCGACCAGCACGGTCGAGCACATCATGACTAGCAGCAGGGCATGCGGAAGCGCACGCCCTGGCGCGCGACCTCCTGACATCTGCTCTTCATGCTCCGGCATTAAGACAACCTAGATTACAAAACTAAAATTGGAATGAAGTTCTGAAGCGCTCGTAAAGGGGCCACAATCCAATTGTCTGAAATAGGGCGGGCTTGGAATTCACACCTTTTGCGTCGCCGCAAGAATGCGTGATCCCCTGTCCTATGGAGGTACTACCGGTCATCGGCCGGAAAGGAAACCGCTGGCAGGCGGAACCCTGCCGCGTCCTTGTGTTGACAAGCCTGACTGAAGCTTGATCATGCCCGGACGTCAGCTGTGTCTGGAGGGGTGTTATGGCAATGCGCGCGGCTCGTGGTCTGTCTATCCTGATTCTCCTGTTTTTCGCCTGGGCCAATGTCCTGGCCTGGAGCAGCGCCGCGCAAGCGGCCGAGGCCCGGCGAATAGCGACAACGGACAATTCCGACTATTTCGGCTTTGATCTCAGGTCCGACCAGAATGTGACAATCGACCAGTGCAAGACGACATGCCTGGGAGACCCGGCCTGCCGCGCCTTCACCTACAACAAAAAAGCCAAATGGTGCTTCCTCAAATCCGACTACAACCAGTTGAAAACCTTCAACGGCGCGGTCGCGGGCAAGGTCGTCAACATCGATGGCGACCCTGATATCGGCGCGCCGCCGGAACTCGCCTTCTTCCCCAACTGGATGTCCGACCAGGCCCAGCAATACCGCAACAAGCTGCTCGGCCCGGCCTATGACAGACCGACAGAAGGCATGGCAGCCTTGCTGAGCGCCGCCGAACAGGCCGTACTGACCGGCGACCACCGCTCGGCCATGCTGAAATACGAGGCAGCGGTCTCGGTGCTGCCCGATGATGGCCAGCTCTGGCTCAACCTGGCGCGTGAAACGCTGGCCGTTCAGCCCGCCGCCAGCACATCCGAAGCTTCCACTTTACCGACGAACGGCACTTCGGCCGCATTCAACGCCTATAAATTGTTGCGCACCACCAAGACGCGCGCCGAAGTGCTGGCGCTGCTCGGCAACGGCCTCGACAAGCGCGATCTCTACCGGCCGGCGCTGCAGGCCTATGAGGCCAGCCTTGCCCTGAACCCTTCGCCGACGGTCCAGGCCTACTATGCCGATCTCAAGGCCCGCAAGGGTTTTCGCGTCATCGACCATACCGTCGACGCCGACACCAGCGCGCCGCGCATCTGCGCGCAATTCTCCGAGGATCTGGTCAAGACCGGCGTCGACTACGCGCAGTTCGTCACCGTCGACAACGCGCCACCCAAGGGCGTCGAGGCCAAGGACAAGCAGATCTGCGTCGAAGGGCTGGAGCATGGCCAGCACTACGACGTCACCTTCCGCGCCGGCCTGCCGGCGGCAATCGGCGAAGTGACCGCGGCTCCCGTGGTGCTGTCGATCTATGTGCAGGACCGCGCACCGTCCGCCCGCTTCACCGGTGACAGCTTCGTGCTGCCGGCCGGCGCGCGCCGCGGCATTCCCGTCGTCACCGTCAACATGAACGCCGCCGAGATGAAGCTCTACCGCATCGGCGATCGTTCGCTGGCCCAGCTTCTGTCGGGCTACCAGTTCCTGCACCAGCTCGACGGCTATGACATCTCCAACATTTCCGAACAGATGGGCGCGCCGGTCTGGCAAGGCCAGCTCGACATCGCCAATGATCTCAACAAGGAGGTCACCACCTCCTTCCCGGTTGATGAGGCGCTGCCGCAGCGCAAGCCCGGCGTCTACGTGCTGACCGCCCAGGCCGTCAACGACAAGAGCGACGACTACAATTCGATGGCCACGCAATGGTTCGTCGTCTCCGACATCGGTCTGTCGACCTATACCGGCCAGGACGGGCTCAATGTCTTTGCCCGTTCGCTGGGCAGCGCCAAGCCGATCGCCGGCGCCGAACTGACGCTGGTTGCCAGGAACAATGAGGTTCTCGGCACGGCGACGTCGGATGCCGACGGCCATGCCGTCTTCAACCCCGGCCTGACGCGCGGCGACGGCGGCATGGTCCCGGCCGTGCTGATGGCCAAGCAGGGCGACAATGATTTCGTCTTCCTCGACATGGGCCGGGCCGGCTTCGACCTGTCCGACCGCGGCGTCACCGGACGCGCGGCGCCCGGCGCGCTCGACGTCTATGCCTGGACCGAACGCGGTATCTACCGCGCCGGCGAGGATGTCCATGTCGCCGCCCTTGCCCGCGACGGCGCCGCCAAGGGGGTCGAAAACCTGCCGTTGACCTTCATCTTCTCGCGTCCCGACGGTGTCGAGGATCGCCGCATCGTCAGCGACGGCGCCTCCGCCGGCGGCCATGCCGTCGACCTGCCCCTCGCACCCAACGCCATGCGCGGCACCTGGTCGGTGTCGATCTACACCGATCCCAAGCAGCCGGCGGTGGCCAGCCAGATGTTCCTGGTCGAGGATTTCGTACCGGATCGCATCGAATTCGACATGAAGGCCGACAAGCAGGAGATTGCCCAGGGCGAAACCGCCAACATCGACATTGACGGCCGCTTCCTCTATGGCGCGCCGGCGGCGGGCCTGGCGCTGGAAGGCGAGCTGACGCTGTCGACGTCGCGCGACTGGGACCGCTTCCAGGGCTTTTCCTTCGGTCTCGCCGACGAGCAGTCGGCCGAACCCACGGTCACCCCCCTCGCCGATCTGCCGGTGGTCGGCGATGACGGCAAGGTGACCTTCCCGGTCTCCGTCGACCAACTGCCCTCGACCACCAAGCTGGTCGACGCCAAGGTGACGGTGAGGATGCGCGAATCCGGCGGCCGCGCCATAGAGCGCTCGCTCAACATCGGCATCCGCCCGCAAGGCCATATGATCGGCATCCGTCCGGATTTCGCCGACAATGAAGTGCCGCAGGGTGGCACCGCCAAGTTCAGCCTGATCGCCGTCGATCCCGACGGCAAGCGCGAGGCGCTGAAAGGCGCGCAGTGGACGCTGGTCAAGGTCGAACGCAATTACCAGTGGTACCGCTCCAACAATTCCTGGAACTACGAGCCGGTCAACTTCACCAAGTCGATCGCCAACGGCCAGGTCGACCTCAGCGCCGACGGCGACGCAACGGTCTCCGTGCCGGTCGACTGGGGTCAGTACCGCCTCGAAGTCGAGACATCGGATCCCGAGGGACCGGCGACAAGCTACGAGTTCGATGCCGGCTGGTATGTCTCCTCGACCACCACCGAAACGCCTGACGGCCTCGAAATCGCCCTCGACAAGGACAATTATGCCGCCGGCGAAGTGGCCAGGCTGAAAGTCTCGCCGCACTTTGCCGGCGAACTTCTCATCAACATCGGTTCCGACAAGCTGTTGAAGACCGTCACGGCATCCGTGCCGGCCGGCGGCAGCACCGTCGACATCCCGGTCGGCGACGACTGGGGCGCCGGCGCCTATGTCACCGCAACCCTGTTCCGGCCGGGCGAGGCGCAGGAAACGCGCATGCCGGCGCGCGCCATCGGCGTGAAATGGCTGAAGGTCGATCCGGGCTCGAAGAAGCTCGCGGTCACCCTGACGCCGCCGGACAAGACCATGCCGCGCCAGCAGCTGTCGATCCCGGTTTCGGTCGCCGGCGTGCAGCCGGGCAGCAATGCCTATGTCATGGTTGCCGCCGTCGATGTCGGCATCCTCAACCTGACCAACTACAAGGTACCGGACCCGGAGAGCTGGTTCTTCGGCCAGCGCATGCTGGGCATGGAAATCCGCGACATCTACGGCCGCCTGATCGACGGCTCGCTTGGCAACACCGGCAAGCTCAGGACCGGCGGCGACGGCGCCAACATGCAGGCGCAAGGCAGCCCGCCGACCGAAAAGCTGGTCGCCTTCTTCTCCGGTATCGTCGAGCTCGATGCCGACGGCAAGGCGCGGGTCGACTTCGACATCCCGCAGTTCAACGGCACCGTGCGCGTCATGGCCGTCGCCTGGACCAAGGATGCGGTCGGCCACGCCCAGTCCGATGTCATCGTGCGCGATCCCATCGTGATCACCGCCGGCCTGCCGCGCTTCCTGGCGCCTGGTGACGCCGCCGTCATGCGCCTCGATGTCGCCCACACCGATGGTCCGGTTGGCGACTATGCGTTCTCGATCGAAACGACGGGCGACTTGTCGACCGGCGACAAGCCCCTGCCCCAGAAGCTGACGCTCGCCCAGGGCAAGCGCCAGACGCTGACCGTGCCGCTGATCGCTCAGACGGCCGGCAATGCCTCGCTCACCATCAAGCTCGCCCATGCCGACGGCACCAAGGTCGAGCAGACGCTCTATGTGCCGGTGCGCCCGGCGCAATTACCGGTGACCACCCGGCTGGTGGTTGACCTCAAAGGTGATGGCGGAGCGCTGCGCGTCGACAAGGAACTGCTGGCAGCCAGCCTGCTCAACGGCGCCTCCGTCAGCGTCGGCGTTTCGCAGGCCGCCGCCTTCGACGTGCCGTCGCTGCTGATGACGCTCGACCGCTACCCCTATGGTTGCGCCGAGCAGACCACCAGCCGCGCCATGCCGCTTCTCTACGTCAATGAGTTGGCATCCGGCATCGGCATGGCCAGCGATCCCGATATCCATGGCCGCATCCAGGACGCCATCTACAAGGTTCTGAGCTACCAGGCTTCGGGCGGCAGCTTCGGCCTGTGGGGTCCGGGCTCCGGCGATCTGTGGCTCGATGCCTATGTCACCGACTTCCTGACCAGGGCGCGCGAGCAGAAATACGACGTGCCGAGCCTGGCCATGAACCAGGCGCTGAGCAATCTGCAGAACTCGCTCGGCTACGACCAGAGCGTCCAGGACCGTGGCAGCGAGATCGCCTACGCCCTCTACGTTCTGGCCCGCAACAAGAAGGCCTCGATCGGCGACCTGCGCTACTATGCGGACACCCAGCTCGAAGCTTTCTCAAGCCCGATGGCCGTTGCCCAGCTGGCGGCAAGCCTGGCGCTCTACGGCGATACACCGCGCGCCGAAGCCACCTTCAAGACTGCCTTGCAGTTGGCAAAGTCCACCACCGACTACGACTACTACCGCTCCGACTACGGTTCGCGGCTGCGTGATGGCGCGGCGATGCTGGCGCTGGCGGCGGAATCCAAGCCGGTGCCGACAATCGTGCCGGAACTGATCAAGCTGGTGACCAGGGAACGCGCCGAAGCCCGCTGGACCAGCACCCAGGACGAATCCTGGATGCTGCTTGCGGCCCGCGCGCTGAAGGAAGGCAATGATTCGATCACGCTGGCCGTCAATGGCGCGGCGCATTCCGGCGGCTACTCCAACCAGGTGGAAGGCTCTGACCTGGCCGACAGCCCGCTGACCATCGCCAACACCGGCAAGACCCCGCTGCAGGCAGTCGTTACCACCGTGGCGTCGCCGGTCCAGCCCTTGCCGGCCGGCGGCGACGGCTTCACCATCAGCCGCACCTACTACAAGCTCGACGGCACCGAGGCCAATGTCACCGAGGCGACGCAGAACGAACGCTATGTCGTCGTGCTCAAGGTCAACGAGCAGAACAAATGGCCGTCGCGCCTGCTGGTCACCGACCTGTTGCCGGCCGGCTTCGAGATCGACAATCCCGGCCTGGTCTCCAGCGCCCAGCTGACGAACTTCTCCTGGCTGGCGCAGACCGATGCGGCCCATCTCGAATTCCGCGACGACCGTTTCGTCGCGGCGTTCAACCCGGCCGATGGCGATCATGACCACAATCTGACACTCGCCTATGTCGTGCGCGCGGTGACGCCGGGTACCTATGCGCACCCGGCGGCAACGGTGGAGGACATGTACCGGCCGCAATATTCGGCCCGCACCGCCACCGGCATGATGGAGGTCAAGGCGCCGTAAGGCTCCGATGGTGATGGACGCGATAAGCAAAGTGCCCCCTCACCCGCCCTCCTCTTCGCTCGGTCGACCTCTCCCCGAGGGGAGAGGAGACGACCAGCGCCGGCGCCAGTCTCTTCTCCCCATCGGGGAGAAGGTGGCCGCGAAGCGGCCGGATGAGGGGGCGTCTTTCCAGCCATGAAGATACTTCGCAAACTCGCTATTGGAGCCGCAGGGGGCGCCTGCCTTTTGGCGCTCTCCGCAGCCAGCCTCTGGGAACTCGACCGTGCTTTCCCACCCCCGCTTCCAGCCGAACTCACGGTCTCCACCGAAGTCCAGGATCGCGACGGCGAATTGTTGCGCGCCTTTGCCACGCCGGACGGCTACTGGCGGCTCGAAACCCGCCTCGACCAGGTCGACAAGCAGTTCGTCGACATGCTGGTCACCTACGAAGACAAGCGTTTCTGGGACCATGAAGGTGTCGACGTGCTGGCGCTGGCCCGCGCCGCCGGCCAGTTCGCCACGAGCGGCCACATCGTCTCCGGCGGCTCGACGCTTTCGATGCAGCTTGCCCGGCTGATCGAGCCGCGCGAAAGCCGCAGCCTCGGCTCCAAGGTCAAGCAGATGCTGCGCGCCATCCAGATCGAGCGGCGATTGTCGAAACGCGAGATCCTCGAACGCTACCTGACGCTGGCGCCTTATGGCGGCAATCTGGAAGGCGTGCGCGCCGCCTCGCTCGCCTATTTCGGCAAGGAGCCGAAACGGCTCACCGTTTCCGAATCCGCCCTGCTCGTCGCTCTGCCGCAATTGCCGGAAAAGCGCCGGCCCGACCGCAATTTGAAGATCGCCCACGCCGCCCGCGACCGGGTGCTGACCCGAATGGTCTCCTCCCGCCTGCTCGGCGAGCGCGAGGCCGCACGGGCCGCCCTCGACGATGTCTCGGACCTGCGCCGCACGCTGCCGGCGCTCGCCGCGCACGCCGCCTATGCGATGTTGCCCAAGGCCGTCCCCGGCCAGCCCTTGCAGCTGACGATCCGCAAGAGCGTCCAGGAGGGGCTGGAACAGGTGGCGAGGGACGCGGCCACCAAGCTCGGCCCTCGCCTGTCGGTCGCTATGGTGCTGGCCGACTCCCGCACCGGCGACATCCTTGGCGAAGTCGGCTCGGCCAATTTCTTCGACGCCAGCCGCTCCGGCTGGATCGACATGACAAAGATCGTCCGCTCGCCCGGCTCGACGCTGAAGCCCTTCATCTACGGTCTGGCCTTCGAACAGGGCCTCGTGGCGCAGGAAACGCTGATCGACGACAGCCCCGTCGATTTCTCCGGCTACCGACCGAAGAATTTCGATATGGGCTACCAGGGCGATGTCAGCATCCGGCAAGCGCTGCAATTGTCGCTCAATGTGCCGGCGATCCGCGTGCTCGACGCGGTCGGGCCAACGCGGCTGATGGCGCGCTTCCGCCAGGCCGGCGTCAGCCCCATACTGCCGGTCAACGAAGCCCCGGGCCTGGCCATCGGTCTTGGCGGCGTCGGGGTGACATTGCGCGACCTCGTCCAGCTCTACACAGGGCTCGCCAATGGCGGCAAGACGCACACGCTGCATGATGGCACCGAGCCTGCCAATGCCGAGCGCACCAGCGCCACCATCCTCGACGGTCAGGCCAACTGGCAGATCATCGACATATTGTCGGGCGTCAAGCCGCCCGAGGGTGCCTTGCAGCGCGGCATCGCCTACAAGACCGGCACCTCCTACGGCTATCGCGACGCCTGGTCGGTAGGCTTCGACGGCCGCTATGTGCTCGGTGTCTGGGTCGGCCGCCCCGACGCCGGCGCGGTGCCCGGCCTATCCGGCTATGTCTCGGCGGCTCCCATCCTCTTCGAGGGTTTTGTCCGCTCGGGCCTCGCCACCGTCCCCTTGCCGGGCAAGCCGCCCGGCGTGTTCAGCCCCAGGCGCGAGGACCTCCCGGTGACCCTCGCCCGCTTCGGCGCCGGGCCGGACGGACTGGTGCAGGCGACAGTGACCGAACCCGCACCGACCATCATCTTCCCGCCCGACGGCGCCCGCGTCGATCTCGGCACCAATTCGGCCGACGCCTCGCCACTGGTGCTGAAGCTGCAAGGCGGCCGGGCGCCGTTCCGCTGGCTCGCCAACGGCAAGCCGCTGGTAGGCATCGATCGTCGCCGCACCGCGACCTGGCAGCCCGACGGCGCCGGCTATTCGACGCTGACCGTCATCGACGCCGCGGGGCGTGCGGCGAGTGTGAAGGTGTTTGTCGAATAGATCGCGCCAAGAAGCGATTCATGGAATTGGCTTTCCACAGGCTCAGCGGATAGCAGGATACTCACCCCATGCCTGTTCCGAGGCACCCCCCTCTGGCCTGCCGGCCATCTCCCCCGCAAGGAGGGAGATCGGATGTCCTTTCCGCTTTCGCCAACTGTCAAAGACAATACGCAACGGCAAAGCTGCCAATCTCCCCCCTTGCGGGGGAGATGCCCGGCAGGGCAGAGGGGGGTGCCTCGCGCCATCTTCTATCGTCAGCAGCCTCAGCACTGGCAGCAACAATCCTTATCGCGGCAACCACACTCCCCGCTTTGGCCGATGCCCTGCCCGCCGGCTTTGTCCGGCTCGCCGATGTCGATCCCTCGATCCGCCAGGACATACGCTACGCCGGATCGGATAATTTCCTGCATCGCAAGGTGGACGGCTATGACGCCCCGGCCTGCATCCTCACTGGGCAGGCGGCAAAGGCACTGTCCGCCGTCCAGAAAGCGATCGCCGCCAAAGGCTTGACCCTGGTGTTGTTCGATTGCTACCGCCCTGCCCGCGCCGTCGCCGACATGAATGAATGGACGCGCGAGGGCGGGCCGCCCGATCCGCAATGGTATCCGAAGGTCAGGCGCAGCGACCTGATCGCCAACGGCTATGTCGGAGAGCTGTCGACCCATTCACGAGGCTCGACCGTCGACGTCGCCATCGCCCGGACGGACCGCAGGTCCAGCCCCAACCCGGCCTGTGGCGCGGTTGATGCCGACACGCTCGATTTCGGCACCGGCTTCGACTGCTTTGATCCGATGAGCGAAACCGCCCACCGCGGCCTTGCCAGTGAAGCGGCGGCAAACCGCAAGATGCTTGTCGACGCCATGCGCGCTGGCGGCTTCAAGAACTATGCAAGGGAATGGTGGCACTTCACGCTGAAAAGCGAACCGTTCGCCAGACAGCGTTTCGACTTTCCCATCACCGCCGATTGATGCACCGGACCAAATTCCACACCTTGCCTCGGCACCGCCCCTTGCTAGATAGGCTGAGTGGCCGGGCCATGGATTCTTCCTTTGGCCGCAAGAGGAAAATATTTCTCCTAACGGCGAAATGGCGTCGAACATTTTCTCAAGAGGGGCAAAAAAGGCAACATTGAATGCATCTAATTTCTACCAATTCGGTAGATTTGGCGCGGGTTCAACGGAGGCAGAAATGACCAAACCTCATTTCAGGAAACTGCTCGGCGCACTGGTCGCCACATCTGTCCAGTTCGGCACGCTCGGTTTCGCGTTTGCCGATACCACCATTCTCAACGTGTCCTACGATCCGACACGCGAGCTCTACAAGGCCTATGACGAAGCTTTCGTCGCGCATTGGAAGGCCGAGACCGGAGAGACGGTCACCGTCCAGCAGTCGCATGGCGGATCGGGCGCCCAGGCCCGCGCCGTGATCGATGGCCTCGACGCCGATGTGGTGACGCTGGCACTTGAAGGCGACATCAATGCCATCGTCTCGAAGGCGAAGAAGATCAATCCGGACTGGCGCACCAAATTCGAAAACAATTCAGCGCCTTACACCTCGACCATCATCTTCCTCGTTCGCAAGGGCAATCCCAAAGGCATTCACGACTGGAGCGACCTCGTCAAGGACGGTGTCCAGGTGATTACGCCTAATCCTAAAACCTCCGGCGGCGCGCGCTGGAACTATCTCGCCGCCTGGGCCTACGCTAACGCCAATGACGGCGGCGACGAGGCCAAGACCAAGGAGTTCGTCGGCAAGCTCTACGCCAATGCCCCGGTGCTCGACACCGGCGCGCGCGGCTCGACCGTGACCTTCGCGCAAAAGGGCTTGGGCGATGTGCTTATCGCCTGGGAAAACGAGGCCTATCTGGCGCTCGACGAGTTCGGTGCCGACAATTTCGACATCGTCTACCCGCCGACCTCGATCCTGGCAGAACCGCCGGTGGCGGTGGTCGACGCCAATGTCGATGCCAAGGGCACGCGCAAGGTCGCCGAAGCCTATCTGAGCTGGCTCTATTCCAAAGAAGCGCAGACGATCATCGCCAAGAACCATTATCGTCCTGCCAAGCCCGATCTGGTGCCGGCCGAAGACCTCGCCAAGCTGCCGCCGATCAAGCTCGTAACCATCGACGATCCACAGTTTGGTGGCTGGAAAAAAGCACAGCCTTATCATTTCGGCGATGGTGGTATATTCGACCAGATCTACAAGCCCCAGTAAGCAGTCGATATTCAGGACGACATGACCACAGCACCCGCCCAGGCGGGGTGGCGATTCAGGCAGCCGAGCGTAATTCCGGGTTTCGGATTGACGCTCGGCTTCTCGCTTGCCTACCTCACCCTCATTATCCTCATCCCGCTATCCGGGCTGCTCTGGCGCTCGGCCGCCCTTGGCTGGCCTGAATTCTGGGCGATCGCCACCGATCGCCGCACCATCAATGCGCTGAGAATCAGCTTCGGCACCGCCTTCGTCGCAGCTGCGGTCAACGTCGTCTTCGGCACGCTGGTCGCATGGGTGCTGGTGCGCTACCGCTTCCCCGGCCGCCGCATCGTCGATGCCATGGTCGACCTGCCCTTCGCCCTGCCGACGGCTGTGGCCGGCATCGCGCTGACCACGCTCTACGCGCCGAACGGCTGGATCGGCAAATTGCTGATGCCGCTCGGCATCAAGGTAGCCTATACGCCGCTCGGTATCGTCATCGCGCTGATCTTCATTGGCCTGCCCTTCGTCGTGCGCACCGTGCAGCCGATCATGGAGGAGATCGACAAGGAAGTGGAGGAAGCCGCCGCCACGCTTGGCGCCAATCGCTTCCAGATCATCACCCGCATCCTGTTTCCGGGCCTGGCGCCGGCCATCGTCACCGGCTTCGCGCTCGCCTTCGCGCGTGGCGTCGGCGAATATGGCTCGGTCATCTTCATCGCCGGCAACTTGCCCTACAAATCAGAAATCGCACCGCTGCTGATCGTTATTCGGTTGGAGGAATACAATTATCCGGCGGCAACCGCGATCGCGGCGATCATGCTCGCTTTGTCGTTCATCATGCTTTTGGTCGTCAACCTCGCACAGTCATGGAGCCGCAAGCGCTATGGCTGACCCGGAGATCAAATCCTACGAACCGCATCATGAAAGCCAGTCGGCGGCGGTCACGGAAAGCCGCCCTGCGCGCCTGGCTCTGATGGCCGTCGCCTTCGCCTTCCTCGGCATTTTCCTGCTCTTGCCGCTGATCATCGTCTTCAACGAAGCCTTCGCCAAGGGCATCGGTGCCTACACCGAAGCGCTCGGCAGTGCCGACACCCGCTCGGCGATCCGGCTGACGCTGCTGGTGGCGGCGATCTCGGTGCCGCTCAACATCGTCTTCGGCATCTCCGCCGCCTGGGCGATCGCCAAGTTCGAGTTCAAGGGCAAGGCCTTCCTGACCACGCTGATCGACCTCCCCTTCTCGGTCTCGCCGGTCATATCGGGCCTCGTTTATGTGCTTCTGTTCGGCGCCCAAGGGCTGCTCGGCACCTGGCTGAAAGCGCATGGCATCGTCATCCTGTTTGCCGTGCCGGGCATCGTGCTGGCCACAATCTTCGTCACCTTCCCCTTCGTCGCCCGCGAGTTGATCCCGCTGATGCAGGAACAAGGCAATGGCGACGAGGAGGCAGCGCTTTCGCTCGGCGCCAATGGCTGGCAGACCTTCTGGTACGTGACCTTGCCCAACGTCAAATGGGGGCTGCTCTACGGCGTGCTCCTGTGCAATGCGCGTGCCATGGGCGAGTTCGGCGCGGTATCGGTGGTGTCGGGTCACATACGCGGCCTGACCAACACCATGCCGCTGCATGTCGAAATCCTCTACAACGAGTACAACGCCGTCGGTGCCTTCGCCGTCGCTTCATTGCTTGCGGGCCTGGCGCTCGTCACGCTGGTCTTGAAAACACTTCTCGAGATGCGCTACGGCGCCGAGATCGCCGCAACACGCGGGCACTGACAAAGGGACCACTATGGAAGTTCGCGTTGCCAACGTGCGCAAGGAGTTTGACCGGTTTCCGGCGCTTCACGACGTCTCGCTCGACATCAAGTCGGGCGAACTGATCGCGTTGCTGGGACCGTCCGGTTCCGGCAAGACGACACTGCTCAGGCTGATTGCCGGGCTGGAGCGGCCGACACGGGGAAAGATATTCTTCGGCGACGAGGACGCCTCGCACAAGTCGATCCAGGAGCGCAATGTCGGCTTTGTCTTCCAGCACTATGCGCTGTTCCGGCATATGACGGTGGCGGACAATATCGGCTTCGGCCTGAAGGTCCGGCACGGACCGTCGCGCCCGCCGGCGCAGGAGATCCGCCGTCGCGCCTCCGAGCTTCTGGACCTCGTCCAGCTTTCAGGGCTCGAAAAGCGCTATCCGGCGCAGCTCTCCGGCGGCCAGAGGCAGCGCGTGGCGCTGGCGCGCGCCATGGCGATCGAGCCCAAGGTGCTGCTGCTCGACGAGCCGTTCGGCGCGCTTGACGCGCAGGTGCGCCGGGAATTGCGCCGCTGGCTGCGCGAAATCCATGACGCCACCGGCCATACCACCGTCTTCGTCACCCACGACCAGGAAGAGGCGCTGGAGCTTGCCGACCGCGTCGTGGTGATGAGCCAGGGCCGCATCGAGCAGGTCGGCACCGCCGACGATATCTACGACACGCCGAACTCGCCCTTCGTCTATGGCTTCATCGGTGAATCAAGCTCGCTTCCCGTCAAGGTCGAGAATGGCGAGATCTGGCTCGCCGACCGTCCGATCGGGATTGCCGCGCCCAACGAGCCCTCGGGCGATGCGACGCTCTATTTCCGCCCGCATGATGTCGAACTGCTGGACGGCTGCAGCGGCTGTATCGCCGGCACGGTCGCCGCCAGCCGCCGCGTCGCCGGCACGCGCCGGGTCGAGCTTGAGATCGGCGGAGAGCGCCAGCGGGTCGAAATCGAACTGCCCGTCGACCACCCCGCGGCGCAGAAAAGCCGGGTGGCGTTCCGCCCCGGACGCTGGAAGCTTTTTCCGGCGGCTTGATCCTCTGGTCGAGGGCTACGCCAGCCAGTTCTCGACCTTCAGGCCTTTGATCCGGTTGAACTCGCCCGTGTTGGCGGTCACCAGCGTGGCGCCCAATGCACAGGCATGAGCGGCAATAAAAAGATCGTTGTGGCCAATGGTCTGGCCTGCCGCTTCAAGCTCGGCGCGAAGTCCGCCATACTCGGCATCCACCGGCACATCGAGCGGCAAGACAGGAATCTCGGCCAGCAAGTCTTCAACCTTCTTGAGCAGCTTGGCCGATCCCTTCCTGGCGCAGCCATATCGCAATTCCGAGGCGACCACGATGCTGGTGCAAACCGCGTCATCTCCCTCGCGCGACATTGCCCTCGCGGCCTTGCCAGCCGGGTTTCGGATCATGTCGCTGATGATGTTCGTATCCAGCATGAACCGCATCTAGAAAATGTCCTCGGATTTGACTGGCGTGTCGTCGATCTCGGGGAAGTCGTCTTCAGGATCGAGCGGCAGCTCTTTCGCCCACTGGGCGAGCAACGCGGTGAGGCCAGGTTTGCGAACCGGCTCGATGACAAGACGATCGCCTTCCCGGCTGATCAGGACTTTTTCGCCGGGAAGCTCGAACTCGACAGGAATGCGCACCGCCTGGCTGCGGTTGTTGCGAAACAGCTTCGCCTCCTTGGGCGGCGTTGTTGAATGACGGTTCTGGGGCATGTTGCAGCTCTTTTGTATATGCCATTTGTATATGCCAAACAGCGCCACGGTGCAAGGCCCGGGAAAACTCGGCACAGGAGACATCGCCTGCCATCGCACCCCGGAACGTTTCGGTCTGATGGCGGTCGGCTTAATTCATGCTTCGAGCGACACGACTATCCTTTCGTCACGCCTTTCAGCGACAGCACCAAGGTCATTGGGTTTTTCGGCGAAGCCGCAAAACCGTAGTGTTCGTAAAAGGCTTTCGCCTCATCCGATATGGCATGAACAAATATCCCGCGAATCCCGAGGATCGTCGCGGCGCGACCTGCCCGTAAAACGGCGTCTTGCAGCAGCGCGGCACCCAGCCCCTTGCCTTGCCAGCCCGCGTCGACGGCAAGACGCCCGAGCACGACCATCGGAATGGGATCAGGCATGTTGCGACGAATGGCGCCGGGTGCCTGCGCGAGATCAAGCCCGCCCGAAGAGAGGCAGGAATAACCGACAACGCGCGCGTCTTCCGCCACCACATAGGTACGCGACGCGCCGCTGACCTGGTTGGCTCGCGCCCTCAGGCGAAGCCATTGGTCGAGACTTTCCGTCCCGCTTCGAAAAAGGTCGAGATCGTGATTTTCGGCCAGAGGCGCGGGCGCCGATAGTATCATCCCTGCCACGGCCTGGGCACGTTCATAAGGCGTGCAAAACCTTCACCGCTTGGCGTCTCATCGAGGATGTCGAGATAGTGCCGATAGCTCTCGGGATCCACCTTGATCAGTGCCTGGTCGAGCAGCGTGTCCTCGGCCGCACGATATGCAGCATCGATCATAAAGTCGGAGCGGGTCTTCCCGCGTATTTTCGCAGCACGGTCGATCAATATGCGCACATCCTCTCGGATGCGCAGATTGACAGGCTTGGCGTGGGTCTCGGGTGTGGTCTTTGTCATGGCAGCGCTCCTTGTCGCTCCCGTAGCACACCTGCATACACAATGTGTATCTTTTTTCGGAACAGTCAAACGAATTGGAACGATCGGCGTCCACCGAGGCGAAGTCGCACTTGAAAGAAAAAACTACGAACCTTCTATTCCGGGGATAGGTTTTCTAGAAGCGATGCATTGATCCCCGGACCCATGCCTCGTCGCACACCACGCACCCCGGCTATGGTCCGACCATAAACACATTGCATCGGAGCCTGTTTTCATGAAGCGATTTTTCCTCGGGCTTGCCACCGTCGCCGGCCTGTTCCTCGCATCCTCCCCGGCCTGGTCGGCTGACAAACTGCTCAACGCATCCTATGATGTCGGCCGCGAACTGTTCGTGCAGGTCAACAAGGCTTTCATCGCTCAGCATCCGGGCGTCACCGTCGACCAGTCGCATGCCGGCACTTCGGCGCAGGCGCGCGCCATCGCCGAGGGCCTTGGCGCCGATGTCGTTACCTTCAACCAGGTCACCGACATCGACTTCCTGGTCAAGAAGGACCTCGTGTCGGCAGACTGGCAGAAGAACTTTCCCGACAACGCCTCGCCCTTCTATTCGCTGCCGTCCTTCCTGGTACGCGCCGGCAACCCCAAGCATATCAAGGACTGGAACGATCTCGTGCGCGACGACGTGCAGGTGATCTTCCCCAATCCGAAAACCTCCGGCAATGCGCGCTACACCTATCTGGCGGCCACCGCCTACGCCAAGGAGGCCTTCAAGGGCGACGACGCCAAGGTGAAGGAGTTCATCACCAAGCTGTTCAACAACGTGCCGATTTTCGACACCGGCGGCCGCGCCGCGACCACCACCTTCGTGCAGCGCGAGATCGGTGATGTGCTGATCACCTTCGAGTCGGAGACGCGCGGTATTCGCAAGGAGTATGGCGACGGCAAGTTCGAGCAGGTCACGCCTTCGGTCAGCCTGCTGGCCGAATTCCCCGTCGCGATCGTCGACAAGGTTGCCGACGAGCACGGCACGCGCGATCTGGCCAAGACCTATCTCGACTTCCTCTACACGCCGGAGGGCCAGGACATCGCCGCCCGCAACGGCCTCAGAGCCCGCGACGCCGCTGTGGCGGCAAAATACAAGGCCGATTTCCCCGATATCCGGCTGCTGACGGTGGAAGACGTCTTCGGCGGCTGGGACAAAGTACAGAAAGAGCATTTCGCCGCTGGCGGCCTGCTCGACCAGACCTACGGCAGCCGCTGAAGGCCGCGATATCTGCGGAGTAGACGGAAAAGCCGGCGCCCTGCCGGCTTTTTTCGTTTTTGAACGCCGAAAACCTGGTTATCAGCAGAATATCCGCCTTCTCAGTGCAAAACGTTACAAAGAATCAACGCGTTTATGCCTAACGTGCAATTTGGTGGCTGTTTGCGAAACATCATCGCAGGGCGAAGACGTCATTATTTGCACACAAACAGCCGGCAGATGCGAGTGGTTGGGGCTTTTATGGGTTGATCTGGGCATGCTGACAAAAAAAGGCAAATACGGCCTCAAGGCCCTCGTGCATCTGTCTGGCCTGCCGGCCGGCCAATTGGCCTTCGTCAATGACATCGCTGTGGCCAACAATATCCCGAAGAAATTCCTCGATGCCATCCTGGGCGAGTTGCGCAATGCCGGCTTCGTCCAGAGCCGCAAAGGCAAGGAAGGCGGCTACCGCCTTGCCCGGTTGGCTTCCGAAATCAAGATCGGCCATGTCGTGCGCGTGCTTGACGGGCCGCTGGCGCCGATCCCTTGCGCCAGCCGCACGCAGTATCAGCGCTGCGAGGATTGCGACGAGGCGACCTGCCAGGTCCGCCACATGATGCTGGAGGTGCGGCAGGCTATCGCCGAGGTGCTGGACAATCGCAGCCTCGCCGCCATGCGCGATGCGGACAATGACGATTTTCCGGTCGAGCTGACGTCGCAGATCTAAACCACCGACTGCAAGCTGACCGCGCTCAGACAGACATGAGATTCTTCCATTGAAGAGGGAGTTCTCCAAATCCCGGGTTGCGAAGACCTGAAATCACAGGAGAACCCCATACAGTTTGGCCTACCCGTTCAAATTGGACGCAGCCTCGAATACATCGCGTGCGGACGTCGTACCCGCCACGTGCTCCGTACCCGCCACACCGAGGTCCATCCATCCCGCATTCACGGCCTCGTACATTTCTTCGGCAGGTCCGCTGTGGCCCTTCGGGATGCCGAATTGCTCGAGCGCCTCCGCCCACCCCGCACGCGGGATTGCAAAGGCTTTCACGTCGAGATTCAGGACTTCGCCCAATTGCTCGGCGACGTCGTCCGCGCTGACCATCGAACCAAGCTCGACGATGCGCTGCCCTGACCACATTGGCCCGGTCAAAAGCGTTGCGAATTCCGCGCCGATGTCGTTCGTCGCGACCATTGTCGATTTCCGGTTTGTCGGATTGTAGAAAGCCGGCAGCGTTCCGCCCTGCGCGACCTGCAACCCGAAAAGAAAATTCTCGAAGAATCCGCCTGCGCGCACAAAAGCAACTGGCGATGTCAGGTCGCGAAAACCTTGCTCCAGAAGCGACAAGGCCGCGATTACCCCGTGCCCGCTGGTTCTGTTCGCCCCCATAGACGAAAGCGCAACCACTCGCGGCGGCGCTGTCTTGGTGAGCGCCTCGACATAGCTTGCAATCACGCCCTTTGCTTCCTTGTAATCGGGCGAAGGCGCCCAGACAGGGGGCAGCATGACGAACGCGCCTTCGACGCCTTCGAGCGCTCGCTCGATGGCTGCCGAATCGTTCCAATCGCCGTCAACGAGCTCCACGCCCCGGTTCGCCCAGCTCAACGCCTTCTCGCGGTCGCGAACCAGCGCGCGCACCTTCTTGCCTTGCGCTAGCAAATGCCTTGCCGTCGCGCCGCCCACGTTTCCCGTGATTCCCATTACTAAGAACATGTGTTTTCTCCTGATGTTTAGGGACAGAGCTGCCCCTGTTGGTTCAATGGATGAGCGGCAGAATGGCCCGGATACGGGGATCGCGCAGATAGAGGCCGCCCCAGGTCATCGCGCCCAGAAGCAGGGAAATGATTTCCGGCGGCGACCCCAACTCACCGATGCGGAGATGGGCGCAGATGGCACCTCCCAGAAAGCCAGTCACCAGGATCGCGCCGAGGACGGCGGTGACCGGGATGGCATAGAGGATGGCGCAGGCGAGTATGATCGGACCCACGACACCGGTCAGGTCCATCGCGAACCCGGTTTCCTGCAACATGCTCGCGATCCGTGCCGGCGCGAAAAGCTGAACAGTGCCGTCTGCCATCAAAGCGATAACGACAAACGCGCTCATTATCCGGCCGGCCCACAGGGCGCGATGCAAGGTCATAGTTTCAGGTGTCTGATGCAGGTTCACGGTTTCCGACACTTGTCATTCTCCATTGGGAAGATCCCATGTTCCAAGCTTACTGTGCCCCCAAGACGTGATAAACACCGAGGAAATGAACCGACTGTTCTCTTTTCGGGAAACAATACCGGGGCACGAAAATGCAAAATCTCGAACCCATCCTCATTTTCATAACGGTAGCGGAAATGGGGAGCTTCACCCGCGCAGCCGACAGCCTGGGCATCCAAAAGGGGAGAGCCTCAACGGCGGTCCGGAAGCTGGAAGAAGATCTCGGTGTCAGGCTCCTGCACCGGACGACGCGCAGCGTGCGGTTGACGGAAGACGGACGCGCATTTCATGCCCGTGCCCGCGATCTGCTTGCTGAAGTCGATGATCTGCACTCGATGTTCGCCGGCGATCGCGTGGCACTTCGCGGGCGTTTGCGGGTCGACCTTCCAACCGAAGTGGCGCGCACAACGATCGTGCCGGCCTTGCCGGATTTCATGGCGGCGCACCCCGAGTTGGAGCTGGAGGTGTCGAGTACGGATCGGCAAGTCGATCTGGTTCAAGAGGGGTTCGATTGTGTATTGCGGCTTGGACCCATTCGGGACGAGACGCTGATTGCCCGCCCACTGGGCCTGTTGCGCATGGCCAACGCTGCCAGCCCCGCCTATCTGGCGCGCCATGGCGTCCCTCGGTCGCTGGAAGATCTCCGGCGTCAGGAACATAGGACAATTCACTTTTCGACGGTGCTGGGCGCGAGACCCTATGGATGGGAATATCCGGACGGCGACAGCTACGCGACGCTTCAGTTGCCAGGTGGGCTACACGTCAACAGCGCGCAGACCTACGAAGCCGCCGCCCTCGCCGGCCTTGGTGTGATTCAGGCGCCACTCTTGGGCATTGGCCGATACTTGGAGAGTGGAGCGCTTGTCGAGATCATACCCGATTTTCGTCGCCGGGCGCTCGCCGTGTCCCTCGTCGTTGCGCATCGGAGCAATCTGTCGCGCCGAGTCCGCGCATTCATGAAATGGATCGAAGATGTGCTGACGCCATATATGGAATAGCGACACGAATATCTTCGTCCGACCCTCGAAATCAACATTTCTGAAGTTGTGTCTGCCGATCGGCGGTCCGGCGTCGCGGGCGCCGGCTCAAGCACGGACATGAGTACCGGGCCGTGCTCAGCCCCGCGCTGGCGCCGGAGGCGTCTGTCACCCCGGCAACGGACACCGCCAGGGATGGCGCCAAGAACATGGCCGTGCAGGCTCACTACATCCTGCTCAAGCGTGACCGCCTGCTGGAGGCGCTGAGGCTCTACCCCGAGCAGATGCTGACGTGGTCCCGCCGGCAGCGGCTGACCGAGGCCCAGGACAGCACCGGCATCGGCACTGACGATGAAAGTTCATGACCGGCGTATCAGTCGGACCGCGGCAGCGACGAGCTCACCGACCGGGCGCGTCGCATCGAGCGTCAGGGCCCGCTCCTCCACTGCCGGCGGCTCGAGGATGGCGAACTGGCTGTCGACCAGGCTTGCCGGCATGAAATGGCCCTTGCGGTTGCCGACACGCTGCCTGGCCGTGGCAGGGTCGATCTCCAGATAGAGGAAGACGATTTCCGGGCAGAAGCCGCTCAACCGGTCGCGGTAGCTGCGCTTCAGTGCCGAGCAGGCGGCAACCACGCCCTGTCGGCCGCCCACCGACTCCGCGATGCGCTCGCCGATCGCGTTGAGCCAGCCTTCGCGCAGTTGATCGGTAAGGGGTTCGCCGCTTGCCATGCGTGCGACGTTTTCCGGCGGGTGCAGCCTGTCGCCCTCGATAAAGGTAACGCGCAGCGCGGCCGCCAGCGCAATACCGACGGCCGACTTGCCGCAGCCGGCGACGCCCATCACCACGATGGCCGGAGACACCGAGCCGGGAGCGCCCGCTGGCGCCTGTGCTGCCTTTTCATCCACTGTCAGCGGCTTGCCGGCGCGCGGCCGTAGAGCAGCAGCATGGCGACGATGACGACACCATAGATGATCTGCCGCCCCGCCTCCGGCATCTGCATGACCGACAGGATGGATTGCAGCAGCGTGATCAGGATGACACCGGCGACAGTGCCGAGATAAGAGCCGCGTCCGCCCAGGATCGAGGTGCCGCCAAGCACCACCGCGGCGATCGACGGCAGCAGATAAGCGTCGCCCATCGACTGCGCCGCCTTGGAGGCATAGCCCGCCAGAAGCACGCCGCCGAAAGCCGAGAGCCCGCCGGAGACGGCGAAGGCGATCATCACCACGCGCCGTGTGTCGATGCCGGAGAGATAGGCCGCGCGCTCGCGGTTGCCGATGCCGTAGACGGTGCGGCCGAAGCTGGTACGGGTCAGCACGAACACCATCGCGGCTCCGATCAGCGCCCAGATGATGACCGCGTTGGGCACGCCCGGAATGGCGAAGCCGGTCGCCAGGTAGCGCATCGCGCCCGTCGCCGAATCCTGCGGCGAGAAGCCGCCAGTGTAGACCACCATCAGCCCTTGCGCGACGGCGTTGGTGGCCAATGTGATGATCATCGAGGGGATGCGCAGATAGGCGACGCCGATGCCGTTGACGACGCCGATCAGCATGCCGCAGAAAATACCGAACGGAATGGCCAGCGCCACGCCGACCGGGCCGTAGGCCGCCGCAGCGCAGGCCATCATGGCGCCCGCCGCCACCGCCCACGGCACCGACAGGTCGATCTGACCGAGCAGGATGACCAGCATCATCCCGGTGGCGATGACGCCGAGGAATGAAGCCACCTTGAGCTGCTGCAGAAGATATTCAGGCGACAGGAAGCTTCTGGAATAGAGACTGCCCAGGAACAGCAAGAGAACGATGCAGGCAAAGGCCGTCAGCACCGCCGGATCGGCACGGCGGATGAATCTGGGCATGCGGCCGGCAATGCCGCCAAGCGTCGTTTCGCTCACAGGAACCACTCCAGCCGGTTGCGGACCCGAAACAGGGCGAAGGCGCCGAGGCTGACGGCGACCAGCAGGATAACGCCCTGGAACAGCGGCTGCCAGAGCGGATCGAAATCGAAGACGAACAACAGGTCGCCGATGGTGCGGAAGGCCAGTGCGCCGAAGATGGCGCCGATGGCGCTGCCCTTGCCGCCGAACAGCGAAACGCCGCCGAGCACCACGGCGGCGATCGAAAACAGCGTGTAGGAGTTGCCGCTGGCATAGGCCGCTTCACCCGTATAGGTGAAGAAGGTCAGGAACAGTCCGCCGATCGCCGCCAGCAGGCCGGCCAGCGTGTAGGCGGCGAACTTGCCGCGCCGGATCGGCACACCCGACATGTAGGCCGCCGTCTCCGATGAGCCCGCCGCGTAGGCGGCGCGGCCGAGCACCGAGCGGCTGAACGGCACCCAGATCACCAGCACGACGGCCAGCAGGACGACCAGGCTCGCCGGCACCACGCCAAACACACGGCCGGTCAGCGCATCGGCCAGATCCTCATTGACCGAGCCGCCCGGGAATGGCCGCAGCAAAAGGCCGATGCCGTAATAGACGGCCCCCGTGGCAATGGTGGCGACAATCGGCTGCAGCCGGCCATAGATGACGATGGCGCCGTTGATCGCGCCGCACAGCAGCCCTACCGCCAGCACGGCGATGACACCGAGCGTCGCCTGCATCGGCGTGCCGACCACCAGCCAGGAGGCGAGGCAGTTGGTGAGCAGGAAGATCATACCGACGGACAAGTCGATGCCCGCGGTGATCACCACCAGCGTCTGCGCCATGGCGACAAAGGCGAGCAGCACACCCTTGTTCGACGCCGTCTGCACGACATTGGCGGTGAAGCCCGCCGGATGGTTCGAGGTGTAGATGACGAACATGACGATGAAGATGCCGAACGCCAGCAGCGTTCCGCGCTGCTCGGCCAGCCAGTAGCGCCAATCTTTCACGCGCTTGCTCCCAGGCCCACTGGGCTCTCCTCGCCATGGATGTTGAGCGCGCTTGATATCAGCGCCCGCTCGGTGATCTCGGCACCGACCAACTCGCGCTTGACCGCCCCGTCATAGAGCACCAGCACGCGATCGCAGCAGCCGATCAGTTCGTCATAATCGGTCGAGTAGAACAGGATCGCCGCACCCGCGTCGGCCAATTTGCGCATCAGCTGGTACAACTCCTGCTTGGTGCCGACGTCGATGCCACGCGTCGGATCGTTGAGCAGGATGATGCGCGGCTGGCGCATCAGCCATTTGGCGATGACCACTTTCTGCTGGTTGCCGCCCGAAAGCGCGCCGACCGGAATGTCGAGGCCCGCCGTCTTGATCGCCAAGAGGCCGACCATGTCGTCGATCAGCCGCTGCTCGGCGGCGCGATCGATAATACCGGCTTTCGACAGCCGGTCGAGCGCCGCGAACGACAGGTTCTCGCGCACCGTCATCGGCAGCATCAGCCCTTCGGTCTTGCGGTCCTCGGGAATGAGCGCCATGCCGATGCCGTCGTCGCGCGCAACGGATGGACTGGTGATCGAAACGGGCTTGCCGTCGATCAGGATCTGGCCGCTGAGGCCCCGCAGCACGCCGAAGAAGGCGAGCAGCAATTCGCGCTGGCCCTGGCCGTCGAGGCCGCCAAGGCCGACCACCTCACCTGCCCTGACGGTCAGCGAGATATCGTGCAGCCGGTCGGCCCATGAGAGCTTGCGGGCCTCGAGCCTGGGGGCCGCGGTGGCAGGCACGGCCGCCGGCTTGGGCGGAAAGATATGGCTGTATTCGCGGCCGATCATCAGTTCGACCACCTCATTGTCGCTCTTCGAGCCGGCTGCATAGCTGGCGACATTGCGGCCGTTGCGGAACACCGTGCACTGATCCGCCAGTTCGGCGATCTCGTTCATGCGGTGCGAGATGTAAAGCAGCGCCAGCCCTTCCGAGCGCAGCCGCTTCAGCACCGCGAATATCCTCGAGACATCCGCGGCGGTCAGCGCGGAGGTCGCTTCGTCGAGGATGAGGATGCGCGGCTTGCGTGCCAATGCCTTGGCGATCTCGACCATCTGGCGGCGCGACAATGGCAGGTCCTTGACCAGCGCCAGCGGGTGGATGTCGGCGGCGCCGGCGCGAGCAAGTGCTTCTTCGGCGATGCGGCGCTGCGCCTTGCGGTCGATCATGCCGAAGCGTTTGGGGGGATCGGAAATGACGATGTTGTCGGCCACGCTGAGTTCAGGGACCAGCGACAGTTCCTGGAAGATGCAGACGATGCCGGCCTTGTTGGCGGCCCCCGGAGAAGCGAAGGTCGCCTCGCGCCCGTCCAGCGTCATGCGGCCCTCATCGGGCGCCACGACACCTGCCATGACCTTGATCAGCGTCGATTTGCCGGCGCCGTTTTCACCGAGAATGGCGTGGATGCTGCCGGCTTCGACGACAAGCTCGGCCTGCTCCAGCGCACGTACGCCGCCATAGCGCTTGGATATGCCTTCCATACGAAAGAGCGGAGCCGCACCGTCCATCGGCCCTCCCAGGGCGATTGTGGGATTGAGACAAGCGCCGCGGCTCAAGCCGCGGCGCCAGGTGACAGCCAGCGATGATTTACTGGTTTTCCTTGGTCTGACCCATGATTTCCTGGGCGCTGAAATTGATGCCGCAGGTCGGGAAGGAGTTGCCGACGAAGAAATTATCGGATTCCTTGGGGAAATAATCCGTGCCTTCCTTCAAGTTCGGGTCTTCGGCGATCGCCAGCGGCAGCTTCACCTCTTGTGGCACCACCTCGCCTTCGAGTGCGGCGATCGCGGTCTTGATGGCGACGGCGACCTGAGCCGGACCCGAGCCTGCGGACGAGCACTTCAGCCCGTCGGCCGAATGCGCTGCGCAGAACTTGCGGAAGCCGTTCTCGGTCTCGCCGCCAAACGGCACGAATGGATGCTTGGCGTCGATCATCGCCTGCACGATGCCGGTGTCGCCGCCCTGCCCGGTGATGCCGTCGAACGGACCGTTGGTGGCGATCGCATCCGCGGTCACTTTCTGTGCCACGCCGTCATCCCATTTGCCGGCGACTTCGGTCACGTCCCACTTCTTGCCGGACGCGTCGAAGACCTCGTGGATGCCGTTGTGACGATCGGTGTCGACGGAGGTGCCGGCGACGCCGCGCACTTCCAGGATCTTGCCGCCGTTCGGTATCTTGGCGACCAGCCACTTGGCCCACAATTCGCCAAGGCCCTTCTGATCGACATTGACGTTGATGGCGTCCTTGGTGTCGAGGATGTTGTCGAAGGCGACCAGCACGATGCCGGCTTCCTTGGCGCGCTTGATGACTGGACCGAAGGCCGTCGGGTTCTGGGCGTCGGTGACGATGGCGTCATAGCCGGAATCGATGAAATTGTTGATCGCCGAGATCTGCGCCGGCACGTCCTCGCCCGTCGAGACGACCTTGAACTCCTTGATCTTGGCTTTGACTTCAGGTTGTGCGGCGTAGGCCTTGGCCGTCTGCACCATCTGGATGCGCCAGGTATTGGCGATATAGCCATTGGCAAAGGCGATGCGGAACGGCCCTTCCTTCTTGGGATATTTGAAGAATTTGGTCTCCGCGCTCCACGGCGCGAAACAGTCCGCCTGAGCGGCGGGACCCGACACGATTTCGGGTCCGGCGGCCATGGCGGCCGAATTGAGCATGACGAATGCAGTGGCGGCAACGACGCCACCAACAAGTGACTTGATCATCGATAATCCTCCCGATTGCAGTTCAGATTGTTCGTTTCGCAACGCGAATTTTCGCGCGATGGACCGGCACCTCCCGCCTCGCCATGCGCGTCCTTGGCCGCCCGTGGTGGCCGACCCGGTTCCTCCCTTGTCGCCGCCAGCAGTACGAAAACTATCATATTATCCATAATAAACAAGTATTAGTTGTCGCTTATGTATAATAAACAGGTACGCCCTGTCGTTTATGCACCTGCCTGCAGGAAATGGTAGCGCTACCAAATTGGCGTGTAAACCGGCATTCGCACAGTCGCTTCTGTGCGTTTCAACGCGCCGTGCTCTCGCGGCGCTTGAGCTCGAAACCGAGGTCGACGATCCGTTGCTCCGGTCTGTTGCCGGCGATCGCCGCAAGCGCCATGGCAACGGCACGCCGGCCGATCTCATAACGATGGGTGCGGATGCTGGTGACCGAAGGAAACGCCACCTGCATCATGTCGAGATCGTTGAAACCGACGATGCCGATCGTCTTCGGCACCGCGATCGAGGCGCGATGGCATTCGAACAAGACGCCGAGCGCGATATCGTCATTGTTGCAGAAGACACCGTCGAGTGTCGGCACCTTGGCCAGCGCATCGCGGAACATCTCGCGGCCGAGCGACACGCTGGACAGCACCGGCGTAGTGGTGACGAGGCGCGGATCGAACAGGCCCGCGGCCTCCATCGCCGCGCGATAGCCGGCAAGGCGCCGCTGCGAACGCGGATCCATGCGCGCGCCGATGAAGCCGATGCGGCGATAGCCCGCCTCGATCAGATGCTCGCTCGCCGCCCTGCCGCCATCCAGATGCGAGAAGCCGACCATCATGTCGACGGGATCTGGACCGGTTTCCATGACTTGCACCACAGGGCAGCCGGCACTTTCCAGCAGCTTTCGCGAAGCCGGTGTCTGATCGATGCCGGCGACGATCAGCGCGGCTGGCCGTTGCGAACCGAACACCTGCAGCAGCCGCTCTTCCTCGAGGCCGGAATAGTGGGTGTTGCCAAGCTGGATGCGGAACGGGCTGGCCGACAGGCTGTCATAGATGCCACGCACCACCTCGGCGAAGACGTTGTTGGTCAGCGACGGCACCAGCACGCCGAACACCTCGGCGCGCGCCGAGGCCAGGGCCCGGGCATTCGGGTCCGGCACATAGCCCAGTTCGTCGACGGCGGCCTGGATCTGGCGGCGCAGCTCTTCGGACACACGCTCCGGCTCGCGCAGGGCGCGCGACACGGTGATGGCACCAACGCCGGCCTTGCGCGCGACATCCGCGATGGTAGGGCGGCCGCCGCCCCGGCGCGAGCGCGGCTTGGTCAAGGGCGCACTCCTGGCGACGGGCTTGTGCAGCCAAGCGCCTTTAGAACCATATTCAGGGTCTTTGCCACCGTCGTCATGCCAAATCGGCCTGTTGCCGCACCCATCCGCCTTCCGGCGTCGCGCAGCCTTGGGTGGTTGTCAAGCCGCGCAGCTCCCGGACCATTGGGCAGGGTGAGCTCAGGCCATCACGGCTGTGCTGCGCCGTGCCTTCCACAACAGCAGCCCGATCGCCAGTATGTTCAGCAAATTCCAGGCGATGCCGTTGAGGAACGCAGCCGCATAAGAGCCGGTCAAATCGTAGATCCAGCCCGACATCCAGCCGCCGATCGCCATGCCAAAGATCGTCGCCATCAAGACGATGCCGATACGCTGGCCAGCCTCTTTGGCCGGCATGTAGTCGCGCACGATGATCGCGTAGCAAGGCACGATACCGCCTTGCGACAGGCCGAACACCAGCGACACCACATAGAGCGAGGCAAGCCCGTCGAACGGGATGTAGAACAGCAGCGACAGGCATTGCAGCACCGAGCCGATCATCAGTGTCCACACCGCGCCGATACGGTCGGCGAGAAAGCCCGATGCCAGCCGACTGACGACGCCGCCTGCCATCATGATCGACAGCATGTCGGCGCCATGCGCCACGCCGTAGCCGAGATCCATGCAATAGGCGACGATATGCACTTGCGGCATCGACATCGCCACGCAGCAGCCGAGGCCGGCGACGACCAGCAGCACCTGCAACGCCGCCGGCGACAGCGGCATCGACTGCACCGGCCGGCTTCCGGGCGAACCGGCGGCAGCCGCAACTGGGGCACCGCGCCGCAGCATCAGCACCAGCGGCACCATTGTCACCAGACAGAAGATGCCGATTGCCGCATAAGTGAAGCGCCAGCCTTCCGCCTTTATCAGTGTCGGGATGATGGTCGGCCAGATCGCTCCGGCGAGGTAATTTCCGGCGGCCGCCGCGGTCACCGCGACACCGCGCCGGCGATTGAACCAGTGTGATATATCGGCGATCAGCGGCCCGAAGATCACCGACGTGCCGACACCGATCAGCACTCCTTGGGCAAGCGTGAATTGCAGGATCGAGGTCGACAGCGCCGCGAGCAGCAGGCCGGCGGAAAGCGCGATCGAAGAGAGCAGCGCCGGGATCCAGTAACCCATCCGGTCGATGGCGCGACCGACCAGCACGTTGCCGGCGGCGAAACCGACCATGGTCGCGGTGTAAGGCATGGACGCCGCGGCGCGGTCGACGCCGAACTCGGCCTGCACCGCGGGCAGCACGACGACGACAGCCCACATGCCGACGGCGCCGATCGTCGCCAGCAGCATCGAGATGGCAAGCCGCATCCAGGCATAGGAGCTGTCGATGCCGGGGCCGGCCTGGATGCTGTCGGTTCGGGTCAAGGCGTTTCCTGTCGGCGGTCTCGGAGATCGGCTGCCGTTTGCGCCAGTATCGGCGCATTCTCGGGTCGCAGCAGCGCCACAGCTGGCAAATCCGTGGCTCCAGAGCCAGGGCGGAACCGATGCCGATGTGCGGAGTTTCCTGGCAGCCCACCCTGCAGAGGAGTCCTGCGATGACCGCCACCAGGAAAAAATGGTCGGCCGAGGTGACCGAGCACAGCGACGCGATGGATCTTGAGGATCACGTCTTCGAATCGGACGACGCCAGGAAGATCGCCGCCTCGCTCAAGCGATCCGCCGAACACAGCCACCGGCGCAAGGCCGAGCCGTTCCAGTCGGCCATGTCGATGCTGAACTTCTACATCAACCGCGCCGGCAAGAACTTGCCTGCCGCGCGCAAAAAAGTGCTTGAGGACGCCAAGGACGAACTGCGCAGCGCCTTCGGACGTGACAAGGATGATTAGCGGCGGCCGGCCTACCGGGCGCGGATGACGCCGTCTGTGTTGGCGAGCAGTTTGCGCACTGCATTGCGCGCCGCGTCGGGGCGCTGCAGGCGGATGTTCTTCTCGATTGCCTCGTGCAGCTTCTGCGCGTGGTTGAGATCGTCGATCTCCCGCGTCGTATAGGCAAAGAGGTGATCGAACGCGGATTCGATCAGTACGCCGAGCGGCACCAACAGGTCGTTGCCCGAAGCCCGCAGGATGGCAAGATGGAAGCGCGTGTCGGCGCGGGTCCGCTCCTGCAGGCTCGTCGCCTCTCCCATCTCACGGCAGGCCAGGCTGATCTCGGCCATCTGCTCGTCGGTTCTTCGCATGGCGGCAAACGCGGTCGCCTCCGGCTCGATGATGTGGCGGAATTCCTGCACGGTCTTGAGGAACACCTCGCGATCCGGCGACGTCGCGTACCAGGCAAGCACATCGCGATCGAGCAGGTTCCAGCGCTCCTTCGGCTCGACCCAACTGCCGATCTTGGGACGTGAGGCGAGCAGGCTCTTGGCCATCAGCATCTTGATCGCTTCGCGCACCGCCGAGCGGCTGACGCTGAAGGTCTCCGACCATTTCGCTTCATTGGGCAGGATGGTGCCGGGCGGATAGTCGCCCCGCACGATCCTGAGGCCGATTTCGCTGGCCAGCGAGGCGTGGACGCTAGAGCCTGGAATACGCGCGGCGTCCGCCCGGCGAACGCCGCCCGGACGGTCCCCGGAGGCCGCTTTCCCCAACGATTTTTCCTTGTTCGGCTTCGCGTCCCGCATGGGTTCCAGAAAGTCCGTATTAAGCAGGCTGTCAAGCGCGGCAAGCGGCTTGCACCGCAAAGCCGCCCGCTGTGCACAGATCAGCTCGATTGCTTCGCGGATCAGTCCTGCTTGACGTATTTGCGCCAGCTATGCTCCGGGCGGAAGCCCAGCACGTCGCGCGCCTTGCGGTTCGACAGCAGCGTCTCGTATTCGCCGAGCTCGGCCTTCACCGGCACGCGGGGGTAGAACCGCTTCAGGAGTTCGGCAGTCGGCAGGTCGGACGAGGTGTCGTCATTGGCGGCGTTGAACACCTGATAGCCGAGGCCGTCCTTCTCGATGGCGCGCAGCGTGATCTGGCCAAGGTCGCGCGCGTCGACATAGCTCCAGGCGATGCGCTTGCGGAAACCCGGATCGGCGAACCATTTCGGAAACAGTGAATATTCGTGCGGCTCGATGACGTTGCCGATGCGCAGGGCATAAATGTCGGTGCCGTTGCGCTGGGTGAAGGCCCGCGCCGTCTTCTCGTTGACGACCTTGGACAAAGCATAGCTGTCCATCGGATCGACGTCATACTCCTCGTCGAGCGGGAAATATTTGGGATCGCGCGGCTCGTTGGCGAAGACGAGCCCATAGGTCGTCTCGCTGGAGGCGATGATAACCTTGGGGATGCCGAGCTTCACCGCCGCCTCGATGACATTGTAGGTGCCGAGCGCATTGATGCGGAACACCTCGTTGTCGGTGGTGATCATGATGCGCGGGATGGCGGCGAAATGCACCACCGCATCGACCGGCTGCGGGCGCAGCGAAGGGTCGAATTCGTGCAGGCCCATATAGCTCGACAGTGCGTTGAACACCTGCCCGCTGTCGGTGATGTCGGTGATCAGCGTGCGCACCTTTGGGTTGTCGAGCGGCCTGGTGTCGATGTTGAGCACCTGGCAGCCTTGCTCGACCAGATACTGCACGACATGGCGTCCGGCCTTGCCGCTGCCGCCAGTGAACATGATCCGCTTCGTCATTTTGCTCTCCACATCCTCTGGGATTTATGTGTATTGTCAGACAATACCGCCATCCGCAACCATCCTCGCCTGCAAAACGGCAGCGCCTGACATCAATCATTGCAACAGGACTTGAAGACATGAACACGACTGCCGCGAGCGAAAAGATCGGCTTCATCGGCCTTGGCCTGATGGGCCACGGCATCGCCAAGAACATCGTCGACAAGGGCTACAGCCTGACCTTCCTCGGCCGCAAGAACCGCAAGCCGGCGGAAGACCTGCTTGGCCGCGGCGCCACGGAAGCATCGACCTCGCGCGATGTGGCGGCGGCGTCTGATATCGTCTTCATCTGCGTCACCGGTTCGCGCGAGGTCGAAGCCATCATTCGCGGCCCGGGCGGCCTCAAGGAGGGTTTGAAGAAAGGTTCGGTCGTCGTCGACTGCTCGACCTCCGATCCGGTCTCGACCATTGCGCTTGCCGCTGAGCTCAAGGCGCTCGGCATCGATTTTGTCGACGCACCGCTCAGCCGCACGCCGAAGGAAGCCTGGGAAGGCACGCTCGACGCCATGGTCGGCGCGCCGGACGCCCTCTTTGCCAGGGTGAAGCCGGTGATCGAAACCTGGGCCGGCCGCATCGTCCATATCGGCGACACCGGCGACGGCCATCGCATGAAGCTGCTCAACAATTTCATCTCGCTCGGCTACGCAGCGATCTATTCCGAGGCACTGGCACTGGCTGAGAAGGTCGGCATCTCGCCGCCGCGCTTCGACAGCGTCATTCGCAATGGCCGCATGGATTGCGGCTTCTACCAGACCTTCATGCGCTGGACGCTGGAAGGTGACCGCGATGCGCACAAATTCACCATCGCCAATGCCTTCAAGGACCTGACCTATCTGGAATCGATGGCGGGTGCGGCCGGCATTGCCAACCCGCTCGGCAACGCCACCAAGAACTCCTTCGCCGGTGCCCATGCAACCGGCCCGGCCGAGCAATTCGTACCGATGCTGGCGACGCATATCGCTGGGGTGAACGGTGTCGACCTGATGCCGATGAAGGATGGCAAGAAACAGACCATTTAACCGATTGCCCAACGCCGGCGCCGATCACCGCCGCCACCGCCCTATCCCATCGTCGGTATCTGCAAGCAGCTTGTGCACGGCGTTGCGCGCAGCGGCTGGGCGCTGCAGGCGGATGTTCTTTTCGATCGCCTCATGCAGCTTCTGCGCCTGGCGCTGATCGGCGACCTGCTGTGTCGTGAATGCGAAGAGATGGTCGAGCGCCGATTCGATCAGCACGCCGAGCGGCACCAGAAGGTCGTTGCCGGAAGCGCGCAGGATGGCCAGATGAAAGCGCGTATCGGCGCGGATACGCTCCTGCAGGCTCAAGGCCTCGCCCATGTCGCGGCAGGCCTGGCTGATTTCCGCCATTTGCTCGTCGCTGCGCCGCATGGCGGCAAAGGCCGACGCTTCCGGCTCGATGATATGACGAAACTCCTGCACGGTTCGCAGGAACGCCTCGCGGTCGGGCGCCGTCGCGTACCAGGCCAGAACGTCGCGGTCGAGCAGGTTCCAGCGCTCCTTCGGCTCGACCCAACTGCCGATCTTGGGGCGTGAGGCCAACAGGCTTTTCGCCATCAGCATCTTGATGGCTTCGCGCACCGCCGAACGGCTGACATTGAAGATCTCGGCCCATTTGGACTCGTTGGGCAGGATGGTGCCGGGCGGATAGTCGCCACGCACGATCCGCAGGCCAATCTCGCCGGCCAACGAGACATGGACGCTCGCCCCCGCAAAATGCGCGGCACCAGCCTTCCGCATGACAGCCGGACCGTGGCTCGCTTGTGCCTTGGTTAGGTCGGTTCGCTTGCTTGACTTCTCGTCCGGCATCCACGTTCCAATGCGTCGACCGTCTGTCGTCCGGACTGGTCCGAACCGTACGGGCGCCGATCTCGTTGCCGAAAAATCCAGATCACGGGCGCGGCAAAGCCGGAGCCGATTGCCCCAACTATTGCGTCCGTTCGGGAATTACCGCTTCCGTTCAGGAATGACGGGGCGCCCGCAACCGGGCGCCCCGAAATCGAGAACCTACTTCTGGATGCAGGTGTCGACCGTATCCTTGGTGCACTCGTCGAGGCCGGTGAACACCGGATCGGCGACCGCCTTGCCTTCGATCAGGTCGATCATCACCGACGGTGCCTTGTAGCCCATTTCGAACGGCCGCTGGCCGACCAGAGCCGTTACAAGGCCGTCACGAGCGATCGCCACTTCGTCGCCGATCGTGTCGGCGGCGCCGATGACGAAGTCGTTGCTGGCGATCCGGTCTTTGAGCGGCCCGAACAGATCGCGGTAGGGCTGCGGCGCGCCGAACAGCGGCCAGCCGCCCATGATGCCGAAGGCGTCCAGCTTGGGGTTGGCGGCGAGGATGTCGGTCATCGCCTGCACGCCCTTGGCGCCATCGTCATTGGTGAACACCGGGCAGCCGGGAACTTCGGTCCAACCACCTTCACCCGCAAGTGCGGCAAGGCCTTCCTTGCCCGACAGTGCGTCACGCATGCCTTGCGCACGGCGCAGGATGTTGTCGGCTGCCGGGTTGCCTTCGATGGTGCAGATCGTGCCACCATTCGGCTTGCCCTTCTTGATGTACTCGCCGATCTTCTTGCCCATCAGGTAATTGTCGGTACCGAGATAGGTCTTGCGAAGACCTGCGTCTTCCTTGCTGAGATCGGCATCGACCGTCATGATCGGGATCGTCGGATTGGCGCTCTTGATCGTCTGCGCGATCAGCGGCGCGTTGGACGGCGAGATCGCCATCGCGACCGTGTCGGCCTTGCTCAGCATGTCCTGGACGATCTGCGCCTCGCCGGCCTCGTCCGAAGTCGACGCCGGACCGGTGTAGAAGCATTCATACTCCGAGCTGGCGTTTTCCTTGTTCCATTTCTCGCAGCCCTGGTGGATGGCCTCGAAGAACGGATTGTCGAGACCTTTCACGACAATGACGAGCTGTTTCTTGGCCAAAGCCGGCCCGGCACCCAACGCCATTGCGGCGACGGCGGCGAGCAAAAGTGTTTTCCTCATGTCAGTCCTCCCTTGAAACAAACGGACACGGCGTGCCCGCCATACAGATCGACCGGATGCGTGATGACCGAGGGTCGTTTCGCGAGCGCTCGTGTCGCCAGGACAGATCGATAAGCATTTCCAGATTCGGCTTCAGATCAACTCACACACAGGTGCCGCTTGATCTTGGGCCGTCAAACCTCCGCCGATTCCGGCCGGCGAACCGCCAGCGGAGATCGGCATAATCTCCTCCGACGCTTAGCTAATATCGGCTTGGCGCCAACGTCAATGCTATTTGTCCTACAAAACGGATTTTTAAAATAGTCCTGGCCCAATTCGTCCGACAATTGATTGACGTGCGCCGGCTTTTGCGTAAAAGAACGCTAACGCCGTCTTCGGGAGGAGCCGGGGAGAGCGAGGCCAAAGCAGCGTCGGCATCCACGCCGGGAACAGCAGCAGGTCGCAAATCACGGGGAGGCAAAGGCTGGTGGCGGTTCTCGAACTCACCAACATCTCAAGGCATTTCGGCGCCATCCAGGCCGTCAACGACGTGTCGCTGTCGATCGAGCCCGGACAGGTGGTCGGCCTCATGGGCGACAACGGCGCCGGCAAGTCGACGCTGGTCAAGATGATCGCCGGCAATTTCCGCCCGAGCCATGGCACCATGCACATGGACGGCAAGGAATTGATCCTGCACAAGCCGGCGGAAGCCCGCCAGCACGGCATCGAGATCGTCCACCAGGACCTTGCGCTCTGCAACAATCTGACCGCCGCCGCCAACGTCTATCTCGGCCGCGAGTTGCGGCGCGGCGTCGGGCCGTTCCGCATCCTCGACTATGCCTCGATGTACAAGCGTGCCGGCCAGCTCTTCGCCGAATTGAAGTCCGAGACCCGTCCGCGCGATCTCGTCAAGCAGATGTCGGGTGGCCAGCGCCAAGCGGTGGCGATCGCCCGCACCATGCTGTCGCAGGCCAAGATCGTGCTGATGGACGAACCGACGGCCGCTATCTCGGTGCGCCAGGTCGCCGAAGTGCTGAACCTGATCCGCCATTTGCGCGATCAAGGCATTGCCGTCGTGCTGATCAGTCACCGAATGCCTGACGTCTTCACCGTCGCCGACCGCGTCATAGTCATGCGGCGCGGCCGCAAGGTCGCCGACAAGACGATTGCGTCGAGCTCGCCCGAGGAAGTCACCGGGCTGATCACCGGCGCCATCGAACAGGTTTGATTTCAGCGAATTTCACCACGCACAGCAGATGAAGGTCGACGATGGCACTGACAATTGACCAGCCGATCGAACACAAGCAGCAATCCCTGCCGGCAAGAGTGTTTGCCAGCCAGACCTTCTGGGTGGTGATCGCCGTTATCCTCGCCTGCGTGTTCCTGTCGTTTGCCACCGACGCGTTTGCCACGTCGAAGAACCTCTACAACATCACCCGCAACATCACCTTCGTCGCCATTATCGCGCTCGGCATGACCTTCGTCATCATCACCGGCGGCATCGACCTCTCGGTCGGCTCGGTGCTGTGCCTGTCGTCGATGATTTTGGCCGTCACGATGCATGCCGGCTACTCGATCGAGGTCGGCATCCTGGCCTCGATCGCCACCGCGCTCGCCATTGGCGCCTTCAACGGCGTGCTGATCGCCTATCTCGGCTTTCCACCCTTTGTGGTGACGCTCGGCATGCTGTCGATCGCCCGCAGCCTAGCCATGGTCGCCTCCAACAACACGGTCGTCTTCCAGTTCGGGCCGGACCACGCCAAGCTTCTGTCATTGGGCGGCGGCGCCTGGGTGTTCGGCATCGCCAATCCGGTGCTTTACATGATCCTTCTGGCGCTGATCACCGGCTTTATCCTGCGTTGGACGAAGTTCGGCCGCCACATCTTCGCCATTGGCGGCAACGAGCACGCGGCAACGCTGACCGGCGTTCCGGTGCGCCAGATCAAGGTTGCCGTCTACATGATCTCGGCGCTGTCGGCCGGCATTGCCGGCATCATCCAGACCGGCTGGCTGGGTGCCGTCACCACCAATCTCGGCACCGGCATGGAGCTGCAGGTGATCGCCGCAACCGTCATTGGCGGCGCCAATCTGGCTGGCGGCGTCGGCACCGCCTTTGGCGCCATCGTCGGTGCGGCCCTGATCGAGGTGATCCGCAACAGTCTCGGTCTGCTCGGCATCAATGCCTTCTGGCAAGGTGTGTTCATCGGCGGCGCCATCCTGCTGGCGGTGCTGTTCGACCGCATCCGCAATTTCCGCCGCAGCGACTAGAACCATGATCCCGAAAAGTGGAAACCGGTTTTCGGGCAAGATCATGGTCAAACAAAAGACGGTTTGATGGCCAACTCCCTGTTCAGCCTCGAGGGGCGGGTGGCGCTGGTGACTGGCTCCGGTCAAGGCATCGGCTTTGCGCTGGCTCGGGGCCTCGCCGGACACGGTGCAAGCATAGTGCTGAACGGTCGCGACACCGCCAGGATCGACAGCGCCGTCGAAAAGCTGCGCGATGTCGGCTTCAAGGCGCACGCCTCGGTATTCGACGTCACCGATTTTCAGGCGGTCAACGCGGACATTGCCCGCATCGAGGCCGAGATCGGCGCCATCGACATCCTCATCAACAATGCCGGCGTGCAGTTCCGCGCTCCGCTCGAGGACTTTCCCGAGGAGCAGTGGGAGCGCCTGTTCAAGACCAATGTGTCGGGCGCCTTCCATGTCGGCAAGGCGGTCGCCCGCCACATGATCCCGCGCGGCAAGGGCAAGATCATCAACATCGGCTCGGTGCAGAGCGAGCTGGCAAGGCCGAACATCGCACCATACACCGCGACCAAAGGCGCGATCCGCAACCTGACAAGGGGTATGTGCGCCGACTGGGCGAGATACGGCCTGCAGATCAATGCGATCGCACCCGGCTATTTCCGCACCGAGATGAACCAGGCGCTGGTCGACAATCCGGAATTTTCCGCCTGGCTGGAAAAGCGCACGCCCGCCGGGCGCTGGGGCAATGTCGACGAGTTGATCGGCGCCGCCGTGTTCCTTGCCTCCGACGCATCGTCTTTCGTCAACGGCCATACGCTGTATGTCGATGGCGGCATGACGGCTTCGGTTTGAAGGGCGTTCTTCCCTTGTGGGAGAAGAGGAAACCTATCGCTCAGTCTGAAAATCCGGCCGCATCGGCCGTCATTGGCCCTCGCCGCCCCCGCGCGTCTTGACGCGGCCCCGAACTCCGCCGCACAATCCCTGTTGCAGGCGAAGGGAGGCCAGTCGTCTGCGGGAGGATATACCCATGACGGAAGCGATCAGGCTCTACTGGGGCCGGTTCGGACATGTTTCTATCCTGAATGTCGCAAGCGACTTCGTCACTCATGCCCATGTCGAGGCCCATCTGATCATCTGGCTGGAAGGTACGGCCGGCGAAATGACCATCGGCCGCGAGACCGTCCGGCTTGGACCTGGAACGGCCGCCGGCATCAACTCCTTCCAGCCGCACAGCCATGTTCTGTCGCAAAACGGGACGCCCGGTCTGTTTCTCGCCTTCTACATCGATCCCGACTGGGCGCGGCGCCGCCGCGACCTGCCTTCGTCTGCGCCGCTGTTCTCACAAGCCGCGATCACGCTGGAACCGTGGCTGCATCAGGCCGCCGCCAATCTGCTCGACCACCTCAGCGACAATGAGAGCGTCGACGATATCGCCAATTACGAGATCGAGCGTTTCATCGATAGCGTGCTCGACGCCGCCGACGCCTCGGCGCCGCAGGAGGCCCGTGTCCGCATCAACACCATGCAGGATTTCCGTGTCCGCAAGGCAATCCAGCTGATGAAGGCCAATGTCTGCGAGCGCATCTGCTTCGACGACGTGGCGCGCAGCGTCGGCCTGTCGCGGCCGCATTTCTTCGCTTTGTTCAAGGAACAGACCAATCTGACGCCCAATGTCTACTGGAACACGCTGCGCATGGAGGAAGCGGTGCGGCAGCTGCAATGGTCGCGGGAGCCGCTGATCTCGGTCGCCTGCAATCTCGGCTTCACCACGCAGGGCAATTTCTCACGCTTTTTCCGCGACCATGTCGGCGTGCCGCCGACGCTCTACCGCGAGGCCGCGCGGGCGATTGCCTGAACCAACCGCCCTTTTTCAGACTCCTTGATAGGCGCTCAAGACGCATTGATAAGCGCCGCTGAAATGGCCGCCCTACCCTTGCATCGGATCGCTCTTGCAAGGGAACATTTGAATGGCCAAAGTCACCATATCCAGCGTCATCGACGCACCGGTCGAAAAGGTCTGGGCGCGCATACGCGACTTCAACGGACTGCCGGACTGGCATCCGCGCATGGTGGAAAGCCACATTGAAGACGGCCAGGACGCCACCACGATTGGCTGCGTGCGCAATTTCCAGCTCGCCAGCGGCGCCCGCCTGCGCGAAAAGCTGCTCGACTTTTCCGATCAGAATTTCCTGGTCAGCTACTCCATCCTGGAGACGCCGCAGCCGCTGACCAATCACAAGGCGACGCTTCAATTGCGGCGCGTGACCGATGGCGACCGCACCTACGCCGAATGGACCGCCAGCTTCGACGCCGCGCCCGAGGAGGCAGACAAGCTGGCCGACGGCATGGGCGCCAATGTCTTTCAGGGCGGCTTCAACGCCCTGAAAAGCCATTTCGCCGGCCAGAGCTGACAGGAGCCAAACCATGGCGCTGGCACTGCAGACCTTTGCAACGGTGAAAGACGCGAACGCGGCACTGAAAGCCCAGGGCACACGCTATCTCGGCGGCGGCACGCTGGTCGTCCGCGCGGCCAATGAGGGCGATGTCTCGGTTTCCGGCCTTATCAGGTCGACCGAGCCGTCTTTGTCCACCATCGCCGTTGCCGGTGGAAAAGCCCGTGTCGGCGCTTCGGTGACGATGGCGGCGATCGCCGGCCATCCGGAGCTCGGCACGCTCGCCAAGGCCGCCCGCGCCGTCGGTGGCCCGGCCATCCGCAACATGGCGACCGTCGGCGGCAATCTTTTTGCCCCGGCCCCCTATGGCGATTTCGCTGTTGCCCTGCTGGCACTCGATGCCACGGTCGGCACCGATGGCGGCGAAACGCCGATCGAGACTTTTCTGGCCAATCGGGACGGCAGCCGTGCCGTCGTCACTTCCGTGAGCTTCACGCTTCCGAAGGCCGACAGTTTCCGCTTCCTGAAAGTGTCGAGGGTCAAGCCCAAGGGCGTCTCGGTGCTCAGCATAGCCGGTGCTCTGGAACTGTCGTCGGATGGCACCGTGACCTCGGCGCGGATCGCGCTCGGCTGCATGGCGGATCGGCCAATGCGCGCCAGGGCGGCGGAAAAAGCGCTGATCGGCCGAAAGCTGACCGCTGACGGCATCGCGCCGGCCTTGGCCGCGGCCGGTGATGGCACCTCGCCCATCACCGACCCGATCGCCAGCGCCTGGTATCGCGCCGAAGTCTTGCCGGTTCATCTCGGCCGGTTGCTGCTCGCATAATTTCGTTCGGGGGCGCGCGTCTGTCCGCCGGTTCGGGCAGGCGCGCTGGGAGGAAAACATGGCAAAGGTTCCGGTTCAATTCACGCTCAACGGCTCGGAAAAGGCCGAATTCATCGACAGCGGCACGACGCTGCTTCAGGCCCTGCGCGACAAGATCGGCGACACCTCACCGAAAGGCGGCTGCCATCAAGGCACCTGCGGCGCCTGTTCGGTCATCATCGACGGCGAACTCAGGCTCTCCTGCCTGACGCTTGCCGAGACCTGCGATGGCGCCGTCATCAGCACGACTTCAGGGCTTTCGGAAAGCGGCGTGCTGCACCCGCTGCAGCGCGCCTTCCTCGACACGTTCGCCACGCAATGCGGCTTCTGCACCCCGGGCATGATCATGGCGGCCAAGGTGTTGCTCGACCATACGCCCAACCCCAGCCGCGACGAGGTGGTCGAGGCGCTGTCGGGCAACATCTGCCGCTGCACCGGCTACGAGCCGATCATCCAGGCGGTGCTGACCGCCGCCCGCGCCAATTCGCAGAACGCGGCCTGAGGGGTCCAAAGCAATGGAACTGCGCAAGAACTACTTCGCTGATATCCGCAAGGACGATCTGAACGAGATCGGCCAGCCCCGGCCGCGCTCGGATTCACCCGGCCATGTCACCGGCAAGACCGCCTTTTTCGCCGACCGCAATTTCCCTGGCATGCTGCACCTGAAGATGGTGCGCAGCCCGCATCACCATGCCCGCATCCGCTCGATCGACACCTCGGAAGCGGAAAAGCATCCGGGCGTGGTGAAGATTCTGACCGCCAAGGACGTGCCGCACAATGTCTACACCATCCTGATCCTGATCCAGGTCGGGCCGGAGGACGAGACGGTGCTTGCCGACGGCAAGGTGCGCTGGAAGGGCGAGGCCGTGGTGGCCGTGCTGGCCGAAACCGAGCGTGCCGCGCAGGAGGCCGCAGCCAAGGTCAAGGTCGACTATGAGGTGCTGCCGGCCGTCTTCGACATGGAAGAGGCGCTGAAGCCCGGCGCACCCCTGGTCAACGAATATCACGGCCAGAATTATTACCTCTATGACAGCGGCGAGTGCCGCAAGGTGCGCTTCGGCGATGTCGAGGCGGGCTTCGCCGGCGCCGACCACATCCTGGAGGAGAGCTACCAGTCCTCGCCGATCGAGCACGCGCCGACCGAGACCACCGGCTGCGTGGTGGCACCCGAGGGCAATGACCGCTTCACCTGCTACACCAACACGCAGGCGATGTTCTTCACGCTCGACAACACCTCGATCATCCTGCAGATGCCGGGCAGCAAACTGCATTTCGTCGGCGGCACCGTCGGCGGCGGTTTTGGCGGCAAGGTCGACGTCATCGTCGAGCCGATCGCCATCCTCGGCGCAAAATTAACAGGACGACCAGTCTGTTTTATCTACAGCCGCGAGGAGGAGATGCAGATCTCGTCGCCACGCGCCGCTGAAAAGGTCGTCATCAAGGACGGCGTCATGAAAGATGGCCGCATCGTCGCGCGCAAGGTCACCGGCTACACGGATGCCGGCGCCTATTCGCGCCACTCGCCCTATGGCGCGCAGAAGGGTGCGGGGCACTATCCCGGCCCCTACACCATCCCGAACGTCTGGATCGACACCTACTGCGTCTACACCAACCGCACGCCCTCCTCCGCCATGCGCGGCTTCGGCGTCACCATCGGCGACTTCGCGCTGGAGGTGCAGATGGACAAACTGGCGCGGCTGATCGGCATGGATCCGCTCGAATTCCGCTTCATCAACGCCTATCGCGACGGCGACATGAAAGCGCATCGCCAGCCGACCGAGGGCGCGGCGCTGATCGAATGCATGCAGGAAGCCTCGCGCGCAGCCAACTGGCCGGTGGCGGAGAAATACATGGCCATGTCGTCTTACGTGAAGGGAGCTTGAGATGGCGATCAGGCGTGGACGCGGCGTTGCCGCGATCAACTATCCCACCGGCATGAACCTCGGCGGCGACCCGACGCAGGCGCTGGTGCATTCGACGCCGACCGGCAATTTCATGGTGACGCTTTCCAGCGTCGATCTCGGTCAGGGCATGAAGCAGATCATGGCGCAGATCTGCGCCGAGACGATCGGCGTGCCGACCGACCGTGTCGTCGTCGACACCGCCGACACCGACACCGGCCCGCACTGCATGGGCACATTCGCCTCGCGCGGCACCCACCGCGCCGGCAACGCCGTCATCCAGGCGGCAAGGGAAGCGCGCCAGGTGATGCTGGAAGTGGCCGCCGAGGAGTTGGAGGTCAACGCCTCCGACCTCGAGACCGATGGACAGGGCAACATCCTGGTCAAAGGCGCACCGCAAAAGTCGATCTCGATCTTCGATGTCGCGCTGTCGGCGCATTTCAAGCGTGGCCGCTCGATCTCCGGCCGCGGCATGTTCCTGATCCCGCGCTCCTATCCCGAGAAGGAAACCGGCGCGATGAAGCCGTCGACCTGTTATGCCCATGCCTGCACGGTGGCCGAGGTCGAGGTCGACGACGAGACCGGCGAGGTTACCGTGCTGACGGTGAAGAACGTCTTCGAGATCGGCCGCGCGCTGAACCCAAAGATGGTCGAACAGCAGCTGGTTGGCGGCTCCTGGATGGGCATCAGCCATGCGCTCTATGAGACAACCGAGCCCTATTATCCCAACCGCGACCATGGCGGCACCGACTTCAACCAGTATCTGATGCCCGGCCCCGGCGATCTCGCCGAGACCGAGATCATCGTTCTGGAGCGGCCTTCGGCGGACGGACCATACGGCGCCAAGGGGCCGGGCGAAATGTGCGCCAACCCGCAGATCCCGGCCGTCGCCAATGCCGTCTTCGACGCCGTCGGCGTGCGCATCGACACTCTGCCGATCACGCCGGAGCGCATCCTGCGCGCGCTGAAGGCGCAAACGGCGAATTGAGGGCTGGAATGACAGGGACAAGCGCCGAGACTGTCGCGACCTCGCCGGAGGCGGTGGCGCAGCACCTGGCCGCCTCGCGCTACCTTGCCGACGAGAGCCTTTCGACCGCGATCTTCCTGGCAATCCGGCTGGGCAAGCCGCTGCTGCTCGAAGGCGCGCCGGGCGTAGGCAAGACGGAGGCGGCGAAGGCGATCGCCGCGCTGCTCGGCCGTGATCTGGTGCGGCTGCAATGCTATGAAGGCATCGATGCCGCGCATGCGCTCTACGAATGGAACTACCAGCGCCAACTGCTCGCCATCCGCCATGCCGGCGAGCATGAGATCGACATCTACGACGACCGTTTCCTGATCGCCCGGCCGCTGCTGCAGGTGCTGAAGGCGCCCGAGCAGCGCGTGCTGCTGGTCGACGAGATCGACCGCTCGGACCACGAATTCGAAGCGCTGCTTTTGGAATTCCTCTCCGACTTCCAGATCAGCATTCCCGAGCGCGGCACCATCCGCGCCACGGCACAGCCGATCGTCATCCTGACCTCGAACCGCACCCGGGAACTGGCCGAAGCACTGCGCCGCCGCTGCGTATACCACTGGATCGGCTATCCCGACGCCGAGCGCGAGGCCGCCATCATCATGCTGCGCGCCGGCGATGTAGCGCAAGCCACCGCACGCGCGGTGGCGGCGGCCGTGCAGACCATTCGCGCCCGCCCGCTCGCCAAGCCGCCCGGCATTGCCGAGGCGGTCGAATGGGCCAACGCCGCGACCATCCTGGAAAAAGGCGGCAGCCCGTGGCCGGAAGCCTTCCGCCGCGCCATCGGCGTGCTGATCAAGGACGAGGAGGATCTCTCCTACATCGAGCCCGAGCTTGGCCGGATTGTCGAGGAGGCGCTGGCGTGAGCCGAGACCTCAACGGCACGTTCTCCCCGTTCATTCCGCAACGCTGGCGGGACAGCACCCCCCTCTGTCCTGCCGGACATCTCCCCCTCAAGGGGGGAGATTGGCTGTCATTCCGGCTTTCGACAATCTCCAGCGTCGCAGAACGGAGCGAAGCATCGAAGCTGCTGATCTCCCCCCTTGCGGGGGAGATGTCCGGCAGGACAGAGGGGGGCGCCACGCAATGATGCGGGAAACAAGCTTACCCCGCGCGGCAGCGCCCTTGCTCAGCTTCGCCCGGTTGCTGCGCCGCTACGGCTTCGCCATAGCGCCCGAGCAGGTCTCCAGCTTCATGCAGGCCGTGACATTGCTCGGGCCGCGCTCGATGGCAGACATCCGCGAGGCGGCGCTCGCGACGCTGGCGCCGCCGCCCGACCGCCACGACGAATTCGAAGCGCATTTCCAGAGCCACTTTTATGGCAACACATCCGCCGTGGTGGAAGGCGACGCCGACGAGGAAACCCGCATCAAGGATGATGGCGGCGCCGACGACGAACGGATCGAAGCCGAACAAACCCAAGAGGGCGGCGAGCTGTCCTCGGCACTGGAGCAGTTGAGCAGCCGCGACTTCCAGCGTGACGATGACCGCCTTGCCGCTTTCCGCCGCAAACTCGCTTCAGCCTTGCCCGCCCGCCGCTCCTTCCGCACCGTACGCACGCATTCGCGCGGCAAGCTCGATCTGCGCCGGTCGCTGCGGGAAATCGTCAGCGCCGATGGCGACGTGCCCTCGCCGCTGCTGCGCCGCCGCCAGACCGTCCCCCGAAAGCTGCTGCTGCTGATCGACGTGTCCGGCTCGATGAAGCTGCACACGTCGGATTACCTCAAGCTGGCGCATGCCGCCGTGCAAGGCGCGGACCGCGCCGAGATCTTCACCTTCGGCACGCGGCTGACCCGCATCACCACGGCATTGCGCATCCGCGACCGCGATCAGGCATTGGCGCGCGCGGCCGCGCAGGTTGACGATTGGGACGGCGGCACCCGCATGGGGCCGACGCTGCTCGCCTTCCTCTCGGTGCCGCGCTTCTCGTCGTTTGCACGCGGTGCCACGGTCGTGATCCTGTCCGACGCGCTGGAGCGCGGCGATCATGGCGAGTTGGAGACAGCCATGCGACGGCTGAGCGCCCGCGCTTTCCGACTGTCGCTGGCCACACCCTTGGCCGGCGATCCGCGCTTCCGGCCGGCAACGGCGGCACTGCGCGCCATCCTGCCGGTGCTGGACGACCTCGTCGACGGCTCGTCGGTGAAAGGCCTCACCGATTTCATCCTGTCGCTCGCCCGCCCTGCTCCGGCGGCGGCGACAATCTGGAGGAGGGTTTCATGATGCAGAAAACCATCGACGCGCATTTCCACATCTGGCGCCAAAAGGACCAGCCCTGGCTGGTCGGGCCGATGGTGCCGCGTATTTTTGGTCCCTACGAGCCGATCCGCCGCGACTATCCGATCGAGGAGTTTCTCGAAGACCAGAAGGGGTCGGGCGTCGAGAAGGCCGTCTATGTCCAGACCAACTGGGCCAAGGAGGATTTCGAGAAGGAAGTCGCCTTCCTGCAGAAGACATCCGACGAAACCGGCTGGCCGCATGCCATCGTCGGCTACACCGACATGACCGTCGACGATATCAGGCCCCAGATCGATCGCTTGAAGAAATATCCGCTGCTGCGCGGCGTGCGCATGCAGCTGCATTGGCACGAGACACCGGCCTTCCGTTTCGCCGCCTCGGCCGACCAGGTGATCGACCCGAAGGTGCGCGCCAATGTGGCGCGGCTCAAGGACTATGGCCTGTCCTTCGACCTGCAGCTTTTCCCCGCCCAGATGAAGGACGGGCTGACGCTGGTCGGCGAGAACCCCGAAACGAATTTCATCCTCACCCATGCCGGCATGCTGACCGGCATGGAACCGGACACCACCGAAGCCTGGAAAGAAGGCCTGCGCACGCTGTCGGCGGCGCCCAATTTCTACGCCAAGCTGTCCGGCCTCGGCACCTTCGTCCACCGCAACGACCCGGCGCTGATCGCCTATATCGTCGACAACGCGATCGACATCCTCGGCGCCGACCATCTGATGTTCGGCTCGAACTTCCCGATCGAGAAGCTGTGGACCAGCCACGCCGAGCTGATCAGGGCGCACCGCGATGCGGTGGCCAGGCATGGTGCGGCGGCGGAGGCGGATATTTTCTGGAACACGGCGGAGAAGGTTTACCGGCCGGTGTGACGCTTCACTTCACCTCAAACTGTGGATCGACCGGGATCTGCATCGCCGTCACCAGATGGTTGGTCTGCCCAGCCAATCCGATGATCGACACCAGCTCGCCATGCTGCGCATCGGTCATGCCTTTGGCGCGGGCCGCCGCCGTGTGCGAGTGGACGCAGTAAGAGCAGCCATTGGCGGTCGAGACAGCGATGTAGATCATCTCCTTTGTCAGCGGATCGATGGCGCTGTCGGCCACCATCACCACCTTCAACTGTTCCCAGATCCGCTTCAGCGAAGGAGGATCATTGGCCAGACCGCGCCAGAAATTGTTGACGAAATCGGATTTGCGCGTCGCACGGATGTCGTCGAACACGGCTTTTACGGCGGGGATCTTTTCGACCTCGGCATCGGTCAGGAGTCTTGTGGTGGCCATGGTGGTGGTCCTTTCGCTTCGATCGATGAACTGGTTCGTTGAATCAAGTTTCGAGCAAAGGCGGCTAACCAGCTTCTTTGACTCAGTTTTTGCCCGCAATAGCGTTGAAGATTAGCCGAGGCACCTAAACTTCGTCATCCACGGGCGAAGCAGGCGCGAAGCGCCGTCGCGGAGACCCTGGGATCCATTCCGTGACCTTAGCCGAAGAGTGCAGCGGAGCAGAATTCTGCACCGCAGCAGCGCCATGGAGTCCCGGCATGGATCCCTTGGGCTGCGGAGCAGCTCCAGGGGTCTGCGCCGCGTCGCTACGCTCCTTGCTTCGCCCGTGGATGACGAAGGGATGGACGTGCGCGCCAATTATCGACGTACGCACCGGCCAGAACCCTAATGCACGGCCGCATACATGATCTTCTCCTCCGTAGCCTCCGCCGGCGAAAACTCCTCGACGATACGCCCTTGCCGGCAAACCAAAATCCGGTCCGACAAATTCATGATCTCCGGCAGGTAGGACGAGATGACGACGACGGCCAGGCCCTCGTCGGCCAGCCGGTTGATGATCTGGTGGATCTCGGCGATCGCGCCGACATCGACGCCGCGCGTCGGCTCGTCGAAGATGACGATGCGCGGCTGCTGCACCAACCCCTTGCCGATCACCACCTTCTGCTGGTTGCCGCCGGACAGTTCGACCACCCGCGCATTGTCGTTGATCGCCTTGATGTTCAGCGTCTTCGTCCATTCGGCTGACAGTGCGCGCATTTCCTGCGCATTGATCACCCAGGCCTTTTCCCGGCCCGCCGCCAGCAGTCCGCCGAACAGGTTTTCGGCAATGCCCATCGTCTCGAAGATGCCTTCGCTCTTGCGGTCCTCGGTGACGTAGACGATGCCGTCCGCCACCGCTTCGCTTGGTACGAGATAGCGCACGGGCTTGTCGTCCAGCTCGATGGCGCCGCCGCGCAGGAAATCGCGCTTGTAAATGCCGGAAACGATCTTGAATGTCTCGGTGCGGCCGGAGCCGATCAGCCCGAACACGCCAGTGATCTGGCCCTCGAAGATCGAAAAGGATGTGTTGCGCACGACATTGCTCATCGAGATGTCCTGCACCGACAGCACCTTCCGGCCCGCCTTGCGCAGCTTTGCCTCGTCACGCTGGCGGTAGATCTGCCCCGACAAAGTGCGCCCGACCATAGCGGCGACGATCCGGTCGCGGTCGAAGGCTGACGTGTCGTCGGTGATGACAAGCTCGCCGTCGCGCAGAATGGTGATGCGGTCGGCAATATCAAGCGCTTCTTCCAATGCATGGCTGATGAAGACGATCGACACGCCGCTCGCCTTCAGCCGGCGGATCAACGCGAAGAAGTGCCGCTTTTCTTCCGGCGTCAGCGTCGCCGTCGGCTCGTCGAAGATGATGATCTCGGCATTGTGGTGCACCGCGCGCGCGATCTCCACCATCTGCCGCTTGGCAGCACCCAGCGTCGCCACCATCGCGTTCGGGTCGACGGGAAAGTTCAGCGATTGCAGGAATTGCTGCGCCGAAATGTAGGTGCCGCGCAGCCGGTTGAGGAACTTTTCGGTGCCGAGATAAAGGTTCTGCGCCACCGTCATCGACGGCACCAGGCTCGTCTCCTGGAACACCATCGCGATGCCGGCTTCAAGCGCTGCGTGCGGCGAGGCGTAGGCGATCTCTTGTCCCTTGTGGAACATCTTGCCTGAAGTGGCGTCGACCACCCCAGCGATGATCTTGGTCAGCGTCGATTTTCCCGCGCCATTTTCGCCGAGCAGCGCATGGATCTCACCCTTGCGCAGGTCGAAGCTGACATTCTTCACCGCGGGCACGCCGCGGTAGTTCTTGGTGACATTCTCCAGACGGACGATCGGTTCCATCAGAAACCTCCCGTGGCGACGGAAAGGATGCAGTCGCCCCCTTTGGAGGCGACGAACAGAAGGCCGTCTTTTTCCGCAACACTGCAGATGCCGTGGCGCGTGCCGTTGGCGCGGCTGTGCAGGCTGAATTGCGGCTGCATCTTCTGGTCGAGCCTGACCACCAGCCCGTAGGAGCGGCTCGGCGACCATGGCTTGTGGATGCCCATGGTGCGGATGCCGCCGCATTGCAGCGGCTCGAGGAAGCTGCGGCTGGAGGCCAGCGCCGGCGCGATCCAGTAGGCGGGCGGCACCTGGCTCAGCATGTCCTGACGGTAATGCGTTTCCTGCAGCACGAATTCGATCAGCCGGTTGCGCGGCGCAAACAAGGTCAGCCAGGCGCCACCATCGGCGGACGGCGATAGCCGCGCGGGATAGCCGGGCAGATGCGTCAGCGCCGTGGCGCGATTGCCGTCTGCGCTGAAGCGCACCAACTGATGGCGCCAGCTCTCGCTGACCAGCACATCCCTGCCGACGGGGTGCAGGCCATAGGGAAAGGCAATGTCGCCGGCGAGTTTGCGGAAATCACCGCCCGCGGCGTCTCGCTTCCAAAGCGAACCGGACGCGCCCTTCCTCATCAGATCGGCGGCCCATTGCGACGGCGCATGCTCGGCCGAGCCGTTGGCCAGCCACAGCGTGCCGTCATCCGCATAGGCAAGTGCGGTGATGCAGCTGAGGTCAGCCGGCAGCGAAACCTCCTCGCCTGATACCAGCAGCTTGCCGCTCTCCAGCCCGACCGTCAGTTCGCCGGATCGCGACAGCGCCAGCGCCGTGACCGGAGACGGAAAGGTTTCGACAACCCTGGGCTCGGTTCCGGCAGCAATCGAATAGATTGCGTTGCCGCTGGAGGCCAGCAGCCTGCCATCGGCAACCAGCAGATTGTCCGGCTCGGTCAGCTCAGTAAAAGCCAGCGCGTCATCCAGCAATGTGTTGGGTCGGAAAGCGCCATCGAGCGGCGGGATGGTCACCGCCTTGCCGCGAAACAGGTCCAGCACAGGATCGAGGATCATGGCTTTGCTCCCCAATAGGAAGCGGGGCTGGTCCAGTTCGGGTCTGCGCCTGAAATCTTGTAGCGGCCGATGCGGTTGTTGAGGATGCCGCCGACGAACAGATATCCCTTGTGCTCGCGCATCGAGGTGACCATCGGGTGCGCGCCACCCGTGAGATCGCCCATCGCCTCGACGATGCCGCCCTTTTCGTTGAATTTCACCACGCCGCCGGTGTTGATGTTGGGGAACAGCCATTCGTCCTGCGGCAAGCGGCGCGTCATGCGCTTGCGCATATCGGGGTGGCGCAGCGACAGGTCGAAGCTCGGCGTGCGCATGCCAAGCCACGCCATCCAGTAATTGCCGTCGGAGGCGCGGTTGATGTTGTCGGGGTAGCCCGGCATGTCGCGGATGACACACTCGGCGGTACCGGCCTTCGGCCCCTCCAGCCAGTAGCGGTGCACGCGGCAGGCCCAGCTTTCGGCGAAGAACAGCGACTTGCCGTCGTGCGCCATGCACACACCATTGGTGTAGCGATAGCCGTCGAGCAGCGTCTTCGTCGAACCGTCCTTCGGCTCATAGACCAGCAGCCGGCCGGTGGCGCGGTTCTCGATCGAGTCCAGCGCCCAGTCATGGGCGTCGTAGCGCTTGGTCGAGTCGGTGAAATAGATGCGGCCGTCGGGTGCGATGTCGCAGTCGTTGGGGTCACGCAGCCGCGCATCGTCGACGATCGAGGTCCAGGAGCGCGACGTTTCGGCCGACAGGCGTTTGACCTCCCGATCCGGCGAGACGGAGTAAAGCCCCATGGCGCCGACGCAGCTGATCAGATTGCCCGATTTGTCGAAGGCGAGGCCGAGCGGAAAGCCGCCGATATGGGCAAACACTTCCGATTTGACATAGTCCGGCGCGAAGAAGCGGACGATCTCGCCATGGCGCGTGCCGCAATAGAGATTGTCGTCGCGGTCGAGGATGACGTCTTCTGGCCCCTCCAGTTCGCCAAGCCCGATATGGTCGGCTGCCGACAGCCTGTTATCAAGCTCGTAGGGCGTGCCCGAGCCGGGTGCGGCCGACTGCGTTTCGCCCATTCTGAGATAGACAGGCGCGACATAGACCTCGTTGAGCACCTTGTGGCGGTTCTTCAGCCAGCGAATGTCAATGGTCACCGCCACCGCCAGCATGATGCCCAGCACCATCTGGTTGGTGCCGGTGCCGTAGCCCAGCCGGATCAGGCCGTTGGTCATGGTCAGCACGATGATGGCGCCCATCAGGCCCTTGATCACCGAGCCGCGCCCGCCGCCGAGGCTGACGCCGCCGACCACCGCCGCCGTCAGCGCCATGATCTCGAGGTTGAGGCCCGTGCCCGGCCCTGCCCCGCTCAGCCGGCAGGCGATGAGGAAGCCGCCGATCGAGGCGCAGAAGCCGGAGAAGACGTAGGTCATGAACACGGTGCGGCGCACGCGGATGCCGGCATTGTGCGCCGAGCGCCTGGAACCGCCGACCGCCAGCACATGCCAGCCCGGCCGCGAACGGGTCAGCGCGATGTGGGTGACGATCGCCAGGATGATTGCCAGCCACACCGAGACGGACAGCCCCCAGAAGGTGCTGTCGCCGATGAAGTCGAGCACATCCGATGTGGCGGTCGAGAGCTGTACGTCGGCGGCATAGGTGGTGACCAGGATGTCGAACAGCGCCCGGCCGAAGATGAAGGTGACCAGCGTGGTCAGAAAGGCGCGCAGCCTGAGATAGCCGACGAGGTAGCCGTTGATGGCGCCGAAGATGAGACCGGTGGCCAGCGACGCAGCCAGCGCCAGCCAGATCGACTGTTCGAGGATGAAGAAAACATAGACGGCGGAAAAGCAGGACAGCGCGAAGATCGAGCCGACCGACAGGTCGATGCCGCCACCCAGCATCACCACCGTCATGCCGGTGACGACCATCGAGAACTCGCCAAGCTGGCGGGTCGATTCCTGCAGCGCCGTCAGCTTGAAGAAGCCGGGAATGATCGAACCGAAGGTTGCCAGCGTCGCCACCAGCGCCAGGAACGGAATGGCGTTGTCGGTCCAGCGTTTGGTCAGGATCTCGCCGACGACATGGTCGGGCACGAGATTGTAGCGCCAGGACTGGAGGCGTTCGCGAAAGGACATCGGCAGCTGCTATTCCATGAGAAAGAGGTGGCCGGGCAATCCGGCCACCTCGTTGATCGGTGTTGGCAAGGATCGGCTTATTTCGCAGCCGCTTGCGCCTGCAGCGCCTTCAGGTCCCAGCAGCTGTCGGGCTTCAGGTCGGCCTTGGTCGTCGCCTTTTCCAGCGTGTAGATGTAGGTGTGCGAGGTGCCGGCCGGCTGGCCGCTCTGCAGCAGGAACTTGATGATCGCGTTCATGTCGCCCGACTGGCGAGCAAGATCGGTCATCACCACGGCGCCATAGGTGCCGTCCTGCAGCTTGTCGCAATCGGCCGCCTTCTCGCCACCGCCCGTGGTGACCAGGAACACCTTGCCGTCGAGCTTGGCGTCGCGGATCGCGGCGGCCGCGCCGGTGGCGTCACCATCCCAGAAATCGATGATGGCGCAGATGTCCGGGTTCTGCTGCAGCATCGTCGTCGTCACGTTGCGCGAGGTCGTCGCGTCCCAGTTGGAGTCGGGCTTGGCCACCACCTTGAAGTCGGGGTTCTTTTCCAGCACCTTCATGATGCCGGCATACTGGTAAAGGCTGGAGGAGTTGGCCTGGTCACCCTGCACAAGGCCGATCTTCTTCGAGGAGTTCGGGCCGCAGCCCTTGATCGCCGCTTCGGCCTCGAGCTGGCCAAGCCGGTCCCAGTCACTGCCGATAAAGGCGTCGGCCGGGAAGTTGGCGGGATTGTCGACCAGGATGACGTAGGTGCCGGCGGCCTGCGCCTTCTTCATCAGCTTGGAATAGGAGTTGAGGTCCGGCGCATGGATGATCAGCACATCCGGCCTGGTGTCCGACGAGATGGCGTCGGTGATCGCCTGCGCGCCGGCGTCGACGACCCAGTTCGGATCGCGCGTCTCGAACACGCCGCCCCACGCCTCGACTTCGGTCTTCAGATAATGCGCCCAGCCCTGCGCCAGGTCGAAGCCCATCGCCAGCGGCACCAGCATGACGCGCTTGCCTTTGAGCGCCTGTGCGTAAGCCGCCGGGCCGGGATCGTCGGCGGCGAAGGTGGGCGCCACGAATGCGGTGACGGCAAGCGCCGTGGCAGCTGCCATGAGTGTTCTGATCAGTTTCATGTCACATCCTCTGGTTTGGTTTTGTTATCAGCGGCCGGCCCCAACCGTCCGCTGCAGTTCAGGTACTAAATGTCACCCTGCTGGGCGGTCTGCTCGTCACGTGGATTGATGATGCCGTCGACGATGATGGCGCCGAGCAGGATCGCTGCCTTGATCAGGTTCTGGTAGAGCAGCGGAATGTCGATGATGGTCATGGCGTTGAGCAGGATGCCGATCAGTGCCGCACCGACCAGCACGTTGCGCACCCCGCCGCGCCCGCCGGACAGGCCGATGCCGCCGATCACCGCCACCAGCACGATATCGTAGAGCAGCGTTGAGTTGACGACCCGGGTGTTGATCGAATGCAGGCTCGCCGCCGTCAGCAGGCCGGCGACCAGTGCGACCAGGGCGGAGAGCACATAGCGCAGCACCAGCATCGGCCGCACCGGAATGCCGATGTTGCGGGCGGCGACCGGATTGTCGCCGGCGAAATAGATGTAGCGTCCCCATTTGGTGTAGCGCAGGAACAGGAAGAACAGGAATGCCAGGCCGGCGAAGACGAACACCTCGATGGGAACATCGAGGAAGCGCAGGCCGCCGAGCAGCTCGACCCAATGGCCCTGCGGCACCGGCACGGCATCCTGCGTGATCAGTTGCGAGCGCACATAGCCGAAGACGAAGGAGCCTGTCGCCAGCGTCACGAAGATCGCCGGCACGTCGGCATAGGCGACGAGAAAGCCATTGAGCAGGCCGATGGCCAGCACACCGGCCAGCACATAGGCGAAGGCCAGCCCGTCCGGCGTCCCCGAATTCAGAAGTTGCAGATACCAGGCGACAGACATCGCCATGATCGCGACGGCGGAGAGGTCGATGCCGCGGCCGATGATGACGACAGCCATGCCAAGGGCCAGAATGCCGAGCACCGACACCGAGCGGACAATGGCGACAAGGTTGTTGGGGTCGATGAAGCCCGGCAGGCCGATGGCCGCTGCAACGAACAGCACCACCGCGATGGCAAAGACAATGCCTTCCTGATTCAGGCTCCTGAAATTCGGCCAGCCGATCGTGTTCATGTCTGCGTTTGCCCCGATGGCAGCGCTGCCATCCCTGGGAAAGAACGCTAATCGGCCCAACGCCGGTTCGTCAAATGAATCCGCGCTCGGAACCCAGGCCGGCAGCGATATTCACCGAGTGGACGCGTCGATTGCCGAAGCTGGCGCAATGCATGGAAAGGCCTGCACTTTTGGCAATTGGTTGCGCCATTGCGGCCGCTCGCGAAAGCGCTGCACTACGGCGAAAGGACGAGACGGAATTTATCTCCGCATCAGGCGGAAAAATCGATCTCAATTTCCCGGCGAGTGGCCGGAAACCTCCGCGCCCGCACTTGGCGGCAGCACGAGAAAACGCAACGCCGCCACCAGCCCGATGGCGCCGATCGCCAGGAAGGCGATTCGAAAATCCAGAAGGTCGAGAGCGGGGCGATCCCTGACGATCTGCGACAAATTGAGGATCGCCGCCGCCACCGCGACGCCGAACAGCATCGCCACCTGCTGCAGCATCGAGGACAGGGTCGCCGCCGAGCTTCGTTGCGCCGCATCGATGTCGGCGAAGGCCAGTGTGTTGAGCGCGGTGAACTGCATCGAGCGCGTCAGGCCGGCAATCAGCATCAGCGCCACCACCAGCGCCTGTGGCGTCTGCGGCGAGACCGCCCCGCAAGCCATGATCGAGACCGAGGCGATGATGCCGTTGACGACCATCACCGAGCGGAAACCGAAACGCCGCAGCGTTGGCGTCGTCACCGTCTTCATGCCAAGATTGCCGAGGAAATAGGCCAGGATCATCAAGCCGGCATCGACGGGCGAGAGGCCAAAGCCGACCTGGAACAGCAGTGGCAGCAGGAACGGCGTGGCGTTGATCGCCACCCGGAAAATGGTGCCGGCGGCCAATGTCGAGATGGCGAAGGTCAGCACCTTGAACGAGGAGAGATCGAGCAGCGGATGCGGCGCCCGCCGGAGATGCCGTACCGCCAGCCAGCCTATGACAATGCCGGCAACGATCAGCAGCGCTGTCGGCAGCACGCCGTCCTCCGGATGGGCAATGCGTTCAAGGCCATAGAGCAGCAGGGCAAGTCCGGCCGATGTCAGGAAAAAACCCGGCCAGTCGAGCGGCTTGGGGTCAGCCTCACGGTCGCCCGGAATGAAGCGGGCGACCAGCGACAGCCCGATCACGCCGAGCGGGATGTTGATGAAGAAATTCCAGTGCCAGGACAGATAGGTGGTGATGAAGCCGCCGAGCACCGGCCCGACCACCGGCGCAAACAGTGCTGGCCAGGTGATCAGCGCCGTGGCGTTGAGCAATTCGGATTTCGACGCATTGCGCAGGACGAGAATCCGCCCGACCGGCGTCATCAGCGCGCTGCCGAGCCCTTGCACGACACGGGCGGCGACGAACTGGGTCAGGGTTTGCGAGAGGCCGCAGGCGAGCGAGGCCAGGGTGAACAGGACGATCGCCAGCAGGAAGATGTTGCGCGCCCCGAACCGGTCGGCGAGCCAGCCCGACAGCGGCACGAACACCGCCATGGTCAGCATGTAGACGGTGATGCCGATGCTCATTGCCACCGGCGACACGCCGAAGGACGCGCCCATCTGCGGCAGCGAGGTCGAGATGATCGTCGAATCCAGCAACTGCATGAAGAAGGCGATGGCGACGATCAGCGCCACGCGCCGCGCATTGGTGGCCGTTTCGGGTAAGATTTCGGTATCGGGAATGGCAGTCATGACGGAACCGGTTTGAACAGCATTTGGCCGGCCGCGTCCAGAGATAGCGCAACAAACTTTCGTGTCGCGAAACTTTCGGGTCGCGCCATGGCCTGCTATGGGATGGACGGGGTGGCCGAGGAAAGTGTCTGCGTAAAATGAAGCCCATCTATATCGACTACCTCAATGCCCTCGACATCGATGCCCTTGCCATGACCGATGGTGAAATCATTGCCGCCGTCGAGGCTGGCCTGGTGGCGCAAGGCAACGGCCAGACGGTGATCGAGCCGCGCGTCCATCTCGAACCGGACCCGTCCTTCCACGGTCATTTCAATGTCTTGCGTGGCTACGTCGCGCCGCTCGACACGGCGGGCGTGAAAATCGTCGGCGACTATGTCGACAATTACCTGCATGGCCTGCCTTCCGAATTCGGCATCCTCAATCTGTTCGATCCGCGAACCGGCACGCCGCGCGCCATCCTCGACGCCACCGTCATCACCGACATGCGCACAGGCGCTGTCACCGCCATCGGCGCCAAACATCTGGCGCGCAAGAATTCCAAGGTACTGGCCCATATCGGCGCGCGCGGCACCGCCTACTGGAACGTGCGCCTGCTCGACCATCTCTTCGACTTCGACGAGATCCGCGTCCATTCGCGCCGGCCGGAAAGCCGCGACGGTTTTGCCGCCAAACTCTCCGCCGATCTCGGCAAGACGGTCACTGCGGTGGCCGACTGGAAGAGCTGCATCGAGGGCGCCGACATCGTCGTCGAAGCCTCGCGGCTGCCGGAGCCGCAGCCATTGCTGAAGACCGAATGGATCAAGCCCGGCGCGCTGGTCGTGCCCTATGGCACGATGAGCGCGGTCGAACTGTCGCTGACCGAGATCATGCAGAAAATGGTCGTCGACGATTGGGGCCAGTGCAAGGGCGGCAAGTTCGGCTCGCTGCGCGCCCATGTCGAGACCGGGCGGCTGAGCGAGAAGACGCTGCACGCCGAGCTTGGCCAGATCGCCGCCGGTCTGAAAGTCGGGCGCGAAAGCGACGACGAAACGATCCTATTCTGGCATCGTGGCCTGTCGCTGTCCGACATTGCGCTGGGCAAGGCGATGCTGGCCAAGGCGCAAGTGCAAGGCATTGGCCAGCGGCTGCGCTTCGCATGACCGTGCTCGTCCTCTCCGGAGCCGGCGTCGGCATTGGCATTGGCGATGTCGCCGCCGTGGCCCGCGATGGTCGCAAGGTGGAGATCGGACCCGATGTCATCGGCAGGCTGCAGAAGGCGCGAAAAGTGCTCGACCAGGCCGCCGCATCCGGCCAGCAGATCTATGGCCTGAACACCGGACTCGGCGCCAATCTCGGCACTGCTGTCGACGGCGACGCCGGCGCCTTCCAGCGCCAATTGCTTGAAGGACGCAGCGGCGCCGTCGGCGAGGTGCTGCCGGTTGAAGCCGTGCGCGCTACTATGCTTGCCCGCGCCGCGATGCTGTCGGTTGGCGGCTCCGGCCTTTCGCCCTCCGTCTTCGTCGCTTTGGTCGACGCGCTCAACGCCGGCGTCCATCCCGTCATGCCGTCACTCGGCTCGATCGGCGCCGGCGATCTGGTGCTGATGACGGCACTCGCCCGCATGCTCACCGGCGAAGGCGAAGCAGACTATCAGGGCCGTCGCATGCCGGCGGCCAAGGCACTGATGATGGCGCGCCTCGCCCCCATCAGCCTGGCGCCCAAGGATGGGCTGTCGCTGATCAATGCCTCGGCGGTGTCCGCCGGCAGCGGCGCGCTTGCGGTGACGGATGCGCTGTCGGCTCTTGCCCAGCAACAGCAGACCGGGGCGCTGACCATGGAAGGTTTTGGTGCCAACCGCACCATCCTCGATCCGCGCTTGCACATGGCGCGCCCGGCGGCCGGCCAGCAGGAAGCAGCCAAGGTGCTGCACGATCTGCTCGTCCGCGACGAGGCGCTGGTGCCGACCACCTTGCAGGACCCGCTGTCGATCCGCTGCATGCCGTCGATCCATGGCGCGCTGATCGAGGCGATCGGTCAGGCGAGACAGGCTGTCGAGATCGAACTCAACGCCGCCGCCGACAATCCGCTGGTGCTGGGCGATGATGAGTTGGTGCTGTCGACCGGCAATTTCCACACCGCCGCACTGGCGCTCGCCTTCGAGACGCTCGGCCTGGCGATCGCCCAATGTGCCGCGGCCAGTGCCGCCCGCTTTATCCAGCTCACTGGCTCGGGCCGCAATGGCCTGCCGAAATATCTGTCGCCGGTCGGCGGCGCCTCGGCCGGCTTCGTGCCGCTGCAGAAGACAGTGACCTCGATCCTGGCCGCCATCCGCCACAAGGCTAATCCGGTGATGCTCGACTTCCTGGCCGTGTCGGAAGGCGTCGAGGATCACGCCACGCAGACGCCTCTGGCGGTTGCGAAATGCGCCGGGATGATCGAGCTGTGGCGGCGGCTGATCGCCTTCGAACTGATGGCCGCCGCACAGGCCATAGACCTGCGCGACGGCTTCACATTGGCGCCACGCACCGCCGCACTTCACGCGGCGATACGCGCTCTCGTCCCCATGCTGAAAGAGGACCGGCCGCTCGGTATCGACGCCGAGGCACTTTACGCTGCGCTCGCCGGCGGAAGCTGGCCGGCCTGACGCGGCTTCGCTCAGAAAACGACGGTCTTGTGGCCGTTGAGCATGACGCGGGCTTCGAGATGCAGCTTGACCGCGCGCGCCAGCACCCGGCTTTCGATGTCGCGCCCGACGGCAACGAAATCCTCGGCGCTCATCGCATGGGTGACGCGTTCGGTCTCCTGATCGATGATCGGGCCCTCGTCGAGGTCGGAGGTGACGTAATGCGCCGTCGCACCGATCAGCTTGACGCCGCGGTCGAAGGCCTGGTGATACGGCTTGGCGCCCTTGAAGCTCGGCAGGAACGAATGGTGGATGTTGATCGCCCGTCCGAACAGCCGGTCCGACAGGCCTTTCGAGAAGACCTGCATGTAGCGCGCCAGGATGACCAGTTCGGCCCCTGTCCGCTGCACCAGGTCCAGCAGCTTCTGTTCCTGTTCGGCCTTGTTTTCCCTCGTGGTCGGCCAATGGTGGTAGGGAACACCCTCCAGCTCGGCGAAGCGGCGGGCATCCTCGTGGTTGGAGACGACGGCGGCAACCTCCGCGTTCAGCCAGCCGACCCTGATCTGGTACAGCAGGTGCAGAAGCGCGTGGTCGAACCTGGAGACCATGACGATGATCTTCGGCCGGCGTCCCTGATCGACCAGCGCGGTCTTCATGCCAAAGCGATCGACGCTTGATTTCAACGCCCGTTCCAGGCTGTCCTTGGTCGAGCCTGGCGGGCTGATGAAGGCGATGCGCATGAAAAAGCGATTGGTCTGCCGGTCCCAGAACTGGCTGCTTTCGGCGATGTTGGCGCCGTTCGCGGCAAGCTCCGCCGTGACGGCGGCGACGATCCCCGGCCGGTCCTCGCAAGAAAGCGTAAGAATATGAACCGGCGCGACTTCGCCCGTCGCATCATTGCCTTGAGATTTCACGCCCTGTCGACCCTTTTCATGAACAGGCTGAGCTCAGCCGGATCCATATGCACCACATGCTTGTCTTCGGGATAGGCGAGACTGTTGACGTCGGCAACGTACTCCGAGAACGCGGCGATGCGCTCGGCCTGCAAACGATCATATTCGGCGGCGAAATTGCGATAGACCTTGGAATGGCGAGGCATGTGGCCCCGGTTCTGGCCGAGGATGTCGTCGGCGAACAGATATTGCGCATCGCAACCGGTGCCCGCTCCCATCGACAGCATGATCAACGATGTCCGTTCAGAGATCGCCTTGGCCACCTCGACCGGTACGACCTCGATCTCGGCGCCGATGGCGCCGACAGTTTCCAGCTGCTTCACCGCCGCGAAGACCTCCATGGCGGTGTCGGCGGTCTTGCCGACCGCCTTGAAGCCGCCGGTCCAGGTGGCCCGTGACGGGATCAGCCCGACATGGCCGATCACCGGGATATTGTCATCGGCCATCCGCTTGATCGTGGCGTAGCCGGCGCTGCAATAGACCGCGTCGGCGCCGGCCTTGTAGAGCAGGAAAGCCCAGCGCACGAAATCGTCCGCCGTGCCGATCTCGTAGAAATTGTCGCCCGGCATGGTGAACAGGCTGGGTGCGGCGTCCCGGTATTGCGGGTTGAGCACCAGTTCGGGCGGCACCGAGACGATGTCGACCCCCGCGCGCTCGGCGGCCTCGGCCTCGTCCATCGTCAGCACGCGCAGCATGGTCAGCTGTCGCTTGCCCTTCATGGCGCGCAAATCCGCCACCGTTGGTCTTTTTCGGCTCATCAAATGGGTTCCCTCAGTTGCATTCGGCGGCAGGTCAGCCGATCTGGATCATCACTTTGCCAGCCTCGACCTTCACCGGATAGGTGGCGAGATTGACGCATACCGGTGCGCCTCGGGCCACACCCGTCTTGTAGTTGAAGCGGCCATTGTGCTTGGGGCATTCGATGATGTCGTCCATCACCAGCCCATCGGCCAGATGCGCCTTCTCATGCGTGCAGTATCCGTCGGTTGCGAAGTACTCGTCATCGGGACTGCGATAGATGGCGAAGGTACGGCCGCCATGATCGAAGCGGATGACATCCTCTTCCTCGACATCGTCGACGCCACACGCTTCAACCCAGTCGGCCATCTGCTTCTCCCCTATTCCGCCGCCGCCGGAACGGTCAGCGCATGGAACTCGTCCCGGTACGGCCTGGCCGTCGGCGGCAATTCACGCTTGAGGAAATAGTCCTCGTACTGAAGCTGCTTCAGCAGCACCGGCCAGACCTCGCGGTAGGCATGCCACATCGAAGGGTTCGGCGCGGGCAGATCATGCTTGATCAATTCATGCAGCCTCGGCAGCGCGTGATACGGCACCATCGGGAACATGTGATGTTCGACATGGTAGTTCATGTTCCAGTAGATGAAGCGGCTGATCGGGTTCATGTAGACGGTGCGCGTGTTCAGCCGGTGGTCGGTGACATTATCGGCGAGGCCGATATGCTGCAGCAGGCCGGTCAGCACCATGTGCCAGCTGCCGTAGAGGCGCGGCAGGCCGATCAGCACCAGCGGCAGGAACGACCACAGATAGAGCGCCAGCACGATCGCCGCGACATAGATGGCGACATGCCAACGCGCGGCGGTGACCACCTTGTGAAGCTCCATCTCGGGGATAAAGCTTTTCTCGTCGGGCGAGATGCTGCCGAACGCATTGCGCACCAGCGTCGGCAGCGAATAGCGGAAATCGAGAATGCCGGTGAAGGCGAGTGCGGCGCGCAGCAGGTCCGGCGGACGCATCACCGCGATCTCGGCGTCGCGGCCGACGATGATCGTGTCGGTGTGATGGCGCGCATGGCTCCAGCGCCAGGTCACCGGGTTGCGCATCAGCATAAAGCTGGCGATCTGGTAGACGGCATCGTTCATCCAGCGCGTGCGGAAAGCGGTGCCGTGGCCGCACTCGTGCCAGCGCGAGTCGCTGGACGAGCCGTAGAGCACGCCATAGACGAGCAGGAACGGCACCACCCACCACGTGCCCCAGAACCAGGCGATCCCGGCGGCAGAGCCCAATATGGCAACGATCCAGATGATCGTGTCGCGGATCGCCGGCCCGTCCGAGCGTTGCATCAGCTCTTTCATCGCCTTGCGCGGCACATCGGTGTGATACCACTCGGCCGAGGCCAGCCCGGTCTCGATCGCGGTGCGCGTGCTTTCCCCGACCAGGCTGTAGTCGCGCTTTTTCGCCATCACATCGACCTCCGATTTCCGGCCCGCCAGCCGGAGCATTCGTTTCGCATCATGCCCTGTCCGCCAATCCCGGAAAATTGCCCGACGGCGCAGGATAATCCTGTTGCGGTTGCCTGGCGATCGAAGCGATCCTCTCTTCCGTCGCGGCGATCTCGCCGGCACCGTCGAGCACTCGGAACATCGCGTCGTAGGAACGGCTTTCGCCATGCTCCAGCCAGATCATTTCGCCGCGCTCACGTGCGGCGAGATTGCCGAGCACATGGTGCGTCGAGGGCTCGATGCCCAACGCATACTGCCCCGCCTGGAAATTCTGCCATTGATAGGCGCAAGGCAGCTGGTCCTTGCGCGTGATCACTTCCAGGCCAAGCCCTATGCCGTCATTGACCACCGCCACCGGCACCTCGCCATTGGCGTCCGCCGCCATCTCGTGCTGCCAGACCTGCTCGCTGAAGCCCAGTCGCGGCGCCGGCACGGTGCGGTAACCGACCTTCTGCGCCTCGTAGCGTTCGCCTGCATGGCCAGCCCAGACGACGTCGCGGATCGGCGCCAGATAGCGCGAACCCTCGTCGAGCAAGGGGTGGCTGACATTGACGTGGTAAAAATACATATGCGGCGTGCGATTGAAGCCATGGTTGACGACGCGGTCCGACAGCCGGATCTCGTTGCCGCCGACATCGGCCTCGATACGCCGGATCAGATGCAAATCCTCGCCGAACACCGCCGATTGCTGAACGATGCCTTCGGCCCAAAGCACGCAGCGGTCGCCATCCCAGGCCTCGCCATAACCGGTCAGCCGCGCTGGAATGGTGCCCACGCGGCCATGCAGCGAATGGATCACGGTCTTCTTGCCCGGGTAGTTGTAGCTATCGGCAGGCACCTCTTCGCGGCCCAATATGTGGTCGAGGCCGCAGGTGACAAGCAGGCCTGAAAACGAGCGCGCCCAGGCGAGCCCGCCCTCCCCCTCGTAATCGTGCAGGCCGGGATGACGAAAGCCGCTTGGCGAATGCCAGCCGATCGCCTGTCCCCTATAGTCGCAGTCGGCGATGTCGAGCGCCCGGTCGACCAGCGCGGTGAAGCGCAGGCCTGAGCCGGTGCGGAACTCCAGCATGCGAATGCCGCGTTCCACACCGTCGCCAAGCGTCATCAGCCGCACGCCGGCAAATTGCGACAGCATGCCCGAACGTTCCGACACCTGCCGGCGCGAAAGCGTCTTGCCATAGAGTTCTACCATGTGACGGCCAACTTCTTCACTTCGCTCTCGTCTCTTTCAGCAGGGCCGACATGTCGGCGCCGGTGATAATGCTTTCCACGGTCAGGAGATCGGTATCGGCAACCGTCTGCTCGGCAACGATCTCGCCGCGGCGCATGACGATGATGCGGTCGGCTACCTGGAACACGTGATGGATGTTGTGGGTGATCAAGAGCACCGAATGGCCGGCGTCACGCACCTCCTTGACGAAGCGCAGCACGCCGTGGGTTTCCTCGACGCCGAGATTGTTGGTCGGTTCGTCGAGGATGATGACCTTGGCGGCGAACTGCATAGCGCGAGAAATCGCAATCGACTGCCGCTCGCCGCCCGACAGCGTTAAGACCAGCGCATCGGCGTCGAGTTTCTTCGAGATGCCGACGCGCCTCAACAGCGCCGACGCCGCGTCGCGCAATTTGGCGAAATCGAGCGGCGCGAACACGCCCAGCCATTTCAGCTTGACCGGTTCGCGCCCAAGGAAAAGATTGCGCGCAATGCTGAGATCCGGCGCCAGAGACGTATCCTGGTGGATGGTCTCGATGCCGAGGTCCATCGCATCGCGCGTCGAGCGGATCGAGACCTTTTCGCCGCGCACATAGATGTCGCCCCGATCGGCTGGAAACACGCCCGAGATCGCCTTGATCAGCGTCGATTTGCCGGCGCCATTGTCTCCGAGCAAGGCCACCACCTCGCCTTCGTTGAGGGCAAAGGACGCATTCTTCAGCGCCCGAACGCTGCCGAAGGATTTTTGCAGATTCTGCAGCCGAAGCACTTCCATCGTCAGCCCCTTGCGGCGTTCTTCTGCAGCAAAGCGTGCAGGATGAGCATGGCGAGGATGATGAGGCCCACGAAGATGTTGTAGGCGAGGCCCGGCACGCCGATCAGCACGATGCCGTTGCGGATCGCGCGCAGCATCAGCGCACCGACGATGGTGCCGAGGATCGTGCCGCGTCCGCCGGTCAGCGCCGTGCCGCCGACCACCACCATGGCGATCACTTCGAGCTCGTAGCCGGTGCCGGCCACCGGTGAGGCGGCCGAGATGCGGAAGGCGCTGATCATGCCGGCCAGTCCCGCAAGGACCGAAGTCAGGATGAACAGCCACACCTTGACGGCGTCCGCCGGCACGCCGCGCGCCACCGCCGCGTTCCGGTTGGAGCCGATGGCGCTGATCCAGTTGCCGAGCTTGGCATAGCGCAGCACGTAGATCGCCAGCAGCGAGAGACCGATGAACCACCACAGCGAGGTGTAGAACCGGAACGACCCGACATTGAAGCTGCCGGCCAGCAGCGTGACGAAAAAGCCTGGCTGGTCCCAGGATTTCAGCGGAAAGCCCTGCGTGATGTAGAGCGCCGCCCCGCGCACCACGAGCAGCATCGACAGCGTGACCAGGAAGGAGGAGATGCCGTTCTTGGTGACGATCAACCCGTTGATCGCGCCGATGGCGACGCACAGCAGAAGCCCGGCCAGAAGCGCGATGCCGATATCGACGCCTCCGTTCTGCACCAGAAGCATGACGACGACCGGCGCCAGCCCGAACACGGCACCAACCGACAGGTCGAATTCGCCCGCCGTCAGAAGCAGCGTCATGCCGAGCGCGATGATGCCGAGCTCAGGCAGGAACGCCATCATGTTGGAGATGTTGAGCGGCGACAGGAAATTGGCATCGGCGATGGCGAACACCGCGAGCAGGACAATGAGGATGATGAGCGAGGAGAATTGCGGCGAGCGCATAAGGCTCGATCTGCGTTTCCCGACAGGCATTTCGTCTTCTGCGGCGATCATCATGACTGCTTGAACCATGCTTTGAAATGGTGCCCGCGGCCTGCGCCGCGGGCACCGGTTTTCACTTCGTGTCGTAGAGTTTCAGGATCGGTTCGACGCTCGAGGCGTCGTAGAGGCTGAAAGTATGGATGTCGTAGCCGATCGGTTCGCCCGACGCGGCGAGCCCGAGCAGCGCCACCGGCATGAAGCCCTGCGCAGACGGAAACTGCCAGGCGGCCGCGTTGACGAAGCCGGATTTGACGGCCTCGGCGGTTTCCTTCGAATTGCCCCAGCCGACGACCGGGATCTTGCCGGCCGGCACACCTGCGCCGTCGAACACCCGTTTGACGCTGGCCGCCACGGAATCGCCGAGCGCGATGATCGCCGGCGGATTGTTGGCCACCATATAGTCGGTCATCTTGGCAATGATGCCGGCCGGGTCGGTGCCGCAATCGACCACATCATATTTGATCCCCAACGGATCGAAGACGCTGGCGATGCCTTCGGTCTCCAGCTGCTGATAGCTGGCGCCGGGCACTTCCACCGGCAGGAACACCTTGTCGCCCTGCTTCACCATCTTGCGGTCGACGAGATACTTGGCCCAGATGACGCCCGCCTCCTTGAGATCGGCGCCGACATAGGCCTGCCGTCCGGTCGCCGGATCGTCTGTGTTGAAGAACACGATCGGGATCCCGGCCGCCTTGGCAGCCTTCACTTCCTCGGTCCACAAGCCCGGCTGGGCCGAGGTGGTGGCGATGCCGTCGGGCTTGGCCGCAAGCGCGGAATTGAAGGCCTCCTTCTGCGCCGCCATGTCGCCGCCGCTGAAGGAGATCTTGCAGGTCACCTTGAGCTGGTCGCAGGCTTTGGTCGCGCCGGCATTCCAGTCGAGCCAGAATGCATCTGAGGGACCGCCATGCGACAGCAGGTAGAAAGTCTTCTGGCCATCCTGCGCCATTGCCGGCGAGGCGAATGCGATGCCCGCGAACACAGTCGCGGACGCCGCCAGTTTCAATCCGAATTTCAACACTGCAATTCCTCCCTTGTTGTTGCTTCCAAGCCGGATGCACCGCCGGCAAAGGGCGGCGCACAGCCGGTCAGAGACCGTTGGCGCGGAACTTGTCGTCGAGAAATTTCTTGGCCCTCGGCACGTCGTCTTCCGAAAGGTGTTCGATGATCACCGGGATGTTCGGGTTCTTCTGCGACAGGCGCTGCAGATAGAGGTCGTAGTTCAGCGAGCCGGTGCCCGGCGCGTTGAGGACCATCTCGCCAACGCCGCGGAAGGTGTGCGAGGCCAGCGCGTCGTCATCGCCGATGTCCGCATGCTTCTCGCTCTTGTCGTCGCCGGCTCGTGCGACATCCTTGGCATGCGCGATTTTGACCTTGTCGGCCAGCGTGTCGAACACCTGGTTCAGCACCTTGTCCATCTGGTCGATGTTGTGGCTTTCGAAGTAGTTGGTCGGATCCATCAGCAGGCCGAGGCCCGGATGGTCGACCTGCGCGAACATCCTCACCGTTTCCTCGACCGAGCCGACGACATTGTTGACGTAGGTTTCGAGCAGGAACATTGCGCCGTGGTCATAGGCTTCCTGCGCCAGTTCGGAGATCACCTTGCGGCACATCTCAAAACCCTCTTCGGACTTGTTCTTGGGATCGCTCATCCACTCGCTCTCGGTGTTGTAGGTACCGGTCTCCGAGATCACGTAAGGACTGCCGAGCTGGCGGGCGTTACGGATGATTTCCTTCAGCCGATCGACATTCGCCTTGCGGTGCGCGAGGTCGGGATGAATGACATTGGTGTAGCCCGAGATGCAGCAGATCGGCAGGTCGTGGGCACGGAACGTGTCGCGAACCTTCTTGGCCTTATCCTTGGTGATCTGGCCGGCCGACAGATCGATATCCTTGAAATGAAGGTCGAGCTGCACGGTGTTGAAACCGTGGCCGCGAATTTTCTTCGCTGTCTCTTCGAGGCCGTAGGGGAAATACCCCGTGAAAATACCTGCCTGCATCATGGTGTGAATTCCTCCCTGTAAGCGATTCAGTTGTCTGGTGTTTCAGTTGCGGTGATCAGGTAGCGATTTCGGAAAGCTTGACCGTGCGGCCCTCGTCGATCGAGCGATAACCCGCCTCGACCAGCGCCATGGTCTTGACGTTGTCGGCGACCGACAGCGCCGGCGGCGTGCCGGTCCTCACCGCATGCTGGAGCTGCTCCATCACGCCGATAAAGGCATGCGGGAACCACATCGTGTCCCAGCTCGGGCTGACCCATTCGCCGCCGGTCGTCTCGGTCGAAGCGTAAGTCAGCGTCGAGGCAGCGCCCGTCGGCCAGCCAATGGTGCCCTTCGCGACCCCCTTGCTGCCGTCGACGCGCCAGTTGATGTGCTGGTCGTCCTTGTAGCCATCCTGGCGCGGACCCGACCAGACATCCTCCAGCGACACGGCGAGCACACCGGACGGGAAGCGCAGCGTCGACACCGTGATGCCGTCCGAGTGGTCGAATGTCGTGCGCGGATCCTTGCGTGTCAGCGTGGTGATTTCGTCGGGGTCGCCGAACAGGAAGCGCAGCACGTCGAGATGATGCACACTCATATTGGCAAGCGTCAGGCGGTCGTAGTCCTCAAGGAAGCTCTGCCAGTGCGGGATGGCATGCATGTCGATCTGCGCGAAGACGATGTCGCCCAGCGCGCCGCTGTCGATGATCTGCTTCAAGACGCGCATCGACTGGTCGTAGCGCATGTTCTGATTGACCGAGAGGATCTTGCCGGCCTTGGCCGCCTCGTCGCGCAGCTTGACCGCTTCCTCGACCGACAAGGCCAACGGCTTCTGCGCCAGGATCGCCTTGATGTGCTTCTGCTTCAGCGCGTGACGAATCAGCGCCGGCTGCAGGTCGGGCGGGAAAGCAAGATCGATGATCTCGACATTCTCGTCCTCGATCAGTTTTTCAGGCGTGTCGTGGACCGTGGGGATGCTCCAGCGCGTCGCCACCTTCTCGGCGCTGGCCCTGGTGCGCGAGGCGATCGCCACCACCGGGAATCCAGCTTCCTTGTAGGCGGCGAGATGGCACTCGGCCATGATCATGCCGGCGCCGACGCAGCCGATCCTGTATTCCTTCGTGCGGACCTTCACGTCCGGCTCGAAGCCCTTGTTTGCCATCTCTTCCTCCCGAAAGTCTTTCCTTGCGGCGGCCGTCATCGTGCCAACGCCCCGCCGCTCTGTTCGAAATAATGCACTCTGGCCGGCTCGCAGGATATCGCCACCATGGCATCCGGCCGGATGTCGGGCTGACCGCGCAGCAATGCCTTCAGGCGCGCCTGCCCGGCAGCGAGCGTCACCACGGTGTAGCCGCCAAGCGGCTCGACCTCGAACACTCGCGCCGGGCGGCCCGGGCCCCCGTCCGCCCACGGTCTGACCTTGATGTCTTCCGGCCTCAGGCCGATCTCCACGGCGTCGGCGGGCGCTGTCTTGTCTTCGATGCGGATCGTGCCTTCAGCCGCTTCGACACCGCCCTCGCCGCGCGCCGATCTGAGGATGTTCATCATCGGCGAGCCAAGCAGCCTTGCCACATAGGTGCTGGACGGGCGGTCGTAAATCTCCGCCGGCGTACCGATCTGCCTGATCTTGCCGTCCTCCAGGATGGCAATGCGGTCAGCGACCGACATCGCCTCTTCCTGGTCATGCGTGACGTAGATCAGCGTCTTGCCGAGCTCGCGCTGGATGCGCTTCAGCTCGACGCGCGTTTCCTCGCGCAGCCTGGCGTCTAGCGCCGAGATCGGATCGTCCATCAGATAGGCATTGGGATCGCGCACCAGAGCCCGCGCGATCGCCACGCGCTGCCGCTCCCCGCCCGAAAGCTGTCCAGGCGGCTTGTGCAGGATATGGCCGATATGCAGCTTCGCCGCGACGTCGGCGACCCGCCTTTTGATCTCGACCTCGGCGACCCGGCGTTCGACCAGAGGAAAGCGGACATTGTCGAGCGCGCTCATATGCGGAAACAGCGCCAGATTCTGGAACACCATCGCCACGTTGCGCTCGGCTGGCGACACCGTATTGACCGGCCTGCCGCCGATCAAAATCTCTCCGGTATCAGGCGTCTCCAACCCCAACACCAGGCGCAGGATCGTCGACTTGCCCGACAGCGGCGGCCCGAAGAAACAGAAGAACTCGTTGTCGTTGACCGTGAACGAGGCGTCGTCGACGGCGAGCGTGCTGCCGTAGCGCTTGGTCACATTGCGAAAGACGATATCAGCCATCTCAACCTGCCTTCATCGCAAGACCGCTAGCGGCGTCGAAGACACGCACCGACGACGCGGCGGGGGCGACGATGGCGGTGTCGCCGATCGCCAGCCCGACATCATTGTCGAACACCGTTTTCACAGCAGCCTCGCCGTGGCCGAGATGAACGATGGTGCGCGCGCCGATCCGTTCGACGAAGGTAACCTGCATGGCAAGGCCTTGCCCATCTTGCACCAGCGTCACTTGCTCCGGCCTAAATCCGTAAAGTACCTCGCCGCGTGCGCTGCGCATGGCCGCCGCGAGTTCTCCGGGCAGCGGCGGCGTGATGCCCAACGGTCCGAGGTCGACGACCAGCCCGCGGTCGCTCTCCACCGGCCTGCCCCTGAGCAGGTTCATGCCTGGCGCGCCGATGAAGCGGGCGACGAAGACATTGGCCGGATCGTTGTAGACCTCGAGCGGCGTGCCGACCTGCTGCAGCACGCCATGGTCCATGACCGCGATGCGGTCGGCCATGGTCATCGCCTCGAGCTGGTCGTGGGTGACATAGACCATGGTCTGGCGGAACTGCCGCTGCAGCTGCTTCAGTTCGGTGCGCATGACGGCCCGGAAAGCGGCGTCGACATTGGAGAGCGGCTCGTCGAGCAGGAAGATCGCCGGCTCCATGATCGCCGAGCGGCCGATCGCCACCCGCTGCAATATGTTGACCGACAGCCTGTCGGCCTTGCGGTCGAGCAGCGGCGTCAGCTGCAGCATCTCAGCGATGGCGCCGACACGGCGATCGATCTCGGCTTTGGCAGCCCCTCGCATTTTTGGTCCATAGGCAAGGTTCTGGCGCACCGTCATATGCGTGAAGATGGCGTAGTTCTGGAAGACGAAGCCGACGCCGCGCCGGCCCATCGGCACGCCGGCCATGTCGCGCTCGCCAAACAGGATCTTGCCGCCGGTCGGCTCTTCCATGCCGGCGATCATGTTCATCGTCGTCGACTTGCCGCAGCCCGACGGGCCGAGCAGCGCCATGAACTCGCCGTCTGATATTGCCAAATCCATGGTCTTCAGCGCGGTGAAGTCGCCGAATTTCTTGACCAGGTTTTGCAGGTGAATGGCGCTCATGTCGGTACCTCGCGTGCCCGCGCCATGCGCTTCATGGCAAACACCGCGACGATCGACAGCACGACCAATATGGCCAGCGCGATCGCCGCCACATAGCCCCAGATCAGGTCCTGCGTGGTGAGCTTGTAGATGTAGACCGAGATGGTCTCGGTAGCGACGCCGGGGCCACCGCCGGTCATGATGTAGAGCGTATCGAAGATCTTGAAGTTCTCGATCACCCGGATCGCCAGCGCGATGATGATGATCGTCTTCATCTTCGGCAGCACGATGGTGACGAAGCGCTGCCACGGATTGGCGCCGAGCAGCGTCGCCGCCTTGATCTGGTCCTCCGGCACGCCGACCAGGCCGGCAAGCAGGATAAGGAACATCAGCGGCGTCCATTGCCAGATGTCGGCGACCATCACCGCGATCAGCGCCAGAGTCGGATCCGACAGCCAGGCGATGGTGACGGGAGATCCGGTGAGCGCCGACAAGATGTCGTTCACCGGCCCCCCCGACTGGAACAGCATGAAGAACATGTAGCCGGCCACCGCCGGCACCACCATCATCGGCATCAGTAGGATCGAATAGAAGACGCGCTTGCCCGGGAAATCGTCGGCAAACAGCGTCGCCAGCGCCAGCCCGAGCAGGAACTCAACCGGCACGCAGACGATCATGACGATGGCCGTACGCTTCAGCGCACTCCAGAAGCGCGTGTCGACGGCGAGATCGGTGTAGTTGGCAAAGCTGTTCCACATCGACCAGGCGTTCCACCAGCCGGTGCCCGACAGGGGCGACCAGTCGGTGACGCTGATGTAGAGCTGCATCAACAGCGGGAAGGCCGAGATGAACAGCACCAGGATCTGCGCAGGCAGCGTGAGCCGGAAACCCAGCCTTGCGCCCTCATCGCGCGAAACCGGCTTTGCTCCGACCGCTTTCATCTCATCCTTGGAAGTCATGACAGTCACCGCGCTCATTGCTTGAGCGCCCCGAACGTCAACCCGCGCACCAGGTGGCGTTGGATGGCGATGCCCATGATGACCGGCGGCACGGCCGCGATCAGCCCAAGCGCCGCCTTGGCGCCATAGAGCTGCCCGGTCATCGAGGAGGACAAAGAGGCCATGTAGACCGGGATGGTCACCCATTCGCGCGTCGTCAGAAGCAGCGCGATCAGATAGTCCGACCAATTGAGGATGAAGACGAAGAGCGCGGCACTGGCCAGCGGCGCGCGCATCATCGGCAACGTGATGCGGGTGAAGACGCGCAGCCGCGAACAGCCCTCGACAAGCGCCGCCTCCTCGATCTCGCGCGGCATGTCGTCGAAGAAGGTCTTCATCAGCCAGAAGGCGAACGGCAAGGTGACGATGCCGTAGATCAGCGCCAGGCCCCACCAGCTGTCGGTGAAGTTGAGGAAAGCCCACATGATCATCACCGGGATCATGACCGCCATCGGCGGAAAGATCCTGAGCTGGATCAGCGCCAGCGGCAGGTTCTGGCCGGAGCCGAAACGCGACAGCCCGTAGGCCGCGGTAGTGCCCGCCGACATGGCGATCACCGTGCCGAAAACCGCCGACAGCAGCGATGCGAGGATCGGCTTTAGCGCGTTACGGTCGAGCGCGACGATCAAATTGTTGGTCGACTCGCCGAAGACGAAACGGAAATTGCTGAGCGTCGGGTTCTTCGGCCACCAGGTCAGTTCGGCGCCGGTCGCCGACCATTCGGCGATCGGCTTGAACGCCATCGATACCATCCACAGGATCGGCACCAGCGTCACCGCTATGGCCGCGAAGATCGCGACATAGCGGAATATCAGGAAAGGAACGGAACGCTTCATCTGGCGGCTTTGCTGGTGGCGTTGTGGGCGGAGGGGAGAAGCAAGCTCCTCCCCTCCTTCGATATGATCCAGGGAGAAGGATCAGACGATTGGATCGAGGACTGTCGGCCAGGCCTCCTTGTTGGTCTTGATGGCTTCGAGCAGTTTGTCCTCGCCGGTGCGCCGGGCGATCTTTTTCCACTCTGCCTCGGTATCGGCCATCGCCTGCTCCGATGTCTTGGCCTTGGTCAGCGCCGCCATCAGGTTCTCGTCGAGCGCATTGTGGAAGGCTGTCGCGCCGGGATAGTTGATGGTTGGCACGGTGCGGGCGACCGTCTCGCGCACGACGTCCATGTGGTAGGCATGATAGGTCTGGCGCACCAGCGGATCGGAGAAGTCCGAAAGCCGGAACGGGTCCAGATAACCGCCGGGGTTGGCGCTCATCCATGCGTAGATACGGGCCGAGCCCAGCCATTGCAGCAGGAGATAGGCGACCTCCTGGTTTTTCGACTGCGACGAGACCATGCCGGTCAGCGAGAACCACAGCACGGAACGGCTGATCAGCTTGCCGCCGATCTCGCGGCCGGGCGGCAGCATCGAGCCGATCTTGCCGGTGACGGCTGAATCCTTGTTGCCGGCATTGTCGAGGAATTTCGGCAAGTTGGAGAAGGCGCAGGTCATCGCCGCACCACCCTTGGCGAAGTTGCCGTATTGCTCCGGCCAACCCCAGGAGATCGCATCCGGCGAATGATGCGCGAGCGAAGCGACATATTCATTGGTGGCGGCAATGCCTTGCTCGGAATTGATCATCGGCTTGCCGTCATCGCCAAACAGGAACTGGTTGGGCGAAGCCATCGAGACATAACGCTGGTACCAGTTCGTGTAGCCCCAGCCCTGGTTACGCAGGTCGGTCGAGCCGAACAGGCCCTTGTCCGGTCGCTGGAAGAAGGCGGCTATGTCGCCATGCTGCTTCCAGGTCTTCGGCGGCGCCAGATCGTAGCCGTATTTGTCCTTGAAGGCCTTCTTCTCGGCTTCGTCGCCGAACAGGTCGGTGCGGTAGACCCAAGTCTGGAAGTCGCCGTCCAGCGACACGCCATAGTTCGAGCCGCGGTATTTGTTGAGCAGCGACACGCCCTTGGCGCCGTTGACATAGCCGCTGACCGGATCGTCCCATTCAGGCTTATGCTGCGCGACAAAGTCGTCGAGCTTGGCGATGCCGCCGGTTTCGGCGAGGTCGCCAAGACGGTTCCATTCGGTCGAGTAGATGTCGTAGGCCCCACCCTTGGTGGAGATGTCCTGCATCGTCTTGGTGAATTCCTGGCCGTTCGGCAAACCGACGATTTCGATCGCGATGCCGGTCTCCTTTTCCCACAGCTCCTTGATCGACGGCGCACCGGCCGGGAAAGGCTGCGTGAGCTGGCCGATCGAGCCGTCGGACAGGCCGAGCACGATCTTGGCCGGCGCCTTGCCGGCGCCCTTCAGCGCCTTGGCTGCCTCGATGGCACGGCCTTCCGGCGTGTCGGCGCCATACTGGTAGCGCTCGGCCCCTTCGAAGCCCGTCGGGCCGCCGATCATGCCGGGCGCCAGCGCGTCGGCCGCATAGGCGCGACCGGGACGAATGAATTGGGGTGCGATACCAGCGGCGGTCATGATCACGGCCGCCTTTCCTCCGGATGCTAGCAGCCGGCGCCGCGAGATGCGGATCAAGTCAGACATTGAAACTCCTCCCTCAGGGCCACGTTTCCTCCACGACCCTTATGAGGGATATTGACTGCAGCCCGGCAAGGCTGTCAACATCATAAATAATCAAAACACCTCATAATATTGCAACAGGGCAAGGAAATGCACAAAAACGGGACCCATACGTCACGCAGGATGCCTCAATTTGAGGGCGCCCGGCCCTTCCCTGCCCCGCGCAGCCCTGCCGGACCATTTGATTTAGCGCGGCGGCTTGCACATCGGCCAAGGGCGGATACATCATTTCCCATCAGAATCGCGGATGGCGGGGAAGCCGTCACCAGCCGATCCGACGCATGCAGGAGATGAAAGACGGTGCGTTCCACCCTGACTGACATAGCCCGGGAAGCCGGCGTCTCGGCCGCCACCGTCGACCGAGTGCTCAACAACCGACCCGGCGTGCGGGCGCGCACGCGGGAAATCGTGCTCGAAATGGCGCAGCGCCTCGGCTACATCGCCGAAGGCCCGAACGGCGCGCCGCCACGGCCCTCGCCCGGCGAGGTCATCCGGCTCGACTTCGCCCTGCCGGCCGGCACCAATTCCTTCATCAAGATGCTGCACCGCCAGATCGAGGCACAGGCTCTGGCGCGGCCCGACCTCGATGTTCGTATCGCCACCATAGAGGGCTTCAATCCTGACCGGCTCGCTCGCCTGTTGCAGGATCTGCGCGGACAGACGCAAGGCGTCGGCGTCATCGCGCTTGACCATCCGACGGTGCGCGAAGCGATCCGCTCCCTGTCGGCCAACGACATCAAGGTGGTGACCATCGCGTCCGATATCCTGCATGTGCCCAGGGTCGCCTATATCGGCATCGACAACCGCGCCGCCGGGCGGCTGGCCGGTTATCTGCTCAACCGCTTCATGGGATCGGGGCGTCCGGGCAAGGTGGCGCTGTTCGCCGGCTCGCTGTCTTATCGCGGCCACGAAGAACGCGAGATGGGGTTCCGCCACGTATTGACCGAGGAATCACCCAATCTGCAGATCGTCGAGATGCGCGAAATGCTCGACGACCGCGAGAAGGCCTATTCGGAGGCATCGGCCCTGCTGGAGCGGCACCCCGACCTTGCCGCGATCTACAATGTCGGCGCCGGCAACACCGGCATCGCCCGCGCGCTCAAGGAGCGCGGCCGCGCCCAATCCATGGTCTTCCTCGGCCACGAAGTGACGGACGGCACCAAGGACCTTCTGCTCGACGGCACGCTCGACGCGGTCATCGACCAGAACCCGCGCGTCGAGGCCCGCGAAGCGCTCAACACCCTGATCCATGCGGTCCGGGGGCTGCCCTACGAATTGCACCAGCCAAGGCTGCAGGTGATCTTCAAGGAGAACATTCCGGAGATTTGACCTGTACGAGGCGGCGCCGCAAAGCGCCGCCAGCTCGATCTTTCCGGGCCTATTGGACGGCAGCGACTTCAGCCGCGGCGCCATCGACAAAGCTCTTGTCGACCCATTTGCCATAGTCGATCGAGCCCTTCAGGAGCCCGGCGCTGGCCATGAATTTCTCCTCGCCCTGCAAGGCGGCGATCGCGTCGTCCGTGAGTTTCGGATCCTGATGGAACACCCCGTCGGCATAGGTCTTGCGGACGGATTTTTCCGACGACTTGGTCGCCTCGACAAAGGTCTTGATCGTCTGGTCCGGATGGGCGTCGGCCCAGCGCGAAATCTCGATATCGACCTTCAGCAGCCGCTTGACCAGATCGGGATATTTCGCCGCGAAGGCGCCGTTGACCGAGATGACGTTGGGCACGTTCCATTCCGGATGGGTGCTGGTGTCGAACAGGACGCGCGCCTCGCCGGTGTCGACCAGCTTGGCCGCCGTCGAATCGGTCTCGACAATGGCGTCGATATCGCCGCGCAGCAGCGCCGGGCCGGATGCCTCGAAAGGCAGGTTCAGACCTTCGACATCATTGGTGGTCAGGCCGACGCTGTTCAGCGCCTTGCTGAAATTCGAATGCCGCACCGTGCCGGTCAAATAGGCGACCTTCTTACCCTTGAGATCCTGCAGCGTCTTCAGCGGCGAGTCGGTCTTGACGACGATGTAGGAACCGCCGGCCTTCACATAGCTCGACAGGCCGATCAGCCTGACGTCGGCGCCGGACGCCGCAACGCGCAGCGCTGGATTGTTGCCGGTATAGGTGAATTCGATCGCGCCGGTGGCCAACGCTGTCGTCGCCTCCGAACCGCCATTGAAAGTCACCAGTTCGACCTTGATGCCGTCCTTGGCGAACTCCTTCTCCCACCAGCCGTCCTTGTGGGCGAGGATGAATTTGAGATGCCCCGGCGCGGTACTGCCGATGCGGATGATTTCCGGCTTGTCCTGGGCGAAGGCAGGCATGCCGCCAAGGCCGATGACGACGGCAATGGCGCCCTTCAGGAGCAGTCGGCGAAGTGCATCGAATGGAATGCTGGGCATGAGAAAAATCCTTCCTGATTGGAATGAACGGGCGGCTCAGATGAGCGAGGTCTCGGACTGGCCTTTCCAGGCCGTTGCCCAGCGTTCGAACCAGACGAGCAGATAGTTGACGGTCAGGCCGATGACGGTGAGGGTCAGGATGCCGGCATACATGTCGGCCGTTTCCATCATCAGCTGCGAGTTCTGGATGAGAAAACCGAGGCCGGATTTGGCCGCCAGCATCTCGGCGCCGATGACCGCGAACAGCGAGGATTTCACCGCCAGGCGCGCGCCGGCGACGATCGAGGGAATGCTGGCCGGCAGGATGACTTTCCGGAACAGATCGAAGTCGGACGTGCCCATCGAGCGCGCCGCCTTGATCAGCAGCGGATCGACCGACTTGACGCCGCTGATTGTGTTGACGAGGAGAAAGAAAACCGAGGAGTAGAAGGTGATCGCCACCTTCGATTCCTCGCCGATGCCGAGCAACAGGATGAACACTGGCAGCAGTGCGAATTGCGAGGTGTTGCGCAGCGTCTGCACCAGGAGGTCACTGACCTTCTCGAACAGCGAATAGCGCCCCATCAGCAGACCGAGCGGGATCGCCACCACGACGCCTAGCGCAAAGCCGATCGCCGCGCGCTGCAGGCTGATGCCGATATGCTCGATCAGCACGCCCGAGGCGAGCAGCGCCCACCAGGCGACCAGCACCTCGCTCAGCGGCGGAAAGAAGATCCGGTTCAGCCAGCCGAGCCGCGGCGCGATCTCCCACAGCAGGAAGAACAGGCCGAGCAGCGGCAAGCCATAGAGGAACGTGCCGTGGCTCGCTTTCTTGCTCCGGTTCTTGGCGCTGGCCTTGATCGCGGGGATCCTGGCGGCGGCGACAGTTTCGCCAGCGCCGGCAAACAGGTGGAGCGCTCCAGCGGAGCCAAACTTCTCGGTCAGATAGGCCATTGGTCCAGCTCCTCAGTGACTGAAGGCTGGCGACAGGGTCCAGTCCTTCTGCGCCTTGTTGACCTCGTCGCGCAGCACGTCCCAGACGCGGGCGCGATAGGCGTTGAATTCGGCGCTGGCGCGGATGTCGCCGTCGCGCGGCCGTGGCAGGTCGATATCGATGATCTCCTTCACCGCGCCCGGCCGCGCCGTCATCACCACCACGCGATCGGCGAGGAAGATCGCCTCGTCGATCGAGTGGGTGACGAAAATGACAGTCGTGTTGATCTTGCCCCAGATCCGCAGCAGCTCGCCTTGCAGCAGTTCACGCGTCTGCTGGTCGAGCGCCGCGAACGGCTCATCCATCAGCAGCACTTCCGGGTTGCTGGCCAGCGCACGCGCGATTGCCACACGCTGCTGCATGCCGCCGGACAGCTGGTTGGGAAAACGGTCCTCGAAACCAGCAAGGCCGAACAGTGCCAACAGATGGCGGGCCGTCGCCGTGCGCTCGCCCTTGGCCACGCCGCGCACCTCCAGCGCATATTCGATGTTGGCGAGCGCCGTACGCCAGGGAAACAGCGCATATTGCTGGAAGACATAGCCGGTCTTGGGATCTGGCCTGGTGATGCGCCTGCCGTCGAGCTGGACGTCGCCACCGGTCGCCTGCGTCAGCCCGCCGATAATGTCGAGCAGCACCGACTTGCCCGAGCCGCTCGGGCCAACCAGCGTGATGAACTCGCCTTTGCGGATCGAGAGATCAACGCCGTCGAGCACGGTGACGCGGTCGGTCGCCTCGCCATCCACGGTGACGAACTGCCCCGGCTTGAGCTGGAACGTCTTGCTGATGTCGCTGACGACGATCCGGTCCATGTTCGGGCGGTCCATATCTGTCTCCGATCGGTTCACTGCGCCACGCGGATGCGGTGCGTCGGGTCGAATTCCGAGCCGCCCGCCTTGCCGCGCTTCCAGCCAAGCGCGCGGGCATAGGAGCCGAACAGCCGTCGGGCGTCGGCCTGAGCTTCCGTGATGCCGGTCGGCCCTTCGGCGAACTCAGCCACATAAAGCGCGTCGGTCGGGCAATAGATCTCGCAGAGAAAGCAGGTCTGGCAGTCCTCCTGGCGAGCGATCACCGGCACGCCATTGTCGGTCGCGTCGAAGACGTTGGCCGGGCACACCTTGACGCAGATGTCGCATTCGACGCAGCGCGTGGCCGAGACGATCTCGATCATGACGCCAGCTCCGCCAGCCGCTCAGGCGCACCTGCGATGCGGAACTCATCCACACCGGTGATGACCAGCCGGTGCGCGAAGGCCGGGCTCTTGCCCGGTAGGTCGGTGCGGCGATGCATGCCGCGGCTCTCGGTGCGGTGCAGCGCTGCGGCCACGGACCAGCGCCCGGCAGCGGCGATCGATGCCGCCTCGCGCGTGCGGACCCGATCCAGCCCCTCGCCTTGCAGATGGTCGCGCACGTCGCGCCAGACACTCTCCAGCCGCTCGCCGCTTTTCTCCAGGCCCTCGCCAGTGCGGAAGAAATTCTTGCCGAGCGGCGTCACTTCGCTACGCACCGCCTCGATAACTTCGCTCGCCGAGATGTCGGCACTCGCCGACGATGCCGGACGCAACCCGGCTTGGCCGAGCGACTGCACCGCACTGCGGAACGCCTTGCCGGTGCGGCGCTTGGCATGGGTCGAGGCGCCCTTGCCGGCCCACCAGCCGCTGGCCAGCGCCCAGGACGAATTGACGGCGCCGCCGCCCGACACGGCCCCGGTCATGATCTCGCGGCTGGCGGCATCGCCGGCGACGTAGAGGCCGGGCACGCCGGTGGCGCAATCGTCGGAGACGATGTCGATGCCGCCGGTGCCGCGCACCGTGCCTTCGGCGCGCAAGGTGATGCGGAACAGCTCGCTGAACGGATCGATGCCGGCGCGGTCGTAGGGCACGAAGCAATTCGGCTGGCCCTGGCGCAGCCAGCCTTGCAGCGCCGGCTCGGCCTGATCGAGCCGCGCATAGACCGGGCCGTCGATCAGCGCGCGCGCCACTTCCTCCTCGCGGTCGCCGATGCCGTTAAGCAACGGCTCGCCGGTCGGTCCGACGATCGGCGAGCCATCTTCGCGATGGAACGAGGCCCAGCGGAACGGCAGGCCCTTGTTCAGCGATGAGCCATAGGGCGCCAGCGTGTATTTGCCGGTGAACTCCATGCCCGACAGGCTGGCGCCGGCTTCGGCCGCCATCAGATAGCCGTCGCCAGTCAGCCCGGTGGCGCCGAGAATGCGTTCGCGAAAGGCGCAGCCGCCGGTCGCCAGCACCACGGCGTTGGCGTCGACGCGCCAGTCCTGGCCGATCTGTCTCGCAACACCGGCGGCGCCGACAATGGCATCGCCGTCGGACAGAAGTTCGAGCGCCGGATGATGGTCGAGCACGGTGACGCCGGCCAAAAGCACCCGGCGGCGCATGAAGCGCATGTAGTCCGGGCCGCGCAGATTGGCGATGTAGAGCCGTCCGTCATCCTCGCTCGGAAAGGGATAGCCCCATTCGGACAGCCTGAGCAGGTTGCGGTAGGCGGTGTCGACGCAGCGCAGCATCCAGCGCGGGTCGGCGAGTTCGCCGGTGCGCTGCCAGCGTCGTTCGACCACGGCGTGCCTGTTGTCACCCGGCGGCACGCACCAGGTGCCGGTGTTGGACGGCGCGGTGGCGCCGCTGGTGCCGAGATAGCCCTTGTCGGCCAGCACCACCTTGGCGCCGCCCTCGGCCGCAGAGACTGCCGCCCAGGCGGCCGACGGGCCGCCGCCCAGCACCAGCACGTCTGCCTGGAGCAGCAAGCTGTCGGAAGCGGATTTTTGCGGCTTGTGCATGGACACCTGGCGAATGCGTCGAGGCCGGCGCTAGGCCGCGCGCGCCGCGCTGGAAGACCAGACCGGCTCGTTGCCGGCACTCCATTTGATGTTGCAGCCGATCGACGGCACTTGGCTGGCAATGGGCCTGCCGCCCTCCAACACCGTGTCGACCGCCGCTCGCAGATCGGCACCCGTCACCGGCTTGCCGTTGCCCGGCCGCGCCTCGTCGAACTGGCCGTGATAGGCGAGCCGCCGGTCGGTATCAAACAGGAAGAAGTCGGGCGTGCAGGCCGCGCCATAGGCTTTCGCCGTCTGCTGCGACGCATCCTTGAGATAGGGGAAGGAATAGCCAAATTTTTCGGCCTCTTCGCCGATACGGGCAAGCGTTTCTTCCGGATGCGCTTCGTGGTCGTTGGCGTTGATCGCCACCACTTGCAGCCCCTTGCCCGCATAATCCCTGGCGAAAGCGGCAAGCTGCTCGCGGATCAGCACGACGAACGGGCAACGGTTGGAAATGAAGGCGACGAGCAGGGCCGGCTTGGCGTCGAAATCGGCGAGGCGGTGCAGCACGCCTTGCGCGTCGGGCAACAGGAAATCGGCCGCCCTGGTGCCGAGGTCGATCGGATTGGACTCTGTCTTCGGCATCGATGCGCTCCCTTGTGCAACCATTTTCACAGGCCAAGGTGCGAGCGCCCTGAACGTCCGCAGTTAGGCTATGAATTTAGTATAATTATAGGCTGGATAGCGCATTCGCGGTCAACCGCGCGGCTTAGAATATCGTGCCAATGTTTCAGGCCGAGCCGCCAAGTTTGTTCGGGCGGAAGCCGATCCGGAGAAATCCGGACGGACAGGATTTATCAAGCTCAACTGGTTCGCCGACGAATTGGTACTGCCCAGCCGAACCGCCTTGCGATTTTACGGCGTCATTCCCCTTCCGGATAAAGCGCCTTCGCCAGATCGCGGATCGCATCTGATGTGCGCGGCCCGAAGCCGATCATGTAGGCGCCGTCAAGCACGACCAGCGCCTTGTTGGCCGCCGCCGGCGTTGCCGCCAGCGCGCGGTTGCCGAACACCTGCTCGGGCGTCGGCCCGCTCTTGCCGTCGCTCATCATCAGGATGACGTCAGGCGCCATCTCGATCAGCTTTTCCTCCGATGCCGCCCTGTAGCCCTGCACGATTTCCATCGGGTTGAGGCCGCCGGCATAGCGGATGATGGCGTCGGCAGAGGTGCCGGCGCCGGCAGCGCTCAGCTTCACGAGGCCATGGAAGAACACCACCTTCTTGCGCCGCTCCGGCGGGATTTGCGACGCCAGATCGGCTGCCGTCTGAAAGGCGGTGAGCACCTCGGCGGAAACCACCTTGCCCTTGTCCTCGAGCCCAAGGCTGGCGGCGATCAGGGTGATCTTGCGCTCGATGCCTTGCGGGCTGTTGTCCTGCGGGACGAAGACGATCGGGATCGCCAGCGACTTCAGCACCTCGACCGCCTCCGGCGGTCCGCTGTCCTCGGCCGCCAGGATCAGGTCGGGACGCAGGCTGGCCAGCCCCTCGACCGAAAGCTGGCGGCGGTAGCCGACATTGGGTTTTTGCGCGACTTCAGGCGGATATTTGCTGCCGCGATCGACGGAGATGATCCGCTCGCCGGCGCCCAGCGCGTGGACGATCTCGGTGACGTCGGAGCCGAGCGTCACGATTCGGGTCGCCGCGCCCGGCACGACGGTTCGCCCCAGCGCGTCGACAACGCCCTCGGCGGCCAGCGCCTGGAAACCACAGGAAGGCGCCAGCACCGACAGCGCCAGAAGCAGCACCGCCGCGATCCTGCCAGGTTGCGACCAGTGGGTCGTCTTGCCTTCGCCTAAACTGCCGACCATGCCGCTGTTCCCGTGCCAGATGCTTCTCGATGATGGTCGGCTATAAATTTAAAGTTGACTTGTGTCATCATGTTTTAATATGTGACCCCTGCCCCGGCCCGCCTGGTCGAGGGATTCTCGATCATGCCAGCCAAGGCCCTTCAGCCACCGCCAGCAGTTTTGCTTTTGCTTGGGGGCTGCATGACGATGACAACGACAACAAACACGACCTTGATGGCGAGCACCGCGCTCGCCTTCGTGCTCGGCCTCTGCGCCGTGCCTCTTGCCAGCGCGCAGGAACAGGACCAGGAGAAAAAGGCCGCCGCCAAGGCCGGCCGCCTGGCGCCGGCCAGTGCCGCGCAGAATCAGCCGGCGACGATGCTCGACGTGATCACCATCTCGGCGACGATGATCAAAACGGCGGTGATCGAATCGATGGCCGCCATCAGCGCCGTCGATCAGGACGAACTCGACCGCATTCAGCCCGACACAGCGGCCGACATCTTCCGCACCACGCCCGGCGTCGCTGCCTCGATGAATGGCGACGATCCCGCAACCGCCATCAACATTCGCGGCCTGGAGCAATATGGCCGCGTCGTCGTGACGCTCGACGGCGCCCGTCAGGACTATTGGCGCGTCGGTCATGGCTCTGGCTCGTTCTATGTCGAACCGGACCTGATCAAGGAAGCCACCGTCATTCGTGGCCCGGTGTCGAATGCCTATGGGTCAGGCGGCATCGGCGGCGTCGTCTCCTTCGAGACCAAGGACGCCGGCGATTTCCTCAAGAAGGACGAGCGCTGGGCGCTGAGCGAGAAGCTCGGCTACGAGGACAATGGCGACGGCTTCACCACCAGCACCACCGGTGCCTACCGCTTCAGCGACGATGCCGACATCATCGGCAACCTCATCTACCGCGACCGCGACAGCTACACCGACGGCAATGGCGAGACCGTGCCATGGACCGGCGAGCGGGTGACCAGCGGCTATCTGAAGACGACGCTGCGGCCGGCCGATGACCATGAGCTGAAGCTCGGCGCCATCCTGCAGCGCTACAACGACCAGATCACCGGATCCAGCGGCTCGACCTCGCCGACGCTGAGCCGCTACGACACCAACACCACCAACCAGACCTACACCGCCGCCTACACCTGGAAGCCAGACGACAACGAGCTGATCGACTTCAGCGCCAATGCCTACCACAACCGCACCCGCACCGAGCAGACGCAGGTCGCGCCTGCCTCAGGGATCAGCAATTTCCGTTTTTACGATGTCGCCACATCCGGCTTCAACGTGAAGAACTCCTCACGTTTCGACGCCTGGGGACTAGCACATACGCTGACCTACGGACTCGATTACTACTATCTCGAGGCCTCCTCGGAAGCGGCGCATTTCGGCGCTGGCGAACAGCAGGGCTATGGCGGCTTCCTGCAGTGGCAGGGCGATTACGAGGACTGGCTGCAGGTCATCACTGCGATGCGGTATGACGGCTACCAGCTCGATGGCGAAACGCGCATCCCGTCGCCGCAGGAAGCCTCGATCTCCGGCGATCGTTGGTCGCCGCGCCTCACCGTCGGCGTCACGCCATTCGATGGCTTCCAGCTCTATGGCACCTATTCCGAAGGCTATCGGGCGCCGGGCCTGCAGGATGTCTTCCGCGGCGGCGGCGCGCATGGCGGCGGCGATACATACCGGCCCAATCTTCTGCTGCAGCCCGAGACGGCGAAGAACTGGGAGGCCGGCATCAACGTCAAGTATGACGATGTTCTGACAGCGGGCGACCGGTTGCGCGCCAAGCTCAACGTCTTCCACACTGCCGTCGAGGATTACATCGACGTCGACCTGACCGTCCTGCCGCGCACCGCGATCAACATCGGCGACGCCCGGCTGAAGGGCATCGAGGCCGAGATGGTTTATGACTACAACTGGGGTTTTGTGAACCTTGCCGGCGCGTTGATCGACGCCAAGGTCGTCAGCGGCGTCTATTCCGGCCAGGCGCTGAACAACACGCCGCTCGACCGCTTCTCGGCCACCATCGGCTTCCGCATGCTGGAGGACCAGCTCACCGTCGGCGCGCAATATCTCAGCGTCGGCAAGATCACCCGCACCAGCCGCACCAATCCCAACGCCGTGCCGGTCGTCGATGACGGTTTCGATCTGGTCAACGTCTTCGCCAACTGGCGCGTCAATGACAACCTCAAGCTCGACTTCGGCGTCGATAACATCTTCAACACCGCCTACACCGACCCGCAAAGCGCATGGTCGACCTCGGCGGCAACCGAACAGGGCAAGGGCCGCACCTTCAAGGTGGCGCTCACCGGCAGGATCGGAGGCTGACAATGAGCCAAGCATCGGTGCGTGAACTGGCCTGTGAGGCACAGCTCAACCTGCGACATCTGCCCGATTACATGGACAGCATCAGCGACAGACTGCAGAGCTTCGAGGCCGATGCTTCGCATCAGGGACAGCGCATCGATTTCCGCTTTGCCTTCGGTGGCGCCTCTTTCGACATGGAACGGCTGGTGATGCGGGCCAATGCCGCCGACCGCGACGGGCTGGCCCGTATCAAGGACCTGCTGGCCACGGCCGTACAGGTCTACGCCAAGGAGGAAAATCCCGAGATCGTCTGGACCGGCGATCTCTCAGGCGAAACCAGCCTCGCTCAGTTCCGCGAGATGGTGGTGACGGATATTCGCGACCTCACCCCGCATATGCGCCGCATCCGGCTGGCCGGCGAGGATCTCAGCCGTTTCGCCAAATTCGGCGGCATGCATATCCGCATGCTGTTTCCGACCAGGGAGGTGCCCGATCCGCTGTGGCCGGTGCTCGGCGGCAATGGCTTGCCGGTCTGGCCCGCCGATGACCGGCGCCCGGTGGCGCGCGTCTACACCATCCGCGCGCTCGACGTGGAAAAGGGCATCATCGATGTCGACTTCCTGATTCATACCGGCGAGAGCGTCGGCTCCACCTGGGCCATGCAGGCAGCGCCCGGCATGAAGGTCGGCATCATGGGACCGGTCGGCCGTCCGGTGCGGCAGGCAGAATGGTATGTCTTGGGTGCCGATGAAACCGGCCTGCCGGCGCTGGCGCGGCTGCTGGAGACGCTGCCGGCCGAGACAAAAGGCGTTGCCTTCGTCGAGATCGCCAATGACGGTGAACGGCAGAAGATCGCCAACCCCACCCGCATCGAAGTGCATTGGCTGACACGGGATGGCGTGGCGGCGGGCGAGGACAGACGGCTGGCCGAGGCTGTCCGCTCGGTGGCGTGGCCGCAGGACGGTTCGGCCTTCGGCTGGTTCGCGGCGGAAGCCGCTGCCGCCAAGATCGTGCGCGAATATTGGCGCGACACGCTGGGACTTGGTCGCGATCAGACGCTGGCGGCTGCCTATTGGCGGCGTGGCTCTGCCGGATTGATGGCGGGGTGAACTCTGATGATCGGCCCGCCGTCTTTGCCGATGCGGATATCAATTTGATCACCGGAGACAAGGTTCGAAATATCGCACACCACCAGCGGCATGCGGATGTCATAAAGAAACTCGGCAACGATGGCGCCCACCGCCAGGATCGGGTCCGGCCGCTCCAGAAGAAGACCGGCCGGCGCCGTGCCTCTGCGGATCGCCTCGGCCAGCACCGAGGATGAAGACGATGAGCCGCGCCCGCTCGGCATGACCAAAATCCTGCCGGCGACATTTTGGCCGAGGCCGGGATGCGAATGGTCTGTTATGTCGCCGGTCTCGGCATCGATACCGCCCCAGAAGCTGAGGGGTTGCGAGAACACCAGCGCCTGGCCCTTGGCTTCGCCGGCCAACTGGAAGGTGCCGGTTCGTGCCACCGGTCGCGTCATGAGGCGCTCCGCACGACATGCCCGACGGCAGCGGAGCGGATGCAATCCTCCATCTCGGCAAAGGCGACGGACACGCCGATATTGCCCGGTGCATAATGCGCCCATTTGCCGGAATTGGTCATCACGACGCCGTCGAGGCGTTCCAGGATCGATGTGACATAGGTGCAGGTGTCGGCGACCGGGACCAGACCAAACGCCTCCATCCCCGCCAGCGCGCCCTCCTCCTGCAGTCGCGCCAAGGTCGCACGGCCCGTGTTGACGTAGATCGGGATGCGCCTTCCGGGTGCTGCCTCGCGCAGCAACGGCAACAGTCGCATCCACTCCTCATACGAAAAATGCGGCGTGCCGAGCGACACGGCCGCCACCGGCGCGCCATCCCGTACGCTCGATAGCCTGGCCAGCGCATGGTCGATATCGGCGCGGGTGATGCGGATCGTTTCGTCAGGCGCATGACCCTGGAACGCCTCATCGAGCGTCATCGCTTCCGGCGTGATGCCGACCGCATGGAACAGCGCCACAGCACCCGTCGTTGCAGCCGCCGCGCCCAGCGCCTTTAGCTGGTCCTCATCGCGCGGCTGCGGCAGACCGGCAATCACCGGAACGCGGTCGCCGCTCGCTTGCCCGATGAATAGCCCGACGCCGACGAAAAGGCTGTCGCTCGGCTCGCCGTCCGGAACATCCAGCTCAAATAGGATCCGGCCGCGCCGGTTCTCGCTCAGATGCAGACCCCAGGCCGGCGCGCGGCCGGTCATGGCGCAGCACAGATCGATGAAATCGCCATAGCGGTTGGTGCGCGCGCCGATCACCGAATTGGCAAAGACGATGGCGTTGGATTCGCCCCAGGCGATCTGCTCGCCGAACTCCGGCCTGAACCGCGTCTGGTAAGGTGCGCAAGTGAAGGTCGCCTGGCAGCCGAGCTCCAGATGCGCCTTCATCAGCCGCCGCGCCGGCACCTCTTCCGCTGCCGGCATCTTCACCATGCCGGGATGGATGAGGTCGAATGAGCCGACATTCAATGTCGTCGGCACCTGGACCCGGCCACCGCCTTCGACCAGCCGCTCGACGAAATCGAGCCCTGCCTTGCCGTGGTAGAGACAGCCATCGATATGGGCGCCAGTGATGTCGAGCAGACCGCGCGCCCCAACCGCATTGGAAAATGCGACGAGGATTTTCATGGCAGCGGCGGCGGACGGGCCCTGCTCGCCGTCGAGCATGGATCGGTCGCGCGCGGTCAATTCCAACGTCATGGGTGTGCTCCGGACCTTACTTGATCTTGTGGCGGGACAGCACCCCCCTCTGCCCTGCCGGGCATCTCCCCCGCAAGGGGCCTGTTGCAAAATTGTGTGGATGTGATTCCCTGTTTTTGAACCAGGGATCTTGCGATGACGACGAAGCCGAGCGGTCAGTTCAGTTTTGTGGAGGCTCTGCTGCCGCAGGGTCTTGGTCGGAGCGGTCGCCTGGACCGGTTGTCGTTGCTGGTGAAGTGGTATCGCTTCGA
>NZ_RZRV01000079.1:0-10513 GCF_004023085.1 Mesorhizobium sp. M7A.F.Ca.US.010.02.1.1 | reverse complement strand
GCTTGGCATCCGCGTAGTCGCTGCTCCCCTCATTCCCATCGGACGCATTCATCGCCATATCGCGCGGGTCCAGATAGCCTTCGAATGCGGATTCTGCAAAAGGACCTGCCAGACACGCAACTATCTCTTGGATCGCTTCATCGCGTTGGAAATGTCGATCCATATCGTTCTCGAAAATCGGCTTTAGCTCCGAGGTGAATCCTTGCGCTGAATAGAAAACCGTGCCTTCGACAAAACCACCGCACTCTCCGTCACCGGCGTCGGGGTAAATACTAACACTTGAGAAAGCAGGGAGTTCACGGTCGTCGTCGAACATCTGACGGTGCAAAACGATGGCGGCCACCGCGTGCCCGGCTTCGTGATGCGCCACAGACGGGAGAAGATATTGGGAGGCTACATTCATGCGGTGCGGCTCTCAGATCTAGTTTCCATCCAAGCCCTGATATCGGATTCAAGCCATGCGACTCGGCCGGGGGAGATGCGACGCCGCTTAGGGAACAGGCCTGCCTTCAGAGTCGCGCGGTCGCGCTCGAACTGCGTTCCACTGAAGTGCTTCAGGGTCTTTGCCGACTGGCCGGCGGCCCAGGCAAGTGCCCGCTCGCCTTCCACATCTTCAAGCCAAAGATAGAGATCGTCGTCGGGAGCATCCAGCGTTGGACGGACATCAAATGCGTTCATGTCCGGACAGCCTTCAGAAAGAAGGGATAGAGGCTTCCGTTTGATCGGGAACGCTTAGTGTTGGTAGCGGCGCCCACATGTTCGAAAAGCGTGATCATTGATGAGTTCTTCCAGTCGGTGCGGCATCGCAGTGCTTTTGCGCATAGGACCGCAATTGTCGTGCCAACTGGGAAAATCGTTTCGGAACAACGTGATCGCTCTGGCAGCGTTGTGTCAGATGTCCGACATCGTCGAGAATCCGACAACGAGTGCTCCTCCTAATCACCGGATCAACCTCCGGCGCCAGTCGGTGACACCGCATTCCTCTGTCTTTCCAGGAGACGGCGTGGACATCAATGCCGTTCCTCACCGAACCCGCCTCCTAGCCCTTCGCCCATACGTCACGGCCGCCCCCCGGTTTGGCTTCAACCTGAAGGATTACGGCGTCCTCTTCGCAGAGAAGATCGGGTTGTTCGTGGCGCGCGCAGCGGAGCCCAAGGAGCTTTTCTGGGTTGCGGATACTGGCATGTCGATATTACGACCGTGTGTCCTTCGACAAGCTTGGTGGCTTCTTCAACCAGAATCTCGCCGCGGAGATCGAATCGTTATCTGCGCCGCAAAGTGCGGCCGGTGAGCGGCGTGGCCCTGCGTTCCAGTTGGCCACGGTCCTCGCTGGGACGAGCAAGTAAATGGCTTGCGCAGCAACGGTGCGATCACACCTGGAGCACGGCGTCATCAGGAAAGCGCCATCCTTGTGCGCCCACGACACCCTGGTCGCCATCGGCCGCATCGCGGGGGGGCACTGTGGGCGATAACCATTCATTGATCTGGGCGATTGAGGGTTCTGCCGGGGCGCTATTGCTGCTCGGTAGGGCTGCGGGCTGGCGAGTCTACCAAGGCGAGCAACGACAGGCGAGACGGCAGACATTACGTGACGGAACTTGATATTGCAGTGCAGCAAGCGTAGAGCACCGCGCGCTTATCGGAGTGTCGTCCATGGCCCTTACCAATGCTGGTAACGAGGCAGAACCTGTCGAACAATCGAGCCATTCTGAGGTCGAGCAGCACAGCACCAAGGCGCTGATGTTGGGCGCACTAGGTGTCGTTTATGGCGATATAGGCACCAGCCCGATCTATGCATTTCGCGAGGCGTTGCATGCATCAGCGGGTGGCAACGTCGCCAGCCGTGGCGACATCCTCGGCGTACTCTCGCTGATCATCTGGTCCCTGACGATCACCGTGACGATCAAATACATCATGTTCGTGCTCCGCGCCGACAATCGAGGCGAGGGCGGAGTGCTGTCGCTTATGGCGCTGGCGCGCAACAGTTTCCCGACCTGCTCTGCGGTGATCCTCGGCATCGGCATCGGCATCGGCATCGTCGGCGCGGCGCTTTTTTTTGGCGACGCCGTCATTACGCCGGCAATCTCGGTACTGTCGGCGGTCGAAGGTATGAATGTCGTCACGCCGACGTTCCAGCCCTATGTGGTGCCGCTGACACTGGCCATCCTGGCGATCGTGTTTGCGGTACAGCGGTTTGGCACCGGCGGCGTAGGATTGGTGTTCGGACCCGTTACCGCGCTGTGGTTCCTGGCCATCGGCCTTTCCGGGCTCAACCACATCATGGACGACCCGGAAATCCTGCTGGCAATCAGCCCGCATTACATCGTGTCGTTCCTGGTCAACTCGCCTGACGTCGCCTTCGTTACGGTTGGTGCAGTCTTCCTCGCCGTCACCGGAGCCGAGGCGCTCTACGCCGACCTCGGCCATTTCGGCCGCAAGCCGATCGTGCTCGCCTGGCTGGCGATCGTGTTCCCTTGTCTGTTGCTCAATTATGTCGGGCAAGGCGCCTTCGTGCTGGCAAATGGCGGCGTTGTCGGTCATCCGTTCTTCGAGATGAACCAGGGCTGGACGCTTATTCCGATGGTCGTGCTTGCCACGGCGGCGACCGTGATCGCCTGCCAGGCGGTGATCTCCGGCGCCTTTTCGCTGACCAGGCAAGCGGTACAGCTCAACATGCTGCCGCGTTTCGTCATCCAGCACACGTCGGAAAAACAGTCGGGCCAGATCTATCTGCCGCGCATCAACCTGATGCTGGCGCTGGTGGTGATGCTGCTGGTGGTCGGCTTCGGCGAATCCAGCCGGCTGGCCTCGGCCTACGGTATTTCGGTGACCGGCAATATGCTGGTGACGAACATACTGCTTTTTGTTGTGATGACGCGCATCTGGAAATGGCCGCTCGGCGTCGCGATAGCCTTAATGGCGGTGTTCGTCTTCATCGATACCGGCTTCTTTGCAGCTAACATCGTCAAGGTATTCGAAGGCGGCTGGGCCTCGCTTGCCATTGCCGCAGTGATCGTGATGACCATGTGGACTTGGATAAGAGGCAGCAGGTATCTATTTGACAAGACGCGCAGGAACCAGATTCCGCTCGATTTCCTTGCGGGCAATCTGTTGAAGAAGAAACCGCAGCTGGTGTCCGGTACGGCCGTGTTCCTGACCAGCGATCCCGCCAGTGCGCCGACCGCGTTGATGCACAGCCTGAAGCACTACAAGGCGCTGCACGAACAGAACGTCATCCTCTCTGTGGTGACGGCGCAGCAGCCCGTGGTGCCCGACAGCGAGCGGATCAAGATGGAAACGATCAATGAGCTGTTCATGCGGGTGACACTGACCTTCGGCTACATGGAACAGCCTAACATCCCGCGTGCGCTGGCGATCTGCCGCAAGCAGGGTTGGAAGTTCGACATCATGACGACGTCCTTCTTCCTGTCGCGTCGCTCGCTCAAGGCGTCACCCAACTCCGGCATGCCGGTGTGGCAGGACAAGCTGTTCATCGGCTTGGCGCGCACGGCCGCCGACGCGACGGAGTATTTCCAGATCCCGACCGGACGTGTGGTCGAGATCGGAACGCAAGTGGCCGTTTAGGTATGCCCGGTTAAGCAGAATCAATTGGCATTTCGCGAGCCGGTGAATGCCTGACCGGGCGGAGGCCACGATGCTTGCGCCAAACTGGGGTCCGGTTCCAGGCCTGAAGCTTCCGGCCCCGAAAGCCGTCCTTTACGCCTGCGATCATTTCCGTTCCGCATTGTCTTGCCGACCCACCAGTCGAGATGCGCTGAAACGACCTCGCCGGGCAGCAACTTATCATTTGAACCTAATCGATGTGCCGCAAGTCCGACCTTCATTCTTCAGTTCACAGGCTAGCGTTGCCAAAATCGGCGTGCCGCCTAACCGGCGCCGCACCGTGACCTGTCAGGATGCTATGCAGGCGCGAGGCAGAAGCTGGCTCGAGGCCGCCGGCCTGGTGCTGGTCCGGCAGCGGCCGGGCTCGGCCAAAGGCTTCATGTTCCTCTGGAGGATGAGACGGGTGCGGCAAACGTCGTCGTCTGGGTCAAGATCTCTCGAGAAATTCCGGCGCGTGCTTCTTGCTTCGGCCATGCTCGGCGTCCGCGGACGCATCCGACGGAAGAGGAGGTGGTGCACCTCGTCGCCCACGAGCTGACCGATCTGTCGGCCGGGCTGGCCAGCGTGGGAAACCGCAAGACGCCGTTTCCGTTGCCGCACGGCCGAGGGACGAGGCTCATCACGGCGGATCGGGCATCGATCCGCGCGGCATGCCGAAGGGGCGCGACATCGTCGATGCAGTATGACCATATCGACCCTATCAAGTTCAAGACGCGTAACTTCCGGTAGCGCTTCCGGAGGCCACTTCAGCAGCATGTTGTGCACACTTTTGTCGGACCCTGTTAACTGCCGATTGGCAGCAGGTCACCCCGTGCCGGATCCCAAATGTCGTCGCTCTCAAGCGCAACGACTGCCCGCACCCTTTTTAAGTCAGCGAGCACCTCCACCGCCGGACGCCGCCCCGTTTCCTGAGCCGCGGCGTAACGGGTGTATTTGTGACTGTCCGGCTCAAACCACTTCAACGATTCCAAAGTAGCCATGGCATCGCCCTTGCGGCTGCGCGTGATGCGAATGATCGTGATCCCATCCTAAGCGCTCGCGTCGAATGGAGACACGCTGCCAACGCTTCATCTGCTCTACCCCATCTTTGTTCCAAGGCGGTCGGATCATCTCAATGAGCCCTGCCTCGGGGTGGCCAAAGCATGCATATTTATCGTTCGGCCCCGCATCGAATTATCATCTGCGATGTGGGACTCGATCTTGGGTTGGCGACGGCTTCGCTCCGGGAGTAGACGTCGGACCACTGATAAGTGCCGGACCTTCTCCACAATTTCTCGGCGGACTCATCGTGAACGCTCGATTGGACGTAAATGCGGTTCGCGGAAACGCAGGTCTGGCCGGCATTGCGGAACTTCGCCTGGACCGCACCGTCAACAGCACCGTCAATGTCGGCATCATCGAAGATGATGAAAGGTGCATTGCCGCCGGTTTCAAGGCTGACCTTCTTGATCTGGTCAGAGCACTGACGCATCAGCAGCCGTCCGACCTCGTTCGAACCGGTAAAGCTGATCTTTGGAATTGGTGCAGAGTTCACGGCCCACGCGATCACCTTCGGACGCATAGATCAGGTTGACCACGCCATCGGGAAAGCCGGCCTGATGGCGAGAGCAAACATTGCACCTAGCCACGCCACGATAAGATCGAGCGCGGCTTCGTTGCGTGCGGGTCTGTGGTCAGTGGAGGGCGGAGGAAAAGCGCTCGGCGTGCTCGCCCTCGCGATACCACTGGTTCGCGCCGGCAAGCGCCAGTTTCTGAGGCAAATCGCCGAACAGCTGGTAGAGCCTTACTCTCAGGGCTTGGCATCTATGTCGCCTACGACCGCCACATGCAGCCCGTCGCGTGCGAAAGCGGCTTTGTGGAAGGCGCTTAGATCGGAGGGCGTTACGCTAGTCAGCCTCCCTTGGGCGGTCTCGAATACGGATGCGTGCGTAGATTCCGCGCCGCCAGGCCAGCTCGGCGATCGCATGAGGTTCGCGCTCATTGGCAATGATTTCGGAGAGAAGCTGGGCGCGTATGCGGTCGAAAAGTGCTGGTGTAGCCGGATGCGGGTCCCGCCGCCGAGAATGTCGGCCAGCAGTCGAGCGCCGCGGCCCCGCACCAGGGACCGCCCATGAATGACTCATGCGAGGCGTCTCAAGGCTGTCCGCGATCCAGCGCCAGATCTCCGCCTCGCCCGAGACGCGCAGAGCTGGCCGGTTGTGCAGGAGCCGTCGGCAATATCCGCCTTCCTCGTTCGGATGGGTAACGCTTGCGATACGGAGTCTTGACTTTGGCAGTCGCTCTGTGACATTACCTATATAAAGTTCGAAAGAAGGCGATATGGATCATGCATAGGTCACAGAGACCCGAATGAAGGCAACGTATAAACGCACCTATTCGCGCTACGCGATGGAAGCGCTTGGCCTTTTCGGTAAGACCATCCGGCTTGGCCGGATGCAGCACCGGTTAACCGCACAGGAGTTAGCCGAGAGAATCGGTGTTTCACGCAGCACCCTGCAGCGCATCGAGAAGGGCGATCCCAAAGTCGAAATCGGACTGATGTTCGAAGCTGCTGCCATTGTCGGTGTGAAGCTGTTCGATGCCGACGGCAATGGCATCACAGCCCTCACAGGCCGCATGGACGATCGCATCGCGCTGCTGCCGAAGCACGTCTACAAGGCCGGCAAGCAGATCGTCGATGAGTTCTAAGGTCCCCAAGTACGACGAAGCCTATGTCTGGGTCTGGCTGCCGGGCGAGACCGCGCCGGTTGTCGCCGGGCGGCTATATGCCCATGACGGACTCGTCAGCTTCAACTATGGCAGGAGCTTTCGTGAACTGGGAAGCGCGATCCCGCTTTATCTCCCGGAACTGCCCCTGAAGGCAGGCGAATTGCCTTTGCTTCCTGGCCTAACCATGCCGGGATGCATCCGCGATGCTGCCCCTGATGCCTGGGGACGACGGGTTATCCTAAACCGCAAATTCGGTGTGAAGGGCGATGAAATCGCGCGGCTCGATATTTCAGAACTGACGTTCTTGCTGGAATCAGGCTCGGACCGCATCGGCGCGCTCGATTTTCAGTTTTCGCCAATGCATTACGAGCCGCGCGCACTGGCCAATGCCACTCTCGAAGAGCTTGTCCAATCGGCGGAGCGGGTAGAGAAAGGTATTCCGCTCACCCCCGAATTAGATCAGGCGCTGCATCACGGCAGCTCGATCGGCGGCGCAAGGCCAAAGGCGCTGATCGAGGGTGACGCCGTCAAGCATGTCGCGAAATTTTCCTCGTCTGCCGACCTTTACAGCGTCGTCAAAGGAGAATTCATAGCCATGCGGCTTGCCGCCTTGTGCGGCATCAGAGCGGCATCCGTCTCGCTCGTTCGCGCCGCAGGCAACGACGTGTTGCTCGTCGAGCGATTCGACCGGATCAAGGTCACGGGCGGCTGGCAACGCAAATCCATGGTCTCAGCGCTGACGATGCTCGCGCTCGATGAGATGATGGCGCGTTACGCCAGCTACCAGGATTTGGCGGAGATCATTCGCCACCGATTCACCGCGCCGTCGGAAACTCTGCGCGAGTTGTTCAGCCGCATTGTCTTCAACATACTTTGCGGCAACACCGACGATCATGCCCGCAACCATGCGGCATTCTGGGACGGCGCTAAGCTCACCCTCACGCCTGCGTACGATATTTGTCCGCAGGCCCGCAGTGGCCAGGAGGCCAGCCAGGCCATGCTCATCAGCGGCAATAACCGCATGAGCCGGATAGCGTCCTGCCTTGAAGCGGCGCATCACTTCCTGCTCAGCGCGCCGGAAGCTCTTGCGATTGTTGAAGGCCAGCTCCGATGCATTGCGGAGAATTGGCCGCGTGTCAGCGAGGAAGCTACGCTATCCGGCACAGATCGCAATCTGTTCTGGGGCCGACAGTTCCTCAATCCCTACGCTTTTACGGCGCTGGAAGGAAGCGCCGACGTTCTCCGCGCTCTGGCTGACGAACTACGCAACAGTGTTCACGCCTGATCCGGCGCTGGATTTCGGACAAGCTCGGCAAGCGCAAGACGCCCACAATATCGACAACCCTTGCCGTGCCAGGACGAAGATTGAACAAACGGCTCTTCAACAGTGACAACGTGCACTGCGGAGAGATGTGGAGCTGACACCGCAAAAGCCCAAGACGCGCGACTTCCCGCGATACAACTCCACATAACTGAGCGTCTACAAGCGGTGCAGCCAGCCAAACATCCAGCCATCAAAGCGATGATCGTCTGATCTTTTGCCGATGACATCACGTCGGGGAAGCCTTGTTCGAGCGCTTGCCGCTTCATATCGATACCGGCCTGGGCGTAGCGCATCGTTAGTTCAGCCCGAGTGGCCTGGCCATCGACTGATGGTGGCGATGTCAACACCCGCCTTGACGAGGTGGATGGCCGTCGTGTCCCGCAAAGGGCGATGATGGATGCTTTTTTCCGCCATGGTGGTTCCTTCGCCCGCAGCCATGTGTGCGCAGCAAGTATGGAACACCGAACCGGGTGAGCAGTGTGGGGCGGTCGTTGCTTTGCTCGGCGGGACAGGGCGATACCAGACGAAGGTCACAATCGAAGATTCAGGATCCCTGAACTCGTGCATCCGTATTGAACATCAGCGAAAACAGAGCGTAATCCCGCTGTCCAGAAGGCGTGCGGCGGACGATACGCGCCAGGACGCTCTTGATTTCCGGGCTCATCGAGATATTCGACAGGTGCCACCCACGCGCCCTCTTGAAGGGAAGTGTCACCACCAGTTGCAGCGTATCCTAATATTCGGGGTGCTCCGAAATCAGGAACCGCGCAAAGGCATGCATCGCCGCCAGCCTTGCATTGCGGGTCGCAACTGCCACGCTCGACCTCAAGTGATGTGAGAAAGCTGCCCATCCTGTCGGTATTGATGTCGGAGACCGCTTCTTCTTTCAAGAATATCTTCCCGCTCTCCCGCGGCATGAGCCCGTGGCATGCTTCGGCCCAATGCTGTGGATTGATGTTTCTTCATGCCACAACCTCGCTGACGAGACCGCCGAAAGCCCCTTCAAAGCGGTCGGTGGCGATCTCTCGCAGCTTTGGAAGGTAGTGCATTGATTTTTCGTGGAATGGGGACCCTGTTTAAAGGGTGATTTTCGTCCAAACGGGACCCCTTAACGATGGGGTCATCAAGATGCCTCCGGCTTGATCGGAGGCATTTGTGTTTTGGATGTTGGTTTTAGAGACGATTGCAAAGATACGTCGGCTGTCGCTGGTCCAGGGGAAGTCGATCAAAGCGATCTGCCGTGAGCTGAAGATCTCGCGCAAGGTGGTGCGCAAGGTCCTGCGTTCTGAGGAGACGCAGTTCCGCTACGAGCGCAAGCACCAGCCCTATCCCCGCATGGGAGCTCGGCGTGAGACGCGGGACCGGCTGCTGTCGGCGAATGCGGCCAAGCCGCAGCGGGAGCGGCTGCCGGTCGCTTCGACGGCTTCCATTGCATTCCCCCGTCGGTGTCGAAGACCTGCACGGTGCGCTTCGACAACAACAAATACTCGGTGCTGTCGAGTGCCGTCGGTCGGCCCATCGAGATCCATGCTTATGTCGATCGGATCGCATCCGCCAGAGGATGGCGTGGTCGTGGGAGAACACGTTCGCTCCTTTGGCCGCAACGAGGTCGCCTACGATCCCTGGCACACGGCGCGCGCCGTTCCTTGGCTGGGTCGTGCGGTCGGCAATGGAGAAGGTGCGGCGCAGCTCAAGGCGGTTGATGACGTCGACCGGCAGATGGTGTTGATCCTCACCTGGGTGCTGACCGACGGATTGAGCGCGGTCGAGGCCGCCTGTCAGGAAGCCATCGAGCACGGTGCATCGTCGGCGCCGGTGATCCTCAACATCCTGGCCCGCAGCCGCGATCCGGCGCCGGGCACGATCCTTTCCATTCCCCAAGCGCTGAAGCTAGCTCACGAGCGGTCGCCGACTGCACCCGCTATGACAGTCTCAGGAGGACAAACAGCCATGGAACGCACCGAGGTACTGGAACTGATGGGAGCGCTGAAGCTCTACGGAATGCGCAGAGCCTATGACGAGATCATGGGCGCGTCGCCATCAAGCGACGGCACGAGCCGCCCAGGATTGTCGGTGATCTCTTGCAGGCCGAGATATCGGAGAAGCAGGCCCGCTCCATCAAATACCAGTTCGCTGTCGCCAAGTTGCCGCTGGCCAAGGACATCGACGACTTCGACTTCGCCGACACGCCGGTCACCCCCTGATGCGCGATCTCGCCCGGCCGCGCCTTCGTCGCCGATCAGCGCAACATCGTCCTGGTCGGCCGCCTTCACGGGTCACCCAACTCGCGCGGAAGGTCGACCGCATTGCGACGGGCGCGTGTCGACTTCCCAACAATGTCAGACAGGAGACGCAACGCTATCGGAGCGATCGCATTGCCCGAAACGATTTTCCCAGTTGGCACGACAATTGCGGTCCTATGCGCAAAAGCAAACTAGACCTGAGAGCCGCACCGCATGAATGTAGCCTCCCAATATCTGCCGCTTGTGGCGCATCACGAAGCCGGGCACGCGGTGGCCGCCATCGTTTTGCACCGTCAGACGTTCGACGACGACCGTGAACTCCCTGCTTTCTCAAGTGTTAGTATTTACCCCGACGTCGGTGACGGAGAGTGCGGTGGTGTTGTCGAAGGCGCGGGTTTTTATTCAGCGCAAGGATTCACCTCGAAGCGAAAGCCGATTTTCGAGGACGATATGGATCGATGTTTGGAACGCGATGATGCGATCCGGGAGATAGTTGCGTGTCTGGCAGGTCCTTTTGCAGAATCCGCATTCGAAGGCTATCTGGACCCGCGCGATATGGCGATGAATGCGTCCGATGGGAATGAGGGGAGCAGCGACTACGCGGATGCCAAGC
>NZ_RZRV01000078.1:0-11536 GCF_004023085.1 Mesorhizobium sp. M7A.F.Ca.US.010.02.1.1 | reverse complement strand
ATGGTTGACCACGCTTTTCAAAGATCGTGAACTACATCTCCTCGTTGTGCTCGACGCACTCCGGACAAGTAACCTCATGGGCGCGGCATGCAGGATTAACCGAGCCCAGCCGGTCATGAGTGCGGCCTTGCCGGGTCGGGCGATAGGCAGTCATGCCCTGCCCTTCCTGCGGGTCAAGCACTCCGAAAAAACATTTCCCCCATAAATGCTAGATCTTCCGTTGCCTTTTCGCGTCACAGGCCGTCAAACGCCCGGCCGTTCACAACAGTGATCCGGCAAGTGTTTGGCTGCGCGAGACGATGCTGCAGGGAGTCGTCCTGCATGGCACTTCGCTATGATGCTGCGGTGCCGTCTAACGGCGCCTCGTGCTTGAACGCACTGAACGGCCACCGCGATCAAAATCGATGGTTCGAGGACCGTTGATCATCACCCCGCCAGCCTCGATCTTGTTTGCCGCCACGAGAGCGACACAGAGACTGCTGGTGAAGATGCCCGCCTGCCCGCTATGTTCCGGATGGTTGACCATCCCGGATGGACCCATCGAGGGTGTCAAGGCGAGCATGAGCACAGGCGCGAACAGTTCACGGGCAGGCGCGACGGTGGCCGCAAAGCAACGTCGCGCCAGCATGCGATCTCAGCAGGATCGGCACCATCCTGTCAGGGAGCAATGCGAGTGGCTGGCTTAGCCGCTGCGACGCTGCCCGGCATCGCGTTCAATTGATCTGGCGCCTTAAATGCAGGAAGGCTTCGCGGCCGGTACGAGGCGCATCCCTCCTCCGAAGCAGCACGCCCAAGTATCATCACAAGCCCCGAGCGCCCGCGTTCGGCGATGTCCAATTTCCGACAATGTCGGAATACAGTCAGATCTGCTGGATTGACTTTAAATGGTTTTCTCATTTGGCACAGCGCATGCTGGTTATCCGGAAACACGTGACCGACCAACAAGAAGTCGCATGACACAACCGAAGCCATCCATGTCTGACGGGCTGCCCAGGATACCTACTGCGACCGCGCTTGCCCGGTGACGACCGCTCCGGCTCCGCCCGTTACCGACGAGGCAAAGTGACGGATTTCCTGCGTTTCAACGACATGGAGGTGGTTGTCATTCCCGCTGGGGGACAGACTCGGCCTGTTCAAGGCATTGCGCGAAGGCGGCAAGATGACGGCCACCCGTGCGCGAACTCAAGGAGCGCAGCCTGTATCGTGTATCAGGCAAATAGGCCGTCGGTCAGTGACCTTGACACAGGGGACATGCGCAAGGTCCTGAAGTTTGATGCAGCGATAGAAGGGTGCCAATGACAACAATAGCTTACAGGAACGGAACCATGGCTGGCGACGGCCGAGCCTTGGGTTTTGACTCAGTATCCGTCGGTGAGAAAACGAAGGTGTTTCGCTTATGCGACGGCACACTCATCGGCGTTTCCTCTTCGTCCTTGGGTATTCCAAAGGCCGTTCGAGACTGGGTTGAGAAGGGCATGGATGTTTCTGATATTCCTGTGCCGCGCAACGACGACAATTTTGAATTTGAGGCGCTGATAGTGCGCAAAAATGGGGAAGCCGTATTGTTGGACGGCAATTGGCTGCCAAGTGATCCCGTGAAAGGTGAATATTATGCCATCGGGAGCGGCAAGCAGTATGCTTTGGCCGCGCTGGTTTTGGGCAAGTCAGCTAAGGAAAGCGTCGAAGTTGCCGCGAAACTCGACGTTTGGACTGGTGGCACAGTCACTGCCATAACTCACTAAACCCGCCTTTCGGCGGGAGTGTGACAGTGCGAGCGTGGAAGTAGGGCGCCACCCCGGGGCACGTCGAGCCCTGTCATGTGAGCTGGTCCATAAGCGCGCGAAAGCGTCCAGTTGTGGCCAAAAGCACGATTTGCGACAGAACCGGCCCGCTTCTATGAGTATGGGCCGCTTTTTGCGGCCAGCGTGCTTGCCATCCTGCCGCCAGTGGCCGTCGCCTTCTTCTTCCAAGGTTACCTCGTCATGAAGTAGAGCACCACGATCTTGTCGGAGAGATCGGAAGGCGGACGGCCCTTCCGTCCGCGTCGGCCAGTTCGAAAGGCGGCGCGGCCTGCTCGTCGATCGCCTGGAAGAACCTCTCCGCGCTGTCCCTCATCTTGTCGAGATCGGCGCCCGGATGGTGGGCCAGCGCGGAGGTCCCGAGGATCAGCGCCAGAAATTGAATCGCAAGCGACGGTTTCGCTTTCATGGACAATGCATTCCGGTTGGGGGCGTTCGAGGGCTCCGCGGCTAGGATTGGTCTCACTGTGTCTGCTCCCGCTCCCGGCGGCTCATCTGCCTGATAGGCGCGTTCCCGCTCGGGCCATGTGCTTTTGATGAAGGCCAGAACGGCCCGGATCTCCTCGTCGGTGAGGACATTCCCGAAGCCCGGCATGTCGCTCTGGTAGCCGCCGCCGACGACCGCGGCCGGTCCCGGCGCCGGCATGCGTCCCGAAGGCAGCGGGCTTTCCAATCGCGCTGACCTTCGCCTGGCTAAAACCGTCTTGCCTAGCGCTATCGCCGCGGCCGGGGCGCGGCCATCCGGTTGGCGAGCCAAGGCAATGTCCAGACCAATCCGAGGCCTGCCGCGGCCACGCATCGATAAGAGGACCGACGCCCTTCTCCTTTGCCGCCGCTGGAGAACAGGTATTTGATCAGCGCGGCCGTCCCGAGGACGAGCACGACGACGACAAGCAGCCACACCAGGCCCGTGCCGAACATCATCATGCCGCTCATGCATTCCATCATCGAAGCCTCCTATTCCGTGGCGTAGATGCCGCCGGTCGCGTCAGACTTTCGGATTTCGAGAATCTCGAAGGGCGCTTCCTTCGTGCCACTCATGCCGGGGGAGCCCATCGGCATGCCGGGCAGCGTCATGCCCTTTGATGTCGGGCCGCTCGGTCAAGAGCTTGTTGACCGTGCCGACCGGCACATGGCCGCTCACCACATAGCCGTCGATGAACGAGAGAAGGCAGCCATCGGCTTCCGGCGGAATGCCCTCTTCGCGGCTCATGGCGAAAAGGTCGTGAGTCGGCCTTGACGGTGATTCCTGGAAGGCCGATTCCAAGGCGAGCTGGCTTGAAGGCCGCGGTCCGGATGGTCGACTAGGCAGCTTGGTTCCACGATCGCAATGCTTGATCGCTTCATTGCAGGCCATGGGCTCTCGCCCCCTCCTTTTGCCACACGAGGCGCCAGCTCACGTGTTGTTGTTGGCGTGCGCCCCGGCAACCGCTTTCACCAGCCGCTCCAGCGATCCCGCGCGCTCCAGCTCCGCAAAGAATGATGCGGCGTGACGCTACCCAGCCGGTGCTTCTCGGCCTTCCAATTAAACTGTCTCGACGAAAGAGCCGTCTCCGTTGCTCCGGTCTCGGTGTTGAGTTCTCTAAGGCTGCGCCACACCTTGGTCCCCACGCCGGCAAATGATCTCACTATGCAGCCCGTGCTCGCACGCTCTCAAACTAATTACCGCTGCTGCAACACGCCGCCTGGCGGCCTGCACCGAAAAGCCGACAGGGGTGCATCTGAATAGCCGTGAACCCAGGTCTCAAAGACCATCCGGCGCGACGAGCGGACGCACCGCACGTGTGACACCCGCCTTGTGGGGCAGGGTTGCCTTTCTCAATCCCGGCGTTGGTCGGCGTCCCAATGAGCAGCAAGCTATTATCGGCCGCCGAATCTTAGTGGCTTCGTCGAGAGCCTCAATCAACCAAGCGGCGAAAGCCCCGCTAGAGTCTCCGCCCGCCTGTCGCTATGAAGCAGTTGCAGCCAGCGCTGCTTCAGGCGCATGAACTCGCCCGATGCAATGATTTCCGTCGCCCTGGGTCTTTCGAAGGGCACTGTTTCTATTCCCTTCTTCTTCGGCGCGCGGCTTGATGCCGACATACGGTTTCTTGACCTGCCGCCTGAACTGGCTGCCGAAGCGGGTGCCCCGCCAGCGACCCCGACAATCCCCTGTTCCGCAACTGCTGAAGAGCCGACTGCGCTCGCATCCCGATATTGCGCAACGGCACTATGCCGACATTCTGGAGACCGCAGCCGCATGAGCCTCGAGATGTTCCGCCGACCGTCGACAAAGGCGTCCTCTCGCCTGCGTCCGCCATTTGTCAGTGCTCGATCTGATTGGGGAGACGCCGGTCGTCGAACTGAAGAGATTCGATACCGGCAGGTGTCGTCGCTTCGTCAAGATCGAAAGCCAGAATCCCGGCGGATCGATCAAGGATCGCATTGCGTTGTCGATGATCGTTAATGCCGAACAGCGTGGCACGCGCGGGGCGGTACAATCATCGAAGCGACCGCTGGCAACACAGGGCTCGGCCTGGCCATCTGGCGGCACGAAGCGCGTGATCGCGTGTCCAAAAGCTGACAGCGTCAGACAAATGTCAGGTTCATTACAACCAACATCTGGGCACTGACGAGGTTTTTCGAAGCAATGGGCGCTAACTGCGCGCTGAGCGCGTTGGCATGGCTTTTGAGACTGAGTGACTGTGACTGCACTCAATGGGGCAAGACGAGCGATGCGCTCCTCCCTGAACCCGTGTGCCGTCTCTGAGAGGAAACCAGCTCGTGCAGAAACCTTTGGAAATAGCTTTGGACCGCAACGTGGTATTGCAGATGGAGTCCCCGGCTCCTTCGATTAGAGTCGAGAACTGGCTGCATGGCGAGCCCCTCACGAGCTTTGAGCCCGGCAAGTGTACATAGTCGAATTTTGGGCAACTTGGTGCGGCCCATGTGTGGACGGGATGCCCCATCTGATCCAGCTGCAGGGCGTCGCCAGGCGCACCATCTGGACAGCAGGAACTGGACTATGGGCAAGGTAACAGGCTTTCTCGAAATCGACCGGCAGGTGCACAAGTACCAGCCGGCCTCCGACCGCATCCGGCATTTCCGCGAATTCACGCTGCCGATGTCCGACAAAGAGGTCGAGAAACAGGCCGCGCGCTGCATGGATTGCGGCATTCCGTTCTGCCATGGGCCGACGGGCTGCCCGATCCACAACCAGATCCCGGACTGGAACGACCTCGTCTACAATGGCGACTGGGACAATGCGATCCGCAACCTGCATTCGACCAACAATTTCCCGGAGTTCACCGGCCGCATCTGCCCCGCACCTTGCGAGGAAGCCTGCACGCTGAACCTCGAGGACATCCCCGTCGCCATCAAGACGGTCGAGCAGGCGATCGCCGACAAGGCTTACGAGACCGGCCATATCAGGCCCTATCCGCCGGAGAAGAAGACCGGCAAGCGCGTCGCCGTCATCGGCTCCGGCCCGGCCGGCATGTCGGCTGCCCAGCAGCTCGGCCGCGCCGGCCACGACGTCCATGTCTATGAGCGCGAGAGCCGGCCCGGCGGGTTGATGCGTTACGGCATTCCCGACTTCAAGATCGAGAAGCACTATATCGACCGGCGCATCGAGCAGATGCAGGGCGAGGGCGTCACCTTCCATTGCGGCGTCAATGTCGGCGTCGACAAGCCGGTTGCCGAGCTGCTCGCCGAACATGACGCCGTGCTTTATTGCGGCGGTTCCGAAACGCCGCGCGCGGCCGGCATTCCCGGCGACGATCTCGGCGGCGTGCATGACGCGATGCCCTATCTGGTGCAGCAGAACAGGCGTGTCGGCGGCGAACCGATCCAGTCGGTGGCGTGGCCGTCGCATCCGATCCTCGCCGGCGGCCAGCATGTCGTCGTCGTCGGCGGCGGCGACACTGCCTCCGACTGCGTCGGCACCGCCTTCCGCCAGGGCGCGGTGCGCGTCACCCAGCTCGACATCCGGCCGCAGCCGCCGGAAAAGGAAGACAAGCTGTCGGTCTGGCCATACTGGGCGACCAAGATGCGCACGTCATCCTCGCAGGCCGAAGGCGCCGAGCGCGAATTCCAGGTGGCGACGCTTGAATTCATCGGCGAAAACGGCCAGCTGACCGGGGTCAAATGCTGCGAAGTCGACGAAAAGCGCAAGCCGATCGCCGGCACCGAATTCGTCATCCGCGCCGATCTCGCGTTCATCGCCATCGGCTTTGCCGGGCCAGCCGCTCGCGGGCCGGTGTCGGAACTGGCCGGCCAGATGAAGATCGCCATTGACAGCCGCCGCTCGAAGAATGTCGAGGCCAATGACCGGGACTACAGGACCAGCGTCGAAAAGCTCTATGCGGCGGGCGACGTGCGGCGCGGCCAGTCGCTGGTCGTCTGGGCGATCCGCGAGGGCCGCCAGGCGGCGCGCGCCATCGATGAGGCGCTGATGGGATCGAGCGTGCTGCCGCGCTGAGTCCGTCTCGAGACCCTACTTGTGCGGCCACCTGAAGGCGCTTTCCGCCCTTCCGCTGCCCCGGGCAGCTTACGGACTGATCGCCGTGGTCGTTTCGGTTGTGGCCCCGGCCGCAGGCTGCCGCCTTGGCGGCCAAGAAAAATCGTCGGCGCGGCCGGGCGCAGCAGCGGGCGCCTTGCCCTCGACGACGAATTTTTCACCGGGCCCGTCCGGCTTGGCCGGCGCTGCGGCACCGAGAAGTTCCGAACCGCCGTCGAGTGCCGGTGATTGCGAGTCGGCGTCGGTAGCCGGGTCGGCGGCCTCAGTCTTTTCCTTCGAGGGTGGACTACGTTACTGGCCAGTACCGGCAACGCATCGAAGGAACTTTACAATCATAAAGGTACGTCACTGGTCTCGCGGCTCACCTATGACGATCTAGACGCGCATTCGAGTCCACAATCCGACTGGCATTTTCGTAAAGGCCTCCTCGGTGCGGGCGGCATCAGGGAGGATTTTCTCATGACGAGGACTTCTTACGGAAATGGGGGGCTACTCAAACACATTCAGTGATCAGCGCGGGGGCGGCGTCAGCTATTTCACCGCCGATCTTGGATATAATTTCTTGAACTCACCGCGCTACCGCATCGGTGCTTTTGTTGGCAACAATTTCTGGCACGAGAGCTACGATGCTTTCGGTTGCACGCAGCAGGCGACCAACTGGGGAACCTGTGTGCCAACCGTCCCACCTACGTCAACCTCTCAGCCAGGACAACGATTGGCATTCGCTGCGACTCGGCTTGGCCGGGCAGACGCAACTCACCGAGCGACTCAGCCTTTCTGGTGACGTGGCGTTCCTCTTCACGCGGCTCGACGGCAAAGAGCAGCACCACATGCGCCCAAGATCAAGCTAATTCCCGAAGACGGCGATGGGCATGGCGTCCAGCTCGAGGCGGTGTTGCGGCCGTGGCGAATAACGGCACCGCTCATTTCGAAGAGGCAATGGGCGGTCGTGGTTCCCCGCAGGCCGACGATTGGAAGGCAAAGCGCTACGGCGTTTTCGTGCAGGCTAGCATCAAGTTCAACTGAGAGAGCAAGAACCGAGGAGAGCGGCGATGCCACTCCAGCTCATTACGATCATTGGATCAACAGAAGGAAGTTTTCCGAAGAGTTTTGCAAGCGTGCGCAAAGTCGCCAGACAAAGTTCTCTCGGTCCATAGTGTACGTGCCGTCACGCCCGTTCTCGACATGGTTGAATGATACGTCCCGCGCGATCGATCAAAGTCGTTTTTCATTGGTTTTCCGGAAATCGCGGGGAGCACAGCGTGCTGTGACCCTCGCCTGCTGGTTTTCTGTCAACGCGCAGATGAGGGAGAATGAGCGTACAGCAAAAATCATCAGTGCTGTCGCTTTCGCCAAAGCCCGCCGCAGCTAAACGGGGTCCCACGCCCGGTAGCGCCCCCTGCCGGTCACCTCACGGATGCCGAGTTCGGCACCAGCCCGAGCGCAGCGCGCTGGCTAATTTTCAGCTCGGCCGCGACCAGACCTGCCGACACCAGCGGCCGCGCCAGCACCAGCTCGATCAGCGCCGGCAGGCTCGAGTTTTTGCGCCGGTTCCTGAGCCGGCGCTCCATCTGGCTTTTGGCCAGCGCCTGGATGATTGCAAGGCTGAAACAGTCGATGGAACGCCCCTCCAGCGAAGCCGAACCGGACGAGGCGCGCGCGCCAGGTCCTTCGGCTGCCATCGGCACGCTGGGTTTAAGTGCTTGGGGTGACACGGCGTGATCTCCGCCGTTGGCGGGAACAGGGCAGTGCAATAGTACTGCCCTGTTCCTTTTGATCAGAGGCCAGTGCGGATTTCTTCGGCAAGCGCCCTCAACGTCGTCTCGACGTCATCGCCGTTTACCATCTTCTGCATCGCCACGGCCCATGCGTTCATGGCTTCGCCGAAGCCGACACGCGGTGTGAAAGCCAGCGCGGCTTGGTCCTGTATCTTTTTGAAGCTGTCAACGAAGTTGTTGAACTCGGGCTGCGAAGCGTACTTAGTCCAGGTGTCGTCTGCCAGGTCGACGTGCGCGGCGGATTGACGAGCTGGCCAGCAAGGGCACCCTTGAGCGCCACCTGCTTGGAGGTGGCCCACGGGATGAACAGCCAGGCCGTGCCCTTCTTTTCGGAAGCCGCGTTCATGGCGAGAGCCCAGATCCAGATGTCAGACTCCAAGCTCGTGGCGCTCGGTGCGTGCAGCGGCGGAGCGAAGGCGATCTTGCCGGATGCCGGCTTCCCCGCAACATCGTTCCAGAAGCCGAACATATTTGAGTCGATCGTCATCGCGCTGCGGCCGGACGCGAAGGAAGGAGCCGCGCACTTCTTGATCATGTCCACGTAATGTAGTCGTATCCAGCATCGGTAAGCTTCCAATCGCTCAGGTATTTGTCCAGCGGCTCCAGGGCGCCACTCGGAGCGAGGTCCTACGCGGGCTGAATGCCAGTGCCGAACACATCCCATGCTGGCGACTTCGTCGTCAGTTGGATCGTCATCTTGTTCCAGTAAGAATCGTCTGGGTAGAGTTCCGGCGTGACCTTGATGCCGGGTCAGCTTCTCGAACTCCGGAAATTGCGCAGCGAGAGCATCCGCATAGGGGTGGATGTCGTAGGCCCAAGTTATGCTGGTCCCTTCGAATTGACGCCAGTTCACGGTGTCGGCAGCGGCCGAATTAGTGAGCGATGCCGAGACGGCAAAAAACGCCAAGTCAAAAGCAAGCTGTTTGCGAAGCGACGCGCACCTGTAACGAGTACGGGGAATGAGCGACCCATGTAATCCTCCCTGGGGCATTTTGCCAATTTTTGGGTCCACTCCTCCATCCCGAGTTCGCTCATAGCCACAATAAGCGGTTTCCAACGAGCTCGCTCTGAATGCACCAGGCCAACTGGGTAAAAACGGGTAACCGGCACTAAAAGGCGTTGTAGTATCGCCACCAGAAATACTGCTCCGTGGTGCTGGCCTTTGCCTGGGGGCGCAACACGGCAACTACCCGCTCAAAACGGTTGGTCCTCTACCTCTTATTCACCGTCGCTTTCCTCGCGGCCTAACCCGGCCGGAATATCCGTTGCCAGAAAAAGGCCTCGCGGCCGGTTCGAGGCTCATCCCTCCTCCGAAGCAGCACGCTCAAGTATCGTCACAAGCCCCGAGCGCTTCGCGTTCGGCGATGTCCAAATTCCGACAATGTCGGATACAGTCAGATCTACTGGATTGCGTTTGAATGGTTTTCTCATTTGGCACAGTACATGCGGGTCATCCGCAAAACACGTGACCGACCAACAAGAGTTCGCATGATCACCTTACCACAACATACAGCCGCCGCGGAACAATCACTTGGCCCCTGATCGCCCACCCCGGCACCACAACCGGAGTCATCGATGTTCTGACAGGCTGCCCAAGGATACCTGCTGCAACAGGGCTTGCCCTGGTGACGACCACTCCGGCTCCGCCGGTTACCGACGAGGGCAAAGTGACGGATTTCCTGCTTTTCAACGGCATGGAGGTGGCTGTCATTCCCGACCACCGCGCCGGTCGTCACCCATATGGTCTGGTGCAGGATCGGCAGCGCGGAATGAGCCGCCGGGGATATCTGCATGTCTTCGAGCATCTGATGCTCAAGGCGCCTCATGACGAGCACGGCTCCGTCGCCTGGAGAGATTGAACCCAAAGGGAGATTCAGATGTCTGAAGCGAATCAGGAAAAGTTGGACGCATTCTTGGGGAAAATGGTCGGCGATCTCGGTGCGATCGCAACGGGCGCGGGAGTCCTGCTGGGGGACAGACTCGGCCTGTTCAAGGCATTGCGCGAAGGCGGCAAGATGACGGCCGCCGAACTTTCGACACGCACCGGCACCCAGGAACGCCTCGTAAGGGAATGGCTTTCCGGGCAGGCGGCGGCGGGTTACGTCGACTACGATGAAGCGAGCGACAAATTCTATCTCAACGCCGAGCAAGAGCTGGTGTTCGCTGATGAAGACAGCCCGGCCTTCATGGCAGGCGCATTCGAGTTCCTGTCCGCGCTGTGGCTCGATGAAGAAAAGGTGAGGCAGGCATTCCAGTCCGGCAAGGGCGTCGGGTGGCACGATCATAGCGCGTGTCTGTTTCGCGGTACGGAACGGTTCTTCCGTCCAGGCTACAATGCCAATCTGATCGACTCCTGGCTGCCGGCCTTGGAGGGCGTCGTCGAGAAGCTCGAACGCGGCGTGGACGTCGCGGATGTTGGATGCGGTCATGGTGCATCGACCGTGCTCATGGCACAGGCCTTCCCCAATTCGCGCTTCGTCGGCTTCGACTATCATGCCCCTTCGATTGAGCGCGCCCGCAAGGCGGCCGAGGTAGCCGGCGTCGGCGTTAACACGCGGTTCGACGTGGCGGCCGCCAAGAGCTATCCCGGAACCTATGACCTCGTCACATTCTTCGATTGCCTTCACGACATGGGCGACCCGACGGGCGCCGCCACCCATGTCCACGGATCGCTCAAGCCGGACGGCACGTGGATGATCGTCGAGCCGTTCGCGCATGATCATCTGGCGGCGAACCTCAATCCCGTCGGCCGCGTTTACTATGCCGCTTCCACTTTCGTGTGCACGCCCGCATCCGTGTCGCAGGAAGTCGGGCTCGCGCTTGGAGCCCAGGCCGGTGAGGCGAGGCTGCGCAAGGTTGTGACCGGCGGCGGCTTCAAGCGATTGCGTCGCGCCGCGGAGACACCGTTCAACATGGTGCTGGAGGCCCGCCCTTAGCGTGGCCGTCGCCAGAAATTGCAGCTCATCGCATTTGATGAAGATCACCGCCAAAAATCCGGACGCATCGGGCACATTTTCAAGGCGTCTGGGTTCACGCAGAGGTCGCTGCCGAGTTGTGTGCCAAGAGTCCCATACGTTGCGGCTCAGAAAGGACCCCACGCACGGCGACGAACATGCCCATAGCGATGGCCGCTATAATCACATATGTCCACCATGGCGCGTTCACAAAGCTGGTAAGCCACGTCGCACCGAACGCGCTTACGACAAAAACGAGAGCCTCGATAAAAAGACTGAGCCTGTACACATTCAGTCGTCTCATCCTCATACCACCCATCCAAAGACTGAGCTTGTTGCGCTACTGCGACAGAGCCTAACATATTGGAGAGTGCTCACTAGTCGACCGTGAACAATCCGAGCCCTAAGCGGCGACCGGCTTCGGCCGGATTTGAAGCAGGGCAATCAAGAGCGACAAAAACCCCTTCAGCCACCTGAGCAGGAGGGAGAAGTTGTAGCCGGCGGCGG
>NZ_RZRV01000077.1:0-12327 GCF_004023085.1 Mesorhizobium sp. M7A.F.Ca.US.010.02.1.1 | reverse complement strand
AGAGTCCGCCGGTCGATTGGAGGGAACAGGTTTCTTAAGTGGCTTAGAGAGAGAATGTGGCACTGAGATCGCCAAGGACGGCGATTGAAGCTCGTTTCAAGCGAGGTGGATGAACGATTGGGCGCCACTGGCGCGCCGCCGGGGTGACGACGGGGGTCGGCGCCTGTCCCAAAGGTTGTGACGGCTGTGCAGACGGGTGGGGCGCTCCTCGGTCCTGGTCTACTCGCGGTGCGTTCCACGCAAGGCTCGGCGAAGACAGGATCGAAGCCGGCCCGAACACATCTCCGCAACAGGATCCGGTAGAGGGGCCGCGCGAGACAATCGATCAGGAACTCGAGCGGACAGACGACGAGAATAATTCTGATGAAGCGAAACGCTCCCGCCGAAAACAAGGAAAAGAGGTCGCGAAAGAGACCGAGCTGCCCGAACGCGGCTCTGCCTGAGGACTGCTGCCGGAGCGCGAGCCGCCGTCGGCGGTATATTCCGGCCGCGTCCCGCTCATAGCCAGAAAAGATGGCTCAGCGATTAGAGCCACAAAGAGGTCGCGCCGCTCACAGTTCGGTGCTGCTTCGTCCTCTTTCGAAAACAGGGATGTTTTCCTCGTCCTCTTCATTGTCACCGGCCGGTATGTCCTCGGCGTAGCTGCGGGTCAGCTCCTCGGTTTCGCTTAAGCCGTCGATAGTCTCATTGGCGCCTGCCCCTTCATCATGACGACCGGTAATTTCGCTGCGGGGCATCGCGTCGATCGGTCGGTCGACATCGTCGGCTCCCACAAAACCGGGGTCCGCCCCATGCCTGTCCTCATGAGCCGCGGGGCTGTCCAATACGGCGGCATCCTCCGGTCGAATGGGTTCATCATTGGCGAAGTCGCTTCGTCTCGGATACGGGGACCCGTTTCTGCTTGGCATGTCAGGTACTCCTGTTCGTTTGCATGTTGGTCTCCGTCGATGCACTCGACTGGCCGCCGAACGCGGCCGAGCTACCGTTGTTCCTCTCTGGATGACAAAAAGTACGGGCGCGGCAGGCGCGAGGGAAAAGTCGGCTGGACGGCTCCGTGGCTTGAGGCTTTGCCAGATCCATCGCTAGAAAATAGCGCTGTTGTTTGTCGATGCCGGTATGTCGATGAGCGTCGGGTTGTCGCCAAAGCTGTTGCTTGAACAGTTAAGCTTTCAGACCCCGAGCCAATCTTCCGCAGACGCGCGGCCGCCATGTCCGGCGAGAGAATGCCGCGGCCCGTGCGACAATCTCGACGGGGCTTCTAAATCAGGCAACAGGCCTTGAGAACGGACCGACCTCGTGCGGAAATCCCACCCCTACATGCATGTGAACTGGGTGGAGAAAGGGCGGGACATCATTTTAAGAACTCCTTGAACGCTATGTTCGAAACGTGCGAACGGCGCCCGGTGCATCGGCTTGGCTTTCCGTTGAGGCTGACGCGAGAAGGAAGACTTTTTCAGCGCGAACCGGATTCGGCAATTGTCGAACGTGCCACGCAGCTTTTCCCGGCGTTCAGCCGCCGGGGCTGCTTGCGGACAGCAAATGGCGAAGCGCTTCAGCCTTTGGACATCGTCCGAGGAGCGGGCGAAGTCTCGCCGGCAGAGCAAGCCCATCCTGTTTCGAATGGAAAGGCAGTGGCAGTCCGTGTTCGTGGCAGTCGCCGGGAAATGACCGTCTCCGGGACGGCCATGTGACTGCACTACAGTCAGCTGTCGGATCCGGCTCCAAAAGGTGCCGGAGCCAGGTGCAACGGGGGTCTGCAGGACGGCTCATCGGGCCTGGGCGGGTCAACCAGGGTACTTAGGCGGTTTCGCGCCTTGTCGTCAGCCGTGCCTGGAGAAGAACGACCACGAGCAAAAACAGCCCTCGGATCACTGACTGCCAGTAGGCCGAGAGGGAAATCCAACCCATCCCGTTTTCAAAGTTCAGGATGTTGAAAAGGATGCCGAGGAGCAGCACCCCGGCCAGCGTAGTCAATACCGAGCCCGAGCCGCCGGTAAGCAGCGTCCCGCCCACGACGACGGCAGCGATGGCAAACAGCTCCCAGCCGACGCCCTCGATTGGCTGGCCAGCGCCGAACTGCGAAGCGAGAACGACGCCGGCGAGCCCGGCCAGGCACCCGCTTGCGACATAGACGAGAAATTTGACGCGGTCTGTGCGCAGTCCCATCAGACGCGACGCATCCTCGCCGCCACCGATGGCCAGCACAGTCCGTCCCGTGCTGGTGTAGTTCAGGACGACCGATCCGATCACATAAGTAACCAGGGCGATGACCGCAGGAATCGGGAAGACCCAGAAATTGCCTTGGCCGATGGCGGTGAACCCTGAATCGTAGGACACCGAAACCGTCTGGTTGCCGGCAAGAAGCAGCGCCGAACCGCTTGCGGCAAGCATGGTTGCAAGCGTGGCGATGAAGGGCATCAGGTTTCCGCGCGTAACGAGGAGCGCGTTGATCAGTCCGGCCGCCAGGCCGGCGCCCACGCCCGCAGCAAGGCCGGCCGCGATGCCGTGCGGGCTCGCCAGGGCGGAAGCGACGCTGCCCAAGGCGGCGACGGAGCCGACCGACAGGTCGATGCCGCCCGTCATAATGACGAAGCACATGCCGAGCGCCACGAGCGCGAACATTGAGTTATAGCGCAGAACACTCATCACGTTGAAGAAGCCCAGGAACCGGTCGTAGCGCAGAAATCCAAACAGGACCAAGGCTGCAAGCGCGACAACGACACCGTAGGTGCCGATGATGCGGACCAGTCGGGCGCTGTTCATGGATCACACCTTGTGTTGCTGCTGCAGCCAAACGGCGAATGCGATTATGCCAGCCTTGACCACGAGCGCAGCGGCGTCGGGCACGCCGTTGGCGAGCAGGGTGTAGCGCACCAACTGGATGGTGAGGGCGCCGAGCAGGGTACCAATGATCGTCGCCTTGCCGCCGCTGAGCAGCGTGCCTCCCACCGCAACGGCGGCGATGGCGTCGAGTTCCATCCCCAGCCCGACAAGATTTGCGTCGCTGGAGGAGTTGATCGCGATGACAACGAGGCCGGCCAGCCCCGCGCATAGGCCGCTGATCGCGTAAACCGCGAGCTTGATCTTCGATACTGCAATGCCGGCGAGCTCCGAGGCCTTTTCATTGCCGCCGACCGCCAGGATGCTTCGCCCGAACACCGTGCGGTGAAGGGCCCAAGCCGCCGCCGCGACCAGCACGGCCATAATGATCACCTGCGCCGGCATGCCGAGGGGGCGGGCAAGCCCGATCCATTGGAATTGAGGCACGCGGAAGGTCTGCAGATTGCCGTTGGTCATGACCTGCGCGATCCCGCGCCCGGCGATGAACAGCACGAGCGTTGCGACAATCGGCTGGATGCGGAAGCGGGAGACCAGCCAGCCATTGAACAGTCCGAACAGGCCGGCAACGAGGATCGACGTGATCATCGCGAGGGTCACCGCCAAATAGATGTTCCCGACGGGGAAGATCGTGCCCATGAAGATCATCGGTGCCAGCGCGCCGGAGATCGCCATCAGTGACCCAACCGACAGGTCGATGCCGCCCGTGGCGATCACCAGCGTCATCCCGACCGCGACGATCACGATCGTGCAGACCTGGGTCAGGTTGACGTTGAGGGTCTGCAGCGTCGCAAAATTGCGCGTATAAGCAAGATTGAAGGCAATCAGCAGCACCAGCGCGATCACCGTGCCGTAGCGCGCCAGGAAGCCGAACAGATTGAAGCCGAGGGTTCCGGCGTCATGGGATGGTCTGGCCAGATCGCTCACGCCGCCTCCTCCGCCGAACCGCCATGCGCCATCGCCGCGAGCAACTCCTCCTCGTTGGCTGCCTGACCTTCCAGTTCGGCGACGCTCACCCCCTCGCGCAGAACGAATATGCGGTCAGCCCCTTCCATCACTTCCTCGAGTTCCGAGGAGATCATCAGCACGCTGAGCCCGCCATCGGCAAGCTTGCGGACAAGGCGCTGGATCTCGCCCTTTGCCCCGACATCGATGCCGCGTGTCGGCTCGTCGAGGATAAGCAGCTTCGGGTTCATCGCCAGCCATCGGGCAAGCAGCACCTTTTGCTGGTTGCCGCCGGAGAGTTCCCGGACCTTCTGGTTGGGGCCAGAGCATTTGATGCCGAGTTCGCGAATGAAGCGCTCGACGATCTCCCGTTGCCGGGCCTCGTTCAGGATGCCGCTGCGGCTGATCTTTGGCAGCAGTGCCAGCGTTATGTTTTCGGCGACCGTCATCTCCGGCACGATGCCCTCGGCTTTGCGGTCCTCTGTGCAGAAGCCCATTCCGGCGGCGATTGCGTCGGCGGCTCGCGCGGGATGGTAGGATGCGCCTTCCATCGTCATCTCGCCGGCCTTCAGCCGGTCGGCGCCGAATACAAGCCGGGCTGTTTCGGTGCGGCCGGCGCCGAGCAGGCCGGCGAAGCCGGCGATCTCGCCGCGGCGCACGTCGAAGCTCACATCGCGGACCGACTGGCCGGCGGACAGCCCTTGCGCGTTAAACAGCACCTCGCCAATCCCGGAGCGATCGCGCTCGCCGAATGCGGTCGCATGGCCGTCATTCGCTGCGACATCGCGGCCGAGCATGGCCGAGACCAGTTCCAGCTTGCCGATGTCGCTCATAGCGGCGTTGCGCACTGTGCGGCCGTCGCGCATGATCGTGACCCGGTCGCAGACCTCGTAGAGCTCGTCGAGCTTGTGGCTGACGAATAGAACGGAGACGCCCTCGGCCTTGAGCTGCCGGATGACGCTGAATAAAACCGAGACTTCACGTTCGTCGAGCGAGGAGGTCGGCTCATCCATGATCACGAGGCGGGCGGAAAAGCCGATGGCGCGGGCGATTGCTACCATCTGCTGCGTGGCGGTGTTGAAATCGCCGAGCGGGCGGCGCACATCAATGCTGATCGAGAATCGGCTGAGCAGCCGTTCGGCTTCAGCATGCATCGCGCTCCAGTTGAGCAGGCCTCGGCGGCGCTTCTCGTGTCCGAGGCAGATGTTCTCGGTCACAGAGCGGAGCGGCACGAGATTGATTTCCTGGTAGATGGTGCTGATGCCGCTGACCTGCGCCTGATGCGGAGACCCCACCTCGAACGGCTTCTGCTCGAACAGCACCTGGCCCCCATCGCGGCGGTAGTAGCCGGTGAGCACCTTGATAAGCGTCGATTTGCCCGCACCGTTCTGGCCGATGAGTGCGTGGACCTCACCCGCAAGGACCTGGAGCGAGGCACCGACCAAGGCAGGGATGCCCCCAAAACGCTTCTGGATGTCATGCATGTCCAGGAGCAGCGCGGCTTGGTCCGGTTGGGCGGTCATCGGCAAACTCCGAAACCCTACCCGCCGAAGCGGGCAGGGCAGCTGGAAACAGAGTGGATATCAGAACGCAATATCGAAGTCTTTCTTCGCGTTCGTGGCGTCGAAGAAGGCATCCTCGTTCTTTATGAACGGCGGGATCTTCTTGCCGGCCGCATAGTCGGCCATCGTGGCGAATGCCTTCGGCCCGAACAGCGGGCTGCAGGCGCAGATCGCGCCGATCTTGCCGTCGATGATCGCCTGAACGCCTTCCTTCTCGCCGTCGATGGACAAGATCAGCACATCCTTGCCCGGGGTCTTGCCGGCGGCTTCCAAGGCGGCAATTGCACCCAGCGCCATCTCGTCATTATGCGCGTAGATGATGTCCGCGTCAGGATGCGCCTGAAGCAGCGTCTCTGCGACCTGCCGGCCCTTGTCGCGAGCGAAGTCGCCGGACTGGGACGCCAGGATGGTGAACTCCGAATGCTTGGCGATGAAATCGTCGAAGCCTTTCTTGCGGTCTGTGGCCGCCGAGGCGCCGGTCGTGCCCTCCAGTTCGATGATCTTCGACTTGCCATTGGCATTCTTGACCAGCCACTCGCCGATACGGGTCGCCTCCTCGATGAAATCCGAACCGATGAAGCAGACGTAATCCTCGCCCGGCTTGGCCATCGTGTGGTCGACGTCGCGGTCGACCAGGAACACTGGTATGCCGGCATCGCGCGCCGCCAGGATGACCGGCACCAGGGGCTTGTCCTCACGTGGGGGCAGGAAGATGGCGTCGACGCCCTGCGCGATCATCGAGTTCACGTCGGAGGCCTGCTTGGCCGACGAACCGGCCGCATCCGTGTAGACCAACTGATGGCCGAGCTTGGCGGCCTCGTCCTGCATGCTCTTGGTCTCGGCAAGGCGCCACGGATTGTTGCTTTCGGTCTGGGCGAAACCGACCTTGTACTTGTCCTTCTTGGCGAGCGGCGGCAGCGCCGCGAAGGCGCGTGAGCCGAGCGTCAGCGCGACCGCGCCGGCGGCCGAGCCAACCAGTAATTTTCGACGGGTAATGATCATGCTCTTTCCTCCTTGATTGTCGCTTTCTGCGACTGTGGACTTCCTCACGATTTCGGCCCTGACGGCCTCTGCATGCCACATTGGCAAACTGGATCAGGCTCTATGCCGCCTCCAGGATGAAATTGGCGCAGCGGTCGCCCAGCATCATCGCCGGCGCAGCCGTGTTGCCGGCATTGATGTTCGGGCAGGCGGACATGTCGGCAACCCGCAGATTGTCCACTCCGCGCACGCGCATCGCGGCGTCCAGCACCGCCATCCGGTCGCTGTCGGAGCCCATCCGGCAAGTGCCGGCCGGATGGTAATTGGTCTTGACGAAGCGCTTGCAATGTTTTGCTAGCGCCTCGTCGCTGAGATCGTCCCGACTTGGCACGGCAATGGCCTTTACCCGATCGGCGAGCGGCCTGGTCTGGAATGCCTGCAGGAAATAACGCTGGCCGGAGATCATCTCCCGCATGTCGTCTGGATGCTTAAGCAGATTGGGCGAAACGACCGGCATGTCCTTCGGATTCGCCGAGCGCAGCCTCACGAAACCGCGCGACTTCGGCTTCACCACCACCGTCGTGACGGTAAGCCCATAGGTGTTCTCGACCAACGTCAGAATATCGCGATCCAGATAGACGTGCGGAACGCAGAAGGCCTGGATCGTCGGTTCGCCGTCGGGATCAGCTGGGTTGACGAAGGCGCCGGCCTCGACCCCTGCCGAGAGGATCGTGCCGGTGCCGAAGAGTTTGAAATGCAGGCCATTCCGTATCATCCGCCAGCCTTGGCCTTGCCTGAAATAGCCGTAAGGGCCGTTCGCCGTGGCAATGATCGGGACCTCCGGATGGTCGATCAGATTCTCGCCGACCCCGGGAAGGTCGGCGACGCAGGCAATGCCATACCTGGCGAGCGCGTCGGCCGGGCCGATGCCGGACAGCATGAGCAGTTTCGGCGAGATGAGGGCACCCGACGAGACAATGACGTCGGCATCCGCATAGGCGATATGCTCGGCGCCCGATGCGTCGGAGTAGACGACGCCGGTGACCCGCCCGTTCTCGATCAGCAGCCGGCTGACAGTGCAATTGAGCTTCACCGTCAGCTTGGGATCATTCGTCAGCGGCTCGATGAAAGCGTAGGCGGCGCTGCTGCGCTTTCCGCGCCGGTTCATGAACTGGTAAAAGCCGACGCCGCGCTGCGACGGCCCGTTGAAATCATGGTTGTACGGCAGTCCCAGCCCTTGGACCGCCTGGACGAACCAACGCGAAACATCGTCGATGTGGCCGGGATCCGAGACCAGCAGCGGACCTTCGCTGCCATGCAGTTCGCCGGCGAGTCGATTGTTTCCCTCCATGCCAGTGAAGTGCGGCAGCACTGCCTGCCAGTTCCAGCGTACCCCGGCATTGTTGCCGCGCATCATGTCGTCCCACTCGTCGTAATCGGCCGAGCGGCCCCGCATATAGACCTGGGCGTTGACCGAGGTGCCGCCACCCAACACGTTGCCTTGCGAGATTTCGTGAATGCGGCCGTCGAGGTGGGCTTGCGGCTCGGTGCGGTGATAGCGCATGAATTTCGAGCCGTTGATCATCTTGAAGATGCCGGGCGGCATGTCGAGCAGAGGGTGATGATGGGAATGGCCGGCCTCCATTAGAAGGGTTCGCCTTCCTGCTTTCACCAGCCTTGCCGCCGCAACGCATCCGGCTGCGCCGCCGCCCACTACGATATGGTCGTAGGACTCCGTCATGCCTCAGGCGCCTCACGGCTTTCGAAAGTACCGCGCACATACTCCCAGGCCGCCGAAAGGTGATTGAGGAGCGCCCGCTCGGCGCCGTCGGGATCTCGCTCGATGATGGCCGTGCAGATTTCCCGATGGCTTAGGAAATTCACGCGGTTGCGCTCGGGCGATCGGGGCATGCGCATCCACTGCGGCGACAGCCAAGCGGTGAATGCCTTGTGCACCACAGGTAGCACCGGGTTCCGGGCGATATCATAAAGCGCTGCGTGGAAAGCCACGTCGGTTGCGTAGAATTTCTGCGAGTCCGGAATAGCCGCCTCGTTCATCGCCAGTGCGGCCCTGAGCGCTGCGATGTCTTCCTTGCGGGCATGCATGGCCGCATTGCGCGCCAAGGAGGCCTCGAGGAAGACGCGCATGTCGTAAAGGTTCTTCACGCCTGCTTGGTCGCTCAGCAGATGGCCGACAATGCCATTGAGGGCGCCGAGCGCAGCATCCAGGCCGGGCCTGCGTGCAACTGGCCGGAAGCGTGGACGCGCTTCCACCAGACCGCGGCTGGCCAGACGTGCAATCGCCTCACGCACAACGCCCCGGCCCACGCCATACTCGATCATCAATTCGCGCTCGGCCGGCAGGTAGCTGCCATCGCCAAGCCTTCCGGATGTGATGTCGGCCTCGATCCCAGCCACCATCGCGTCGGCCGCGCGGGCGGCAACGATCACTGCGGGCATCTCAGGCTCTCCCGTATGCAGCAAGCCTTCTTCCTCCCAATCAGCGATCATATTAGAAAGCAATTCGGACCAAAGTACAAGCGTGCCGAGACCCTCGTAGGACCAAAAGTTCCCAGTGGCACCGAAATTCCAGGCAGACCGTTGCGAGCCAGGGAAGTTGGTGCAATTATGGTCCGATGAAAAAATCTGGACGAGATGCCGCATGAGCCGCACCGAAATCAGGGATGTCGAGACCCGGCTGTTCCGGGTCCCGCTGCGTGAGGTGATGACCGATGCCAAGCACGGCGCGCACACGCATTTCGAGTTGGTGACTGTCACGCTTAGGCTTGCCGATGGCAGCGAGGGCACCGGCTACACTTACACCGGCGGCAAGGGCGGCCATGCCATCAAGGCAATGATCGAGCACGACCTCGCGCCTTTCGTCCGGGGACGCGACGCAACCGGGATCGAGACGCTCTACGACGGCATGCTCTGGCACATCCACTATGTCGGGCGAGGCGGTATCGCATCCTTCGCGATATCGGCAATCGACATCGCGCTATGGGATCTCAAGGGCCGGCGCAGTGGCCTGCCGCTGTGGCAGATGGCTGGCGCCACAGGGAAGACCGCCAAGGCCTATCGCGGCGGCATCGACCTGAATTTTACCCTTGATCAGCTCCTGGCCAGCACCGATTCCTATTTGAAGGCCGGCTTCACGGCGGTTAAGATCAAAGTCGGCAAGGACGATCTTGCGGAGGATGTGGCCCGGGTGAAGGCAGTCCGCGGGCGCATCGGGCCCGACGCTACCTTTATGGTTGACGCCAACTACGCGCTGAACGTCCCGCGGGCGATCGAAGCGGCCACAGCATTTGCGCCGTACGATCTGCTGTGGTTCGAGGAGCCCATCATACCCGACGATTATGAAGGTTACGCCAGCATTGCCAAGGCAACGGGCATGCCGCTGGCAATGGGAGAAAACCTGCATGTCATCGAGGAGTTCGAGCATGCCTTCGCCTGGTCCAAGCTCGCCTACATCCAACCCGACGCGTCCAACTGCGGCGGGGTCACGGGCTGGCTGCGCGTGGCAGCGCTTTCACGCAACGCCGGCATTCCCGTGTGCAGCCATGGAATGCAGGAACTTCATGTCAGCCTCGTCGCAGGCCAGACAAATGGCGGCTGGGTGGAGGCGCACAGCTTCGATATAGACCATTATACCACTCAGCCGCTTAGGCTTCAGAATGGTGTTGCGATAGCACCCGACGAGCCCGGCGTGGGCGTTGTTTTCGACTGGCAGAAACTAGCCGGCTTTGAGGAATAGCGCGCCCGAAGGCGGAACGAGGCGAGATCTTCGACGACGGCCAGATTTGCCTCGGAGCGCCGTTCGTGCCTCTCATTGCGCAGAGCATGAAGTCAACTGCCCGGTCCGCCCGAATTTCGCCTCCGAGTACAGCTGCTGAGGGCGAGATATCGGTTCCGCACGAACTGAAACGCAGTTAGGAATACACCCGGTGTATGTTTGCACCTCGGCCCGAGCAGTGCGCCGGCCGAAGGAACATCGTGCTCGCAGCGAGATTTAGAGGCGGTCGCATGCCTGGTCAGATCCTGCTTCCTCGCGCAACGATCTCTCATGTCCCGCAGAAGGTCTGCAGAACCCGCTCATCCGGTCGGGGCGGGTCCGCGTAGCGCTCCATCCCCGGCTGCTCGTCGAAGGGCCGGCTGATGACCCTGAGAATCTCCTCGAAAGGTTCGAAGTCGCCACCCAGCGCCGCCTTGATCATCGCCTCGATGCGATGGTTGCGAGGGATGAATTTGGGATTGGCGGCATGCATGCCGGCCCGGCGCGTGGCCGTGTCGGATGCTTCGCTTGCGATGCGCTCGCGCCACCGCGCCGACCAGACATCGAATGCGCCTGGATCCTGAAACAACTGCCGCGCCGTGCCTTGGCCGTCCGCAGCGTCGAGGTCATCGCCCAGACACCGGAAGCCGCGCGTGAAGTCCGCTTCGCCGACAGCCAGCACATCCAAAAAATCGGCAGCGAGTTGCAAGTCGCCTTGCGCCTCGGTCCGCAATCCGAGTTTTCTGCGGAAGCCGCGCTGCAACACAGTCTCATAGGAGGACTGGAAAGACACAAGCACCTCTTCAGCTTCAGAGACGGCTTCATTCTCGTCCGTGCTCATGAGCGGCAGCAGCGTCTCGGCAAACCGTGCAAGGTTCCATGTCGCGACATGAGGCTGGTTGGCATAGGCATAGCGGCCGACGCGGTCGATCGAACTAAACACCGCGCTCGGGTCATAGGCGTCCATGAAGGCGCACGGGCCATAGTCGATCGTTTCGCCCGAGATCGCCATGTTGTCGGTGTTCATGACGCCATGGATGAAGCCGACCAGCATCCAGCGCGCCACCAGATCGGCCTGTGCAGCGACAACGGCCTCCAGCAAAGCACGGTAAGGCCGCGCTTGCCGCGCCAGCAGTGGGAAGTGGCGCTGAATGGCATAGTCGGCGAGGATCTTGAGCCCCGCGGTGTCGCGGCGCGCAGCGAAATATTGGAAGGTGCCTATCCGGATATGGCTGGTCGCCACTCTTGTAAGGACTGCGCCGGGCAGCCGGACCTCGCGATAGACCGGGTCCCCGGTGAGCACAGCCGCCAGGCCTCGCGTCGTCGGAATGCCCAGCGCGGCCATTGCTTCGCTGACGACGTACTCGCGCAGGACGGGGCCGAGGGCTGCGCGGCCGTCGCCGTTGCGCGAGAACCGCGTCGGTCCCGATCCCTTCAGCTGGATGTCACGGCGAATGCCGTTGACGTCCACCACTTCGCCAAGCAGCAGAGCGCGCCCGTCGCCGAGCTGAGGCACGAAGTTTCCGAACTGGTGACCTGCATAGGCCAGGGCTATGGCTTGCAAGCCTGCCGGAAATCTGTTGCCGGCGAGCATTTCCACTCCGTCCGGGCTGGTAAGCTGGTCGGCATCGAGCCCGAGTTCCTTGGCAAGGGGCCTGTTAAACCGAATCAGTCGGGGTTCGGACACCGGCTTCGGATCTGTCTGCGCGAAGAAGCGCTCCGGCAGTTGCGCATAGCTGTTGCTGAGGGCGGGAAGCCCAATCTGAATCGCTTTGGGTTGTTCAGCGGTCGCAGGTGACGTCATGACAATCTGGCTCTGGAAGGGGAGGGGCCCAACAGCTCCGGTTTCGAGGAGCCTGTGTTCACTTGTCATATAGGACGCAACTTCGCTGGTACCATCCGGATCCATCTGGCCGGCACCGGATAAAAGCTGGGAACCACCCGCGTAAATCGAGTTCGGGCTACCCTGCGACACCAACGGAAGCATCGGCTTCGGCCCAATCGCGGCATCTCTTGAAGACGGTGTTCCAACTCCGAAAAAAGGCTGGAAGGTCACGCCATGGGCTTGCCGTGCCACGATCCACAGCACGGCCTCGATATGTTGATTGCCACTGAGAACTGACCCGGCAACACAGGATATTTCCACCGAGAATTGACCCATGTTTGAACCTTGCCCTGCGTTTTTCAGCGGGGGCTACGGAGTGATCGACATGGCATTACTGAGCG
>NZ_RZRV01000076.1:0-12523 GCF_004023085.1 Mesorhizobium sp. M7A.F.Ca.US.010.02.1.1 | reverse complement strand
AGGACAACCTATTTTGCGCCGAGCCGTTGTCCGTCATCCTGGTCTCGTAGCCAAGGGCTACCACCACCATTTTCCCAAGGCGAACTGCGTAGCCGCTCGACGACTAACGCTGGCCGGCCGCATGCTGCAGCCGTGCGATCAGGTCGCGGTTGCGACAATAATCTGGCGGAGCATCGGCTTGCTCGTGTCGATCGAGCCAAGTCGAGCATTCGTCCTGATGGCCGCAGGATCGGCAACGGTTGACCGCCCGATCGGTTACTGATGCATGGTCCGGCACCACTTTCAACTGCCTGTCGACACCCAGCGTCCGCATCATGCGTGCCATCCAAAGCTGCCCTGGCGTCGACTGAAATCAGGTAATCGAGAAAGCTCATCTTGGACACTCCTGCCTTTTGAGACTCATAGCCATGCAGACAGCCGACGACATGATCTCGATAAACAGACGGAGCCGTTGCCATGCCAAGGCGGCGAAGGGGGTAGATTGAAGTTCCTGACCCACCGCCGCGCACTCGGCTGCTGGGACGTCGACCCATCAATACGACATGAAGCGGTTGATGCCGCTTTCCTCAATCAGCGAGCGCGTCACTCCGCCGAACGCCCATTCCCGCAGACGGCTGTGCCCATAGGCACCCGAGACGATCAGGTCCGCATGGATCGAGCGCGCAAATGTCAGCAACCGGTCGCCGTCAGCGTCGCCGGCGATCAGTTCGGTTCGTGCCATGATGCCGTGATGTTCGAGAAAAACCGCGACATCGGCAAGGCTGTCGCGGATGCTCTCGTCGTGGTCCGTATCGATTGTGGCAACGACGACTTCGTTGGCCTTGGCCAGAAGGGGCAACGCATCTGCTATCGCCCGCCGCGCTTCCCTGGTGTCCTTCCAGGCAACAAGAACGGTCTTTGCCATGACATGCTCGACATTGCTCGCGGCAACCAGGACTGGCCGGCCAATACCAAGTACCAGGCTGCCGACGTCCACTGCACGAAAGACATTTTCCCCCTTCTCGCTGCCGGTGACAATAAGATCGGCGGATCGAGCCGAAATGCTCAGGAAGCGGGTTGGACTGCAAACAGCTTGCCCCCACTCGCTAAAGATCGAAGCAGGAACCAGCCTCTCGAATTCGGCTCGCAGTTCGGCAAGCCGCTTTTCGATTTCCGTGCGCTGGATCTGCATGATCTCGCCTTCGTAGACCATACCGTCGCCAGTCGCGACCAATGGTGGGACATCTGCAGCCGCCAGACCGATGAGACGGGCGCCAAACCGTTCCGCAAGCCCGATCCCCAATTTCACCAGGGCCGCCGGAGGTGCATCCACGGCGAGATTCACGATGATTGACTTGTAGGACATGATGGATGCCTTTCGCTGGACCGGTGGAATACGATGATGAAATGCATCCATCGGCGCTCAACGCCTTGATGCGCGTCAAAGAACCCGCCAACAGCATCTGTGCGAAAAACGTCGGCCTCGATCCGTTTTGCCTGTACGGAGAGAAGTGATAGTTAGCCTTGTTGCAGGAGTATCGAAACTAGGAATCCCAGGTGAGCCAAGACGAAGCGCTTATTTTGTCGGTCGGCTCGACAACGCTTAAATCGGTCTTGTCGCAAATGTTCGAACAAGCCCGAGCTTCATGGCTCTCATGTGTGAGCCAAATCATGTCTTCGAACTGACCAATACTGCCTACCAACGGCTGATCGGCCACAGGCAAGTGATTGGAAAGTCCGTGCGGGAGGCCCTTCCCGAGCTCGAAGGCCAAGGCTTCTACGAACTACTGGACCAAGTGTATGAAACGGGTGAGCCGTACAGGGGACGGGCGGTGAAAGTCGCGCTTCGCAAGGATGACGAACCTGCCGAAGAGCGCATTCTCGATTTCGTCTATCAGCCCATCAAGGCCGACGATGGCCGCATTACGGCTATCTTCGTCGAAGGCACCGATGTTAGCGAGCTTTCCTTCGCAAACGCAGCTCTTCTTTTGCGCGAGGATCATTTGCGTTCGATTCTGGCGACAGTGCCGGACGCGATGGTGGTCATCGACGAGCAGGGTGGGATTCAATCCTTCAGCACCGCTGCCGAAACGCTGTTCGGCTACCAGTCAGGCGAAGTCATCGGTCAAAACGTGAAAATGCTGATGCCCTCGCCCTACCGCGACGAGCATGACGCCTATCTGCTTCGCTACCAGACGACGGGAGCGCGCCGGATCATCGGGCTCGGCCGCACCGTGACCGGGGCACGCAAGAATGGCACGACTTTCCCGATGGAGCTTTCCGTTGGCGAGATGTATCCGGGGACCGGACGTTTCTTTACCGGCTTCTGCCGCGACTTGACCGAACGCCACCGGCAGAAGCAAGAATCCAGGAGCAGCAGCAGGAGCTGCTGCACAGCGGTTCACCGCACTCGGCGAGATGGCCTCGACGCTTGCTCATGAGATCAACCAGCCGCTCACCGCCATCACGAACTACCTCAAAGGCAGTCGCCGGCTGCTTGAGAAGAGCCGGGACGAGAATGCGTCGCGAAATCCTGCATGGCCTCTTGAAACGCCTGAACTGGATCGAGCTTCGTTCGGCGCTGATCCTGGCAGTGATGACCGCGATCGTCCTGCCCCTGCTGCCAAACCGGACACTGGACCGGTGGGGTGGCTTCAACCCGTGGGAGGTCTGGTTCCTCACGGTGCTGATGGCGTCGATATCGTTCGCTGGCTATGTCGCCGTCCGCGTTCTTGGAACCACGCGCGGCCTGCTCGTCAGCTCGCTCGTCGGCGCCATCGTCTCTTCAACCGCCGTAACCGTGGCGCTGGCCCGCAATGCCGCGTCGGCAACCAATCCATCGCCGCTTGCAGGCGCAGCTTCGCTGGCGGCGGTGGTTTCGTTGCTACGCGTCTGCGCCGTGGTTCTGATCATCGAGCCGAGCGGTTCGTTTCGGTCGGCATTCCGGCAATCGCCGCAGCACTCTCCTTCGCTGTTTTCGGCGCATTGCTGATGGCCCGGGATAGCGGAGACCGCGAGGGCGGCGCGATCGCGCGCAATCCATTCGAACTAGGCCCGTGCTGCTCTTCGCCGTGCTCTTTGCGATTGTCGCGACCTCGAGCGCCGCGTTGGCTGCTCAATTCGGCGGACGCGGCTTGCTGGCGAGCTCGGCGCTCGCAGGCACATTCGATGTCGATGTCTCAGTGCTCAGTGCTTTGCGCCTGGTCAAGCATTCGGTCCCTGTCGAGACAGTGGGCCAGGCGGTGCTCGCGGCGCTGGCAGCAAACGCGGTCGGCCGGCCTGTCGCTGGCAGTATTTGCCGGCCCGATCAGGTTCTGGTTGCCGCTGGCCGGCGCAACCCTGATCGCCGCGACCGCCGGTGCTTGCGCGATGCTGCTGCCGAGCCTCTGAGACAAGCCAGACCCTCATGCGTTCTTTGATGCCAATCGAAGGCCAAGTCCTGCCGGCGCTTTATGACACTCCATCAAAGGAGTTCGCCATGGCAGATCTGATGGATCTTACCCCGAAATTACGCAATGTCCGGCTGTTGCTTGCTCGCGAGAAAGACCGCCCGGCAGGTGCCCGCAAAGAGGGCTATGACGTGCTCCCCCCATTGACCGGCGACGGCCGAATCGACGCAGACAAGTGGAAACCGAACAGGGCGTAACCGGGCGTGCGCCTTCGCGATCAACGCTCCAGTGCCACCTTGGGCGGGCATCTAGGTATTTTTCCGTAGGGACATAACCGAATTTCGCGCCTCGCGGATTTGCGCGATTGCTGTGCCACGGACCAACCGGGAAAACAGCCATGCACGTCTACACGACCTCCAGGATCTCAGTATCGTCGCAGTCCGCTCAGTCGAGCCTGCCAGAGGCTCTCGACGCCGCATCCCTGCAACCGATCAGCTTCTTTCCCGCCGGCGCGGAAATCTACGCCCAGGGCGAGAAGGCAGGAAGCTTCTACCAGGTCGAATTCGGCGCCGTTCGCGTCTATCGCCTGCTTGCCGACGGCCGGCGGCAGATAAGCGCTTTCCATCTGGCCGGCGAGACCTTCGGTTTCGAAGCCGACACCACCCATCATTTCTTCGCCGAAGCGATTAACGCCACGGCTGTCCGCGTCTTTCGGTTCGTTGCCGGCGCGGACCTCTCTAATCGGTTGCTGCCATTGGCGCTCAAGGGGCTGACAAGGGCGCAGGAACACCTGCTGGTTCTCGGCCGCCAGAACGCCATCGAACGCGTCGCCGCTTTCCTGGTGGACATGGCGGAACGGCAGGGCGGATTGCGGCAGGTCGAACTTCCGATGTCGCGCATGGACATCGGCGATTATCTCGGCCTCACCATCGAGACGGTATCGCGGATCTTCACCCGGCTGAAGGACAAGGGTGTCATCCGCCTGCTCGGCCTGCGCAGCATCGAAATCGTCAGGCACGATGCGCTTCATGCGATGAGCGAATGAGCTGCGCTTCGACTGCTGGATGGTTCTAGCACTTCAGACCAATTGACAGCGGGGCACCAAGAGCAAGATAGCAGCGCGGAGGACATCTTGCCGCTGGAAGACTGAGGAAACAGCGGGCAAGTCTATCGGCGTTCAGGCTTCGGGAGGAAGGCATGGACCGGCACATGGCCATATTGCATGCCGACCGTATTCAAGCATCGATCGCATCGGATGCCGCTGCAAAATCGGCGCTGGTCGCTTCGTGGCGGCGCTCGGCCTCGTTGCACAGGCTTGATCCTGCAGGCCAGAAATCACCCCGGCGGTTGACGGATATCGAATTGAGCGTCGCCCGGCAGAAGGTCGAGCCTCTGCTCGCTGCCGCCCAGTCCAGTCTCGACAGGCTCTATCTTGCCGTCGGCGGTGTCGGCTGCTGCGTGTTGCTGGCTGATCGCGATGGTGTCCCGGTCGATCGCCGTGGCGCACCGGTCGACGACGAGACCTTTCATTCCTGGGGCCTGTGGACCGGCTCGGTGTGGAGTGAACACAGCGAGGGCACCAACGGCATCGGAACGTGCCTGGTTGAGCAGCGCGCACTCACCATCCACCGTGATCAGCATTTCTTCACCCGCAACACGCTGCTCAGTTGCACCACGGCACCAGTCTACGATCATTTGGGCAACCTTGTCGCCGCGCTCGACGTGTCGTCCTGCCGGGCCGACCTGACGGAGAGCTTCGTCAATCTCATCGCAATGGCCGTCAATGAAGCCGCCCGCCGTATCGAGGCCGACAATTTCCGCATGGCGTTTCCGAAGGCGCGCATCCTGCTAGCGCCGGTCGCCGACAGGAGCACGGGCGCGCTGGTGGCGGTCGATGCCGACGATCTCGTGGTCGGGGCGACCCGCGCCGCGCGGCTGGCGCTTGGCATCACGCCGGATTGCCTGACGAAGCCATTGCCCGCCACAGACTTCCTGGGCGACGCGCCGGCAGCATCGAAAGACTTGACGGAAGCCGAGCGTTCCGCCATCCAGCGCGCGCTTGCCCGGTCAGAAGGCAACGTTTCCGCAGCCGCGCAAAACCTCGGCATCTCTCGCGCCACGCTGCATCGCAAGCTCGCCCGGCTCGGCATTCGCCGCCCACATTGATGTTCGTGTCCCGACCTGTCGCAGTTTTGCGACAGGTCGGTCTGGTCCGGCGCCCGGACGGGGCTGACATTGCGGCATCCATCCTGCAACGCTTTCGACCGGAACGTCCGCATCCCGCGGCGTCGCTTTCGGGAGGAAGACATGAACAAGGTAGAATTTTCGCGCGCGGTCAAGGTCCCCTTTGCCAAGCGCTATGGCAACTTCATCGGCGGCAAATGGGCCGAGCCTCGCGCCGGCCGGTACTTTGACAATCATTCGCCGGTGAACGGCCAGCTGTTGTGCGAGGTCGCTCGTTCCGGCGCGGCCGATGTCGAAGCCGCGCTCGATGCCGCGCATGCCGCCAAGGACGCCTGGGGCCGCACCAGCGTTGCCGAACGTGCGCTGATCCTCAACCGCATCGCCGACCGCATGGAGGACAATCTGGACCTCCTCGCCCTCGCCGAGACTTGGGACAATGGAAAGCCGATCCGCGAAACGACCGCCGCCGACGTGCCGCTCGCCGTCGATCATTTCCGCTATTTCGCCGGCGCACTGCGCAGCCAGGAGGGCAGCCTCTCCCAGATCGACGACGACACCGTTGCCTATCACTTTCACGAGCCTCTTGGCGTGGTTGGCCAGATCATTCCCTGGAACTTCCCGCTGCTGATGGCGTGCTGGAAGCTGGCGCCCGCGATTGCCGCCGGCAACTGCGTCGTGCTGAAGCCGGCCGAGCAGACGCCGGCCTCGATCCTGCTCTGGGCCGATCTGATCGGCGATCTTCTGCCGCCAGGGGTCTTGAACATCGTCAACGGCTTCGGCCTTGAAGCCGGCAAGCCGCTGGCCTCCTCGCCGCGCATCGCCAAGATTGCCTTCACCGGTGAGACGAGCACCGGCCGGCTGATCATGCAATATGCCGGCCAGAACCTCATTCCGGTAACCCTCGAACTGGGCGGCAAGTCCCCCAACATCTTCTTCCGGGATGTGCTCGCGGAAGACGACGACTTCTTCGACAAGGCAGTCGAGGGCTTCGTCATGTTCGCGTTCAACCAGGGTGAAGTCTGCACCTGCCCGAGCCGTGCTCTGATCCACGAGTCGATCTACGACCGCTTCATGGAGACGGCGCTGAAGCGCGTGCAGGCGATCGTGCAGGGCGATCCGCTCGATCCGGCCACCATGCTCGGCGCGCAGGCGTCCTCGGAGCAGCTCGAAAAGATCTTGAGCTACTTCGACATCGGCCGTCAGGAAGGCGCCCAGGTGCTGACCGGCGGCGGGCGCGCCGAACTTCCGGGTGACCTTGCTGGCGGCTATTACGTCCAGCCGACCGTGTTCAAGGGTCACAACAAGATGCGCGTTTTCCAGGAGGAAATCTTTGGACCGGTGGTCTCGGTCACCACCTTCAAGGATGACGAAGAGGCGCTGTCGATCGCCAACGACACCCTCTACGGCCTCGGCGCCGGTATCTGGAGCCGTGATGCAAATCGCTGCTACCGCTTCGGTCGCGCCATCCAGGCGGGCCGCGTCTGGACCAACTGCTACCACGCCTATCCCGCGCACGCCGCGTTCGGCGGTTACAAGCAGTCCGGCATTGGCCGCGAGACCCACAAGATGATGCTCGACCACTATCAGCAGACCAAGAATATGCTGGTCAGCTACAGCCCGAAGAAACTCGGCTTCTTCTGATCGCTCCCGCGGCTCTGCCACAATGATCATTTCTAACTGGGCGATGACGCCGATGAGCGACGTAGCCGCGACCTTAGGGATCGAATCTTGGAATTTAGAGCTTCGGTCATCGCAAAGACCTCGGCTTCGCAAGCTATGAGATGCTCAGAGTCTAGACCCGTAGTAGGCACTGATAGTTGCGATGGCATCGGCTCGCCTGCGGTCAATACCTGAATTCCGGTATTGGCGATCATTCGCGCCTCCATCCGCTGCTGAATTCGACATAACAGCAATGAGGTATATCGAGCTCGTTGCCACTCGCTCCATAGCCTCAAAGCGGTTCTGTGGTTTGGGGGCCCGGTCTTTCGAGCTCATCGCGTTGCCGGCCGATGAAGAAGGGCAAAGTCGTGGTATTGTCGGAATCAACCATGATCCGAGCTCCAAACAGCTTGGGTTGTGGTCAGGCCGAGCGACGTGTTCGTGCACGTTGTTCGGCCGCAAAGCGCAAACCACAATTTACGTACATACCGCGCATTACGGACATTCGTCATTGTCAAACACGCCCGATGCTATTGATAACAAAACTGAGCGCTTCGAACTGCGGCTCACGGGTGACTTGCTTGCCCGCGTTGACGATTGGCGCCGAAATCAGCCCGACCTTCCCACCAGATCGGAGGCTTTCCGCCGACTTGTCGAGGCTGGTCTAAGTTCTAAGACAACCGACAAGCCAGAAACAGGCGGCACATGACTCAAGACAAATTGGCAGAGCGCTCCGGCCTGATCGACCGCTATATAGGCGCCATTGAACGCGCTGATGTTCCGGCAAGTGGTCTTGGGCGCATCGCCGACGCGGTAGTCTAGGATAGGGAGCCGGAAGCACTCATTCGCAAAGCGAACGGCAGTCATTCAGAATTGGTCCGCGCGTACCGGCTGGCGAGCGCGCCGTAAACAGCGCCGTAGCGAGCGAGCGGCGGGTCTGCGCCTCCCTCCGGCCGCAAGGTTTGCGACTTCCCGAAAGCAGACCTTCGTCCCTAATGCCCTTTACCAATTCGGATCACGACGCTGAAGATCAGATGGGTTCGCGAGAGGTGGTCGACGCGCAGTAGCAATGGTCTCGTAAGGCGTCACGTACGCCATCTCGAAGGCTCCGCCCAGATCCTTGGTCATTGCAAGCAGTGCGGTGCCGATACCGAGTTTGGGAAGCAGTCTTGAATGGGTGACTAGGTGGGTGGCGATATCGACCATGGCGTCCTCCTGTAGCCACGAGCATCGCCTAGGTTTACGCACAGGTCCTTGGCGCGAACCTGAAAAATCCTGAACAACACTGAAGTTCGCTTTCGCCGTCGCTTCAGCTAAGCTGCTGTCCTTGGACGGGGCACCTTTCCAATGGATATCCACTTCGGACATTACCGGCTGAAACGCGCGAAACGGCAATTGCTCGGCCCGGACGGACCGATAGAGCTTCCAGCGCGTTGCTTCGATATCCTCGGCACTTTGCTGAACAAGGCTGAATCCGTGGTCGGGAAGACCGAGCTCTTCGACAGCGTCTGGCCGGACATGGTGGTAGGGGACAATACCCTGCAGGTACAAGTGTCTGCGCTGCGCAAGGCGCTTGACCCCGGCATGATAGTGACCGTTCATGGCCGGGGCTACAAATATGCCGGGCCGCGACCTGTGGAGGTTGATCCCGATGACTTCGATGGATCCGAGCTGCATGGGAGCCTGACCACCGCCATTCGGCCTGCCGACCGCAAGACCACAATTGCCGTACTCTCGTTCAGCAACATGAGTGGTGATCCGGATCAGGAATATTTCAGTGACGGGATCACCGAGGATCTAATCACGGAATTGTCGCGATACCGTCCCCTTGCCGTCGTCTCGCGCCACTCCTCTGCCTGCTTCAAGGGGACAACGGTCGACATCAAGGAGATCGGGAGCAGGCTCGGAGCGCACTACGTCGTTGAGGGCAGCGTGCGCAAGATAGGCGCAAGCGTCAGGGTAACTGCCCAGCTTATCGAAACCGTGACCGCCAGGCACGTCTGGGCAGAACGATATGACAGGATGGCTCGGGATTTGTTTGCCGTGCACGACGAGTTGGTCCGAAGGCTTGTCAGCGCCATAGTCGGTCAAGTGGAGCAACACACGGAAATCCGGGCGAAGACAAAACGAAGTGAAAGCCTTGATGCATATGATCTCTGGTTGCGCGCGATGCATGGGTCCGATGTCTGGACACTCAATGGCAACGCTGCCTGCGAGCGGTTGCTCGAAGAGGCGATAAACAAGGATCCGATGTTCGCGCGAGCGCATGCAAGCCTGGCCTTTTGCCACATACGCACCTCTCAGATGTCACCGGGTTCTCCAAACATCCGCAAGATCGAGGAGGCAGCGCTTCGAAGCGCGGAACAGGCTGTCCGGCTCGATGCAGCGGAGGCGCGAGCACACCATGCGCTGGGATGGAGTCACCTCTATCTTGGTGAGTTCGAACGCGCCCGGTCGAGGTTCGCCATATCAGCTTCGCTCAATCCGAACGATGCAAGCCTCTGTATCGATCGTGCGCTCGCACTGGCGTTTCTCGGCGAGCAAAATGCGGCTGATGAAGCAGCCGAGATCGCTGCGATTCTGCATCCTCTCGGCGGCGATTGGTTCTCCGCCGTGCGAGCAATTGTTCACGTCACTGCCAGGCGTTACGACGCCGCTGAAGAGTACTTCGCATTGGCGCCGAGAACCTGGCCTGACATCCTGGCATTTCATGCCGCGAACCTGACCTACCTCGGCGATCGGCAACGGGCTTCGGAACTCATGCGACAGGCTCTCGAGAGATTTGGCCTGCTGTGGTGCGGATCCTCGCCAGCTGTGCAATATGAAGATTTCATCGGCTGGTTCTTCCACGTCAACATGTTCCGGCGTCGGGAAGATCGAGAGCATGTCGACGCAGGCCTGCCGAAGGCGGATCTAATCGCAGCCGGCAGGCACGATGCGCAAGGTTAGCTACAAAGCAGCCGCCCGCCCACAGTCCCATGCCGGGCGATCGCCGCAAGCAGACGCCGGTTGCGGCGAGTCCGTAGGTCGACGCGCAAGCAGTTCGTATTCGTGCTGACGTTCGCTTGTCATACTGGCGTCCCCCGGATGAAAAAGCAGGCCCTTGGCGCAATCTGAAGCCGAGCGGCTCATCGCTACTTTAGAGGCATCTAATATAAATATCTGAAAGGGTGCCGTCTAGGCGCATCCTCATTGGACTTCCCAGAAGTCCTTCAGCGAGGCGTGACGTAGCTTCTCCTCGCCTTTAAGGAACTTGACCCGCCCACCAAACCCGGCTTGAGCCATTCGGGCCTGCTCTTTGGCTAACCTTTCGGCGGCGGTGCGCCGGCCTTGCCCTGAACGCGGTCCCATAGCGCCCGCTTGTCGGCAATGAAGGTGGCAGGTTCAAAAATCAGCCGTTCAGCAGATCAGCGGTCTATCCGCTCGCATTCATCAAGTAGGCCACCAAGCTCCAGGCAGAGATCGACGCGGCCGAGGCTGTTGGCCTTGTCGTCAATCCCCATGCGTCGGTTGTAAGCCGACACCGTGTCCTTCAATTGGGACACCCGACCGGCCTCGTGACCGCTGGAATAGGCGAAACCCGCGATGCAAAGACTTGCGGTGATTGCAAGAGCGGCGGTCTTGGCGTTCATTGGCATTCTCGCCTTCGAATCGACTTGGGGAGCGATCAATGGAAGACAGTTTGACTGAAATAGCGGCGCGGCTCCAGATGCTCTGGAAGGTTTGGGCTCCCGCAATCGGCCTCGGCGTTGCCGCCGCCATCGGGATGATTTGGACCGTTTATCTGCCGATAGTTGGGCTTCGCCATCTGCTCGGGTACAACTAGACCTATCCTCTATGGCACAAAATCTCAGCCTAACCGATGGCTTCACCTGGCCCGCCATCCACCACAACGTCGCGCCATGCTGTCTGCGTGGTGAGCCCGTCCACCGCTGCAACGACCGTTGGGCAACGTCCCTGCTATTCGCATGCCAGGCCCCCGCGAGTTTCAGATTTGGATGTACCGCCGAGCCTTCCAATCGAACGACACGCCGGCCGGGGTCCTCGCGCCGCTTTTTTGCGCCTTCGTGCCGGGCCTGCTGACGAGTTCAAGACCCACACGCAGGACTTGCCGAGGATCAGGAAGGCGAAGCGGTGATCGAGCACAAGCGTGCTCTTGCACGGACCGGACGTTAACACCAACTGCGGCCCAGCTAATTTCGCTTGCGGCGCTTCTATTAGCTTGAGCGCATATTTCGTCGGCCTGTGAGCCTATCCGTAAGCTGGTTAGGCGGCGACTTTGGAGGTGAACCATGCCCATGTATCTCTCCCGATTCAGCTATACGCCCGAGACATGGGCGCGCTTGATCCAAAATCCCGAGGATCGACGCGAGGCGGCCCGGTCTTACATCGAGTCAGTGGGCGGAAAGCTGCATGGGTTCTGGTATGCCTTCGGAGGGCGCGATGGCTGGAACCTGTGGGAGGCGCCAGATAACGTTTCGATGGCATCCGTCGCGCTTGCCATCGGTGCGGGGGGAGCGCTCAGCTCGTACGAGACCACCGTCCTCCTAAGCGTCGAAGAGACGATGGAAGCCCTTGGGAAGGCGAAGTCCATCCGGTATCGCCCGCCGGCATCGTAGAGGGCGTCCCAGAGTCTAGCCAGCGCGCGTTCCGCAACCCCCGCCGTTGTCAACCTCCTTCGCCAGAACCAAAGCCATTAGCTTTGTCCTTGGCGATCGGCCTCTCACGCCTTCTTCGCAAACGCCCAGACCATCAGTGGGTATTCCTCGTCGTTGCTGAGATCGCGCCACAGGCCGTAGGCGCGAACGGGGCCGCCGATATGGGCCTTGGCGCAGGCCTTGTTGCCCCAGCCGTGGACTTTGACGTTGGCTTCCGCGAAGCCGCCCTCAACCATCAGCTGTTTGAGGCCTGCGGGCGTCCATCGGTTGTAGTCGTGCGGCCTAGCGTGCACCCGGAACAAGAAGGGCGTTGCCACCATCGCCCAACCGCCGGGCCTCGTCATGGCGTGGATGTTATCCACCGCCGCCTGCGGCCGGCGCACATGTTCCAGCACCTGGTCGGCGATGACGATCGAATATTGCTCGTCTGTGCGGTCCCTGCAGATTGTCGAAGCCGGGGAAATCGACCGAGCGGTAGTTGGGGCACATCGCCCGCCAATATCGGTTCCAGCCGGGCGAGATCTCGATCACGTCGGCGGCCTTGCGGTTGCCGGCTTCGAGAAAAAGCGTGAATGCCTCGATCTGGCGGATGCGCAGCCAGTTGCGGGAATCATAACCGATTAGCCGTTTTACGGCGCGTTTGCTTTGGCTTTT
>NZ_RZRV01000075.1:0-12583 GCF_004023085.1 Mesorhizobium sp. M7A.F.Ca.US.010.02.1.1 | reverse complement strand
AGACCATAGGCTTTCGCTATCCTCATCAGGTCTCCGGCGGGCAGTTGCAACGGGCAATGACAGCGATGGCAATGGCTTGTCGTCCGGACCTCATAATATTCGACGAGCCAACAACGGCGCTCGACGTAACCACGCAGGTTGAAGTTCTAGCTTCCATTCGCAACATCGTGGAGGAATTCAGCACCGCTGCAATCTACGTGACGCATGACCTGGCGGTGGTGGCGCAAATGGCGGATCGCATCATAGTTCTGCGCCACGGACGAACCGTGGAGGAGGCTGACACGCGCCAGATGCTGGCCTCGCCCAGCCAGGAATATACAAAAACGCTCTGGGCCGTACGCAAGCTCGCCAAGCCCGAAGTTCCAGCCGATGACTATCTGCTGACGATAGACAACGTTACCGCGGCCTATGCAGGAAAGGTCAAGGTGCTCCAGGATGTCTCCATCAAGGTTCCGCGCGGAAGAACCGTGGCTGTGGTTGGCGAATCCGGTTCGGGGAAATCGACGCTCGCTCGAGTCGTCACCGGCCTTTTGCCGCCAATTTCAGGTTCGATTTCTTTTGCCGGCCAGCTTCTTTCCTCGAGCCTGAAGACGCGGCCGAAGGAGGTCCTGCGCCGCATACAGATGATTTATCAAATGCCCGACAACGCCCTGAATCCGCGCCAAACGGTCGAAGAGAGTCATAGCTCGGCCGCTCGAATTCTACCTCGGCCTTAAGGGCGCGCGGAGGGATCGCCGGATCGGCGAACTTATGCACATGGTCGAGATGAGCGAAGATTTTCTGGAACGCCTGCCTGGTGAGCTGTCGGGTGGCCAAAAACAGCGCGTCTGCATTGCTCGGGCGTTGGCTGCCGATCCGGAGCTTGTCATCTGCGACGAGATCACGTCCGCGCTCGACCAGATCGTCCAAGAGGAAATTCTCAAGCTCCTCATACGTCTCCAACGTGAACTCGGAATGAGCTACATCTTCATTACCCATGACATTGCTACCGTGCGCGCGATAGCCGACGAAATCGTCGTCATGCATCAGGGCAAAGTCGTTGAACAGGGATTGAAGAGCGAGGTTCTCACGCCACCGCACGCGGCCTACACCGAACGGCTTTTGTCCTCTGTTCCGGAAATGAATCCGGACTGGCTGACAAGGCTGCTGGCCGGTCGGAAAATCTGACTTCGCGAGGTGGACAGGAAGAGAGGGTCGTCTACCCAGGCACCTGCCGTCCGTCCACCCTGCTTGAAGGGGCATGATAGCGCTCCACTTCAGTCGGCTGCGACGCGTATCGAGACCTACGACGCAGTCCTGTGATGTCTGCTTTTTCCAGCCTTCAGCCGCAGGCACTCAGCCTCCGGCAACGGACCCACGCTTGTCCATGGTGATCATCGACGCCGAACGGGTCGCGTCCGGCCGCGCGACGAGCCGACAATACCGCGTGGCTGAAAGGCGAAACGGTCCGTCCGCATCAAACCCACAGATTCCGGGCGGCGGTCGAGCCATCGCCGACACCAGCCGCAAATCGAAATTCCCGTAACCATCGCCTGTGGCCCGCAGGTTCCTTCCTCGGCGACTTTCGTACGCCTGCCGGCGCCCGAAACTCTTCACGACCGTGGACCGGCAGCTTTCGGGATCGGGCTAAAAGCCGACCTCCTTAGCGTCCGGCATCATGTGGACTGCTTTGCGCCGCAAGCGGTCGAAAAGGTCCATTCGCCCCGGCAAGATTGACGCATATATCTTGCCCTGCAACGTAGCTATCTTTCAGGAGAGGAGGATGAATCGTGATGCGTAGAGCGACACCGCCAGAGCTGCAGCCGGGCTTAAGGGCCACTCTCCAATCAGCTTCTCTGTTGCTTTGTTTTTTCGGCGCGTGGACATGCCCCCTTATTATAGGTCACCGATTGTCGGCAGCGATGAGCCGATCGCAAAGCCAACGTGAGTTCTAACCTGCCAGCGGTCGCAACCCGCGCTTATCACGGTCTATTCCTTGCTGGCCGGCAACATTCGGCAGGCTGGCGTCGCTGAGCGACGTCCGCTCCGCAGGAATCTCGCCGTGGCTATCCATGGCGTGCTGGGCGCAAGCGGTTGGTCGCAGAGCCGTAGTCGTGATTTGGTTCGGCCAGCGCTGGAATGACGCTGCTGTCACTTTTTCCGCTTCAGAGGAAATGTGGCGTCGCCATCCTTCTCGCCCGATAAAATGCGCGGATTGGCGCTTGAGACACCGTCGTTCTTTCCGCCTTTGTGGTGCTTTTCTGATTGGCCTCGCGCGTCTGCTTCAGGCTCTTTGCCAGAACGCTTGCCAACTTTATTGTCGTCGGAATTTTCCGCCATCAGGGCTCTCCTTTGCGAAGCAATGGCAACTCTTCGATCGGTCTGAGGTTCCGGGACCTGCCTGCTTTGCGACGACGGGAATGGCGCCCCGAAATCTATTCCGACATTTGTCACCGTCCGGAACAAACCGTCCGCCAGGAGGTTGGAGTTCATCGTCCTCTTCATCCAAGGAACCTCAGCATGAGAATCAAACTACGCGTGGCGTCGCTGTCGATCGCCACCGCAATGGCCTTTGTACTGCCTGCCTTGTCAGCAGAAACGGCCCAGGATTTCGTCACGAAGGCCGCGATCGGCGGGATGTTCGAAGTGCAGTCCAGCAAGGTCGCTCAAGACAAGCTCCAAGATCGGACCCTCAAGGATTTCGCTCAGAAGATGATCTCCGACCATGGTGCTGCGAACGGCAAGCTCGAGACTATTGCCGGCGAACAAAAATTGCAGGTGCCCTCCGACCTCGACGCTGCCCACAAGAGCGAAGTCGACAAGTTGCAGTCAGCTGCCACGCCAGTCGATGCACCGTATGCCGACATGCAGAAGGCGGCGCATGCCGACGCTGTAAGCCTGTTTGAAAGCTACGCCAAGGACGGCGACAATGCCGCTCTCAAGTCGTTTGCAAGCGAGACGTTGCCGACGCTCAAAATGCATCAGGAGATGATCGGCAAGGTCGCGGCTGACGCTCCTGCCGCCGATAGCACCGCACCAGCCGTGTCCAATTCGGACACCACAAATCCTGCAGCGCCGGTGCCTGGGGCCAACAGCTTCACCGAGGACCAGGCCAAGAGCGCCATCGAGAAGGCAGGTTACGCGGACGTCTCCGCCCTGACGAAGGATGACAAGGGCATCTGGCGTGGAACCGCGAGCAAGGACGGCAAATCCGTACCCATCGCTCTCGACTTTCAAGGCAACGTCGTTGCCGGCAACAATTGATCACAACCAAGGACAAATTAGATGAAAACCGTAACAGGCCTCTTCGACAACTACGATCAAGCAAGCGACGCTGTGGGCGAGCTTGAAGCCACAGGCGTTCCGCACGACGATATCAGCATCGTGGCCAATAACTCGGGCGGCTGGCACACAGGCGAAGCGTCTGAGGCTGGCGAGGATGCGGCAGCCGGGGCTGGTGTCGGTGCTGTTATCGGCGGGGCCGGCGGCCTGCTCACCGGCCTTGGCCTGATGGCGATACCTGGTGTCGGTCCCGTGGTTGCCGCAGGCTGGCTGGTAGCCACTGCGGTGGGCGCGGTTGGCGGTGCTGCGGTTGGTGGCGCCGCTGGTGGCATCATAGGCGCGATGACGGAGTCCGGTGTGCCTGAAAACGACGCACATGTTTATGCCGAAGGCGTTCGGCGTGGCGGAACGATGGTCACAGCCAGGGTCGAAGACGATCTTGTCCCGAACGCGGAACAGATCCTGAAGCAATACGATTCCGTCGACATCGCCGGCCGGCGAAACGAATACGAAGCAGGCGGCTGGACTGGCTTCGATCCAACGGCGGATGTCTACACAGCAGATGACCTGGAACGCGCCAGAGGTCGTCGCAACGTTTGAGTTGAAATGACAAGGGCGGCTACAGCCGCCTTGTCCTACTTCGCGCGACTGTTCCTTCGCACGCCGTCCCTTTATGTGCTGACGTCGGCCGGTGAAGCGCTGGTCGAACCGGCCGAAGCGATCGAGCGGTCCGTCGCGCAGATGGAGCGACGGGTGACGGGACTCGACGAGCAGCTGACCGGTTCGGTGCGGGTGGCGACGACCGACTCGCTTGGCAAGCGGTTCGTCATTCCGGCCATCGCCCGCATGCGCTCTGAACATCCCGGCATCGAGGTCGTCTGCCTGACCTCGCAAGATATCGCCAACTTAACCCGGCGCGAGGCCGACATCGCCATCCGCACCATCCGGCCGGACGCGCCCGATCTGATCGTGCGCCGCCTCGCAAGCCTCAAGACCGGGATCTATGCCTCCCGCGCTTATCTCGCCGCGCGTGGCACGCCCGCCCCCGGTAACGGGTTCTCGGATCACGATCTCGTCGCATACCAGCACTCGGTGGCGCCGACGATGCCTTTCGCCTTCTGCGGAGAGCCGACCGGCGGTGGCAAGGTGGTGTTCCGGACATCATCATCCATCACCCTCGTCGAGGCGGCAGCAGCCGGCATCGGCGTCGCCGAACTGCCTTGCTACCGCGCCGACACCGAGTCGGATCTGGTGCGGATCATGCCCGAGCGCTCGGCCGATTTCGATGTCTGGCTCGTCGCCCATGCCGATCTCTACAAGACCGCGCGGATCCAGGCGCTAATCCGCGCACTTGTCGGGGCGTTCGATTCCGGCCCGCCATGATAGCCTCCTTCGTGTCGACCTGGCCGACTTTGGGCACTGGGAGTTCGACGAAATCGTAGGCATGCTCGCGTGCTACATCTGCACCGAGAATTCCTTGATTAGGCCGTCCTTGGGCTCGAGGCCCAGCCCCGGCTCCTGCGACACAGTAAGGTACCCGTTCTTGGGTTGCGGGACGCTCTTGAAGATTGCGTTGTAGGCCATCCACTTGTGGAAGTGGTATTCGACCAATCCGCCGTTCGACAGGCCGGCATGCAGCGCGATGTTGTGGGGGCCATTGCCGTTGCCGTGCGAGAGCGGGATATGGAAGAGCTTGGCAAGGGCGGCCGTGCGGATTGCCGCCGAGTAGCCGCCGTCATTGTTTACATTGGGCTGTATATAGTCGACCGCGTCGGCCAGGATCAGGTCGCGTGCGGAGAACTTCTCATTTTCTGCCGCAGCGACCGGGACGATCGTTTTCGAACGCAGCTCGCGCAGCAGCCTCGGATCGTTGTAGTAAAGCGGCTCCTCGACGAAGCTGATGTCGAGCTCCTCGCATCGCTTGCACAGTTCCACCGCCTGGGCCAGGGTCATGCGCAGATTGCCGTCCATGGCGAGCTTGACGTCCGGGCCGACGGCCTCGCGCATCGCCTTCATGCGGATGTAGTCATCCTTCGGATCAGGGATGGGCTGACGGCCGACGGTGTTCTTGAGATGGTTATTGCCGAGGTTGACGAGGTGGGTCGCCTCCGCAGCCAGTTCCTCCGGCGAATAGACCGGCGCGTTATCGTACGCCGCGCCGTGCGTGACGTAGACCGGCACCTTGTCGCGCGCGCCGCCCAGCAGGTGATGCACTGGCTGGCCGAGCATCTTGCCCTTGATGTCCCAGAGCGCGATGTCGATCATCGCCAGCGCGGAGATCAGGGTCCTGCCCAGCGGCCGTTCGAAGCTGGCGCGGTCGAACAGCAGGGGAATGCGTTCGGTGCGCATCGGATTCTCACCGACGATTTTCGGCGCGATGTATTTGTTGATCAGCTCGATGGCGACATGGTGGGTGTAGCCGCTGGTGGCCCAACCGACGAGGCCGTCATTGGTCTCGACCTGGAGAAGCAGTGCGCCTTCCTTGTTCGGCATATCGCGATAGGGAGGCGGCGTGATCGGGATGTTGGCGAGCTTGTGCGCTTGGATACGAGCAATCTTGATCCTGGTCTCGACGACATTGTTGTCCTGTTGGACATAAACATCCTGAAGCACGACGTTCCTCCTTCCCGACGTTCCGTGTGCCGGGAAGGCCATCTCTAGCGGAAGCCGAACTTCAGAAAAAATTCAAAAATCCTATCGATTATTCTGAAAATCTGAAGTCGCCCGGATCGGGCCGGCCTTCAGGTCTGGCGCAGCGACACCCGGATCAATTGCGCGAGCCGTTCGGCGGCCGGCGACAGCTCTTTGCCGCGCTTGCGCACGATGCCGTAGCGGTGAACGAGTTCGGGCTCGACTATCTTGTAGGCGCGCGACTGGTTCGGCTCTGCGAAACGGACGATCGACTGGGTGAGGATTGCCGCGCCGATGCCGGCCTCGGCCATCGCGACGAGTGTCTCCGCCTGGATGCAGCGGTACCGAACATTCAGCGCGATGCTGCGGGAGGCAGCCTCGCGCTCGAGCATCGCCCCCATGAGGGTGGTGGTGTGATAATGGAGCAGGGGCAGGCTGGACAGTTCCGCCAGCGTGATGGTGCGGCGATTGTGCGGGCACATCTGCCTGGGGATCAGCGCGTGCAGCGGATCGTCAAGCAGCGGCTCGAAATCGAGGTCCGGATCGTCGGAGATCGGGCCTATGCCAAAATCGACAGCATCGGCCTCTATCACCCGGTAAAGGTCGGCGGACTTGAGTTCCGACAGAAGCATCTTGATTCCAGGATAGTCGCGTTCGAACTCGGCGAGGATACGCGGCAGATGGGTCGAGGCGATGGTGGGCGCGCAGGCCAGCGCGACCTGGCCGCGCCGGATGGCCAATGCCTCCTGGACGTTGCGCAAGCCGATGCCGACCTCTTGCAGGCCGCGCTGGGTGCTGGCGAACAATTTGCTCCCCTCAGGCGTGAGCTTGACGTCGCGCGTGGTGCGGTTGAACAGCTTGGCGCCGAGTTGGTCCTCGAGTTGCCTTATCTGCATGCTGATGGCGGACTGCGAACGATGTGCCCGGTCGGCGGCCTCCTTGAAGCTGCGGTTTTCGGCGACCAGCATAAAAGTTTGCAACAGCTTGAGGTTGACTCGCGCCAAAGCGGCCGCATTCGCGTCCTGCGGTGGTTTCGGTCCGCTCATTGGTGCCGCACCCCGAGGTCCCCCCTGGCCACGCCAGCACTGGAGTCATGGCTGCAGCTAGACGGATCAAGCATCGCCGGCCCTCTTTCCGGCTGACGAGACTGCCTCAAAGGCATCTAGAAGGACACGCACCAGCCGCCCCGAAGGCGCGCTACGCGGCCACAGCATGCCGATCTCGCGCACCAGCGGCAGGCCGGGCAGTGGCAGGCGCGCGACTGACAGCCCCTCCGGCCATGGCGGCGCCCAGTCGGGCAGAACGGAAACGCCGAGGCCGTTGCTCACCATCACCGTTATGGCTTCCAATGAATCCAACTCCAGCCACTCCCGGGGTCGAAGCTTCTGGCGGCGCAGCCACTCGTCGGCCAGCCGGCCGCCCCAATTGTTGCGGTCATACCGGATGAAGGGCCGCGTTGCGAGCAGCTGTTCTGGATCGCTCGCGGCGAGGGCGCTCGGCGCAAGAAGGATCATGGGCTCGGTCCGGAGCACGCTCCAATGCAGCGATTTCGGGATCGGGAAAGGCGGCCGCACCAATATGGCCGCGTCGATGCTTCCGTCGCCGAGCGCCTGATAGAGATCAGTGGAAGTGCCAGGGAGAACGAAGACCTCGACTGAAGGAACCGCGTCGACAAGGTGCCGCAGGGCGGGCGCAAGGATGCCGGTCAGCGCGGTCGATATGGCGCCGAGTCTCATCTCACCTGCTGGCGAATCGGTCTGTGCAAGGGTTTTTAGGTGGCGGATGTCGCCAAGGATTCTGCGGCTTTGTTCCAGAATTGCATGGCCGGCATCGGTCGGCTGCACCACGCGGCCCGCGCGTACCAGCAGCCGTCTGCCGAATTCGTCCTCCAGCGCCTGCATGCGTTGGGCCACGGCGGCCGGCGTGATTGCTAGACGGCGGGCTGCCTCGGCCAGCGAACCGAGTTCGGCCACGAGGAGGAAGGTTTCGAGGAAGCGTGATTCCATCGATAGAAAAACTATCATCAAATTATACGGCAAGCCATGTTTTCTTCTGTGCATCGTTGCTGATAATCCGCCTTGAACTGGAGGATTTTCCGTGGATCTCGAACTGAAGGGTAAGGTCGCGCTCGTCTTTGGAGCCGGCGGCGGGTTGGGCGGGGCGATCGCGCGGTCGCTCGCCGGCGAAGGCGTGCGCGTGGTCGTCGCCGACATCGACGAAGCGGCGGCGGAAAACACCACCTCGGGCATCAAGGGCGCCGGCAACGAGGCCCTGACAATGGGCTGGGATATCGGCGACCTGTCCTCCATCGACAGACGCTTGGCCTGGATCGACAAGGCCTTCGGCTCCGTCGACATTCTGGTGAACAATACGGGCGGCCCGCCGCCGACGCCGGCCGCCGGCCAATCTTCGGAGGACTGGTCGAAGTTCTTCGACAGCATGGTGCGTTCGGTGATCGCCGTCACCGATGCGGTGCTGCCCGGCATGCGCCGGCGCAAATGGGGCCGCATCATCACATCGACCTCGTCGGGCGTGGTGACGCCGATCCCAAACCTCGGCATGTCGAACGCGCTCAGAATGGCACTGGTCGGGTGGTCGAAGACGTTGGCGGCCGAAGTCGGCCGCGACGGCATCACCGTCAATATCGTTTTGCCCGGGCGCATCGCCACGGGACGCATTACCTTTCTCGACGAACAGAAAGCCAAACGCGAGGGGCGCTCGGTCGAGGACGTAGCCGCCCAAAGCACGGCGTCCATTCCGGTCGGGCGCTATGGCCGGCCGCACGAATATGGCGACGCGGTCACCTTCCTGGCGAGCCCTCGCGCATCCTATATCACCGGCTCCGTCGTTCGCATCGACGGCGGCTTGATCCCCAGCATCTAAGGAGAACCCGATGACCCTTGACCCGAAAGTCGTAAAAACCCTGCAGGGCGTCTCCACCGCGACCCTCACCACGGTCCTCCTGAAGAAGGGCCTGCGCAACGTTTGGATGCGTGGGACCAAGCCTATCCGTCCAGGCCAGCCGCGCGTGGTGGGGCCGGCCTTCACTCTACGCTTCGTGCCGGCACGTGAGGACCTCGCCACCCCGGCAAGCTGGGCCTCGCCTATTTCGACCCGTGCGGCGATTGAGGCGATGCCCGAAGGTTGCGTGGCGGTGGCTGACGCAATGGGCGTGCTCGACGCCGGTATTTTCGGTGATATCCTCTGCGCGCGCATGGCCAAACGCAATGTCGCCGCATTGGTCACCGACGGCGTGATGCGCGACGCCGCGGGCGTGCTCGGCACCGGCTTCAACGTGTGGTGCAACGGCATTTCCGCGCCGCCTTCAGTGGCCGGTCTCACCTTCGTCGGCTGGCAGGAGCCGATCGCCTGCGGCGGCGTGGCGATCTTTCCTGACGATATCGTGGTGGTGGACGATGACGGCGCGGTGCTGATCCCGGCGGCATTTCTCGACCAGGTGCTGGCTGAAGCGCCGGAGCAGGAAGCCATGGAAGCGTGGATCATGACCGAGGTCGATCGCGGCGTGCCGCTGCCCGGTCTCTATCCGATGAACGAGGAGACGAAGGCGCGCTATGCCGCTTTCGCGAAGAAGACATGACCTTCGGCGTCGATGCCAAGGGCGTCTACCCGATCGCGGCGACGCCGTTCAATGCGGACATGTCGGTCGACTACGGTTCGGTCGATCGGCTGACGGAATTCTACCAGAATTCCGGCGCCACCGGCATGACGATCCTCGGCATTCTGGGCGAAGCCCAAAAACTGGAGCCCGAGGAATCGCTGACAATCGCAAGAAGCGTGATCGCACGCTCGCGCGTCCCTGTCGTGGTTGGGGTGTCCAACCCGAGCTTTGTCGCCATGCGCAGGCTGGCGCGCGAGGTGATGGAGGCCGGCGCAGCCGGAGTGATGCTGGCTCCGGCTTCGCACCTGCGCAGCGACGAGCAGATCGCCGCCTATTTCCATCACTGCGTAGAAGCAATCGGTCCGGACGTGCCTTGGGCCCTGCAGGATTATCCGCTGACGCTGTCGGTAATCCTATCGGTGCCGATGATCTTGCGCATCATGAAGGAACATCCGTCCTGCGTCATGCTGAAGGCAGAGGACTGGCCGGGGCTTGAGAAGATCTCGGCGATCCGCAAGCTGCAAGCCGCGGGCGATCTGCGGAAATTCTCGATCCTGACCGCCAATGGCGGGCTGTTCCTCGACTTCGAGCCGGAACGCGGTTCGGATGGCGCGATGACGGGCTACGCCTTTCCGGACATGCTGGTCGAGCTCGACCGGCTGCACCGCGAAGGCGAGCGCGACGCAGCCCACGATCTTTTCGATGCCCACTTGCCGTTGATCCGTTTCGAGCAGCAACAGGGGGTTGGCCTGGCGGTGCGCAAATACGTGCTGATGCGGCGCGGCGCCATGACCTCGGACGTGCAGCGCAGCCCGCGCTCGTCGTTGACGCCGACAGGTCGATCCGAAGTCGACTACCTGCTGGAACGATTGGCTCGAAAGGACCCGCGAGCAAGGCTGTGACGATGCGTGCCGAGCGCCCGCCGGGGATACACGTGGGGCAATGGATTAAGTCGGGCCCAGATCATTGCGATCGCTCCTCGATCCGATCAACGATCATCTTCGCGATCGGCATAGCGGACGTCGCCGCAGGCGACGGCGCGTTGCAGACATGCAACTGGCGCGGGCTGTCGAGGAAGATGAAATCGTGCACCAGCGTGCCATCGGCCAGAACCGCCTGCGCACGGATGCCGGCGCCTGATTGGCCGAGGTCCGAGAGCTCGAGCGAGGGGCAGTACTTGCGGCACTGCTCCAGGTAGCCGCGGCGGAAAATCGAGTTGCGGAACTCGTCGATGCCTGACTTGAGATTCTTTCGGGCCATTTTCCAGAAGCCGCCGAAGGCGAGCATCTGGGTGACATCGCCCAGGTCGATGCTGCCCTTTGGGTAGCCTTCCCGATGGAAGCCCAGCACCGCGTTGGGCCCGACTGTCACCCGTCCGTCGATCATGCGCGTCAGGTGGATGCCGAGGAAAGGCAGATCCGGATCAGGGATCGGGTAGATCAAGTGCTTGACGATCGCCGATCTCGCGTCGAGCAATGTGTAATATTCGCCGCGGAACGGCACGATCTGGTGGGTGGGATTGAGCCCTGCGAGCCTGGCCAGGCGATCGGACTGCAGGCCGGCGCAGGCAACAAGCTGCTCGGCGCGGATCGTTTCGCCACGATCGGTGGTCACCACCACGCCGGTGTCGTCTTCCGAGATGCCTTTGACGCGGGTGCCGGTCATCAGCTTGGCACCTTTCGCCCTGAGACCCTCGGCCAGAGCGTCGCAGATCAGCTTATAGTTGATAATGCCGGTCGACGGCACGAGCAACGCGCCCAGGCCAACGATGTTTGGCTCGATCTCATGCAGACGCGCCGCGCTTACTTCCTCGAAGCCAATGCCATTCTCCAAAGCGCGAAGCTTCAGCGCTTCCATGCGCTCCATCTCGACTGGACTGGTGGCGACAAGCAGCTTCCCGCACACCTCGAACGGAATGTTGTTGTCGCGCGCGAAGGCTTTCGTGGCCTTCGCCCCCTCGCGGCAGAGCTTCGCCTTCAGGGAGCCGGGGGCGTAGTAGACACCGGCATGGATGACACCGCTGTTGTGGCCGGTCTGGTGTTCGCCGAAACCGGTCTCCTTTTCGATGACCAGGATGCGGGCCGCCGGATCGCGAGCCAGGATATCGGAGGCGGTGGCGAGCCCGACGATGCCGCCGCCAACGATGCAATATTGAAATGTCATATAGTGCAGCCCTGTTAGACCTCAGCCTCGTCCGCGGCTATCTTCTTGCGCCCGGTCAGCTTGAGGAAGAGTGGGATCAAGAGCACGAGAGCTGTGGCGATGAACAGCCCCAGCGCAATGGGCCGCTCGATGAAGACGAGCAAATCGCCCTGCGATTGGATCAGCGTGCGGCGGATATTTCGCTCCAGCAGCGGCCCCAGCACCAGGCCGAGGATTAGCGGCACGGCTGGATAGTCGAGCCTCGCAAGGATAATTCCGGCACCGCCTGCCAGGATGGTCAGCATTACGTTGAACGTCGAAGTATCGATGGCAAAGACACCGTAGACGACGATCGCAATGACGATTGGATAGAGATAGGCGGTCGGAACGAAAAGCGCTGCCGCCAGCAGCGGTGTCAGCAACAGCGTCAAGAACACAAGTGCCAGGTTGCCGATGGCGAAAGAACCAAACACCGACCAGACAAACTGCGGATTCTCGGTGAACAGCAGCGGGCCCGGCTGCAGGCCGATCATGATCAATCCGCCCATCATGACCGCCGTGGTCGCCGAGCCCGGGATGCCCAGCGTGAACAGCGGGATCATCGAGCCGTAGGACGCTGAATTGTTGGCGGCCTCAGGTGCTGCCACGCCCTCGACGATGCCGGTGCCATATTTTTCGGGCGTCGGCGAGAGGCGCTTGGCGAGTGCGTACGAGAGCATGGTCGCCGCCGAGGCGCCGACGCCGGGAAGGACGCCCACAAAGAAACCGAGCACCGATCCCTGCAGCAGCTGCCAGCGTGTCTGAACGGCGTCGCTCATCCTCGGCAGCAGCGAGGCGAAAGTGTATTTGGCCACCGGCTTGTCTATATTCGCCTCCAGCGAGGTGAAGATCGCGGTAAGCCCGAACAGGCCGACGGCGACGATGGAGAAG
>NZ_RZRV01000074.1:0-14320 GCF_004023085.1 Mesorhizobium sp. M7A.F.Ca.US.010.02.1.1 | reverse complement strand
GCGCAGCGAGCGCGCTTGAAATGATCGCCTGCGTGATGGCAATCCAAGAGGACGTCGTGCCGCCGACCGCCAACTATCGCGAGCCAGATCCCGCTTGCGACCTCGACATCACACCCAATGTGCCGCGGGAGCGCAAGGTGCGCGTCGCCATGAGCAACGCCTTCGCCATGGGCGGTACGAACGCAGTTCTGGCATTCAGGCAGGTGTAGAAGCCATGCAAGACGCCTCATTTGAGGTCACCTGTCGTATCTAGCTGCTTGCCGGACCACTATGTAAAGCGAGCGCTATTGGCTGCCTCTGCGATGCGGGAATTGGCAGCGGACGTCTCTCGATCAAACAGGCATCTTGCTTGTAGAATTCTTTTAATCGTGAAGCGGCGCGAGTGCGCTATCCGTTGAGGTGAGCAAGGCCGGCGCCCTGGGTGAGCGCTGGTGTCGGGTGGTGGAAAGTACAGGGGGAGCTGTGTGGCCCCTCTTTCTCGGCCTCGACGATGTGCGAAGGAGCCTGCGCGGCGAACGGGCCAACGCCCCAGGCTCAGAACCTGGGCGAACCTAACTCCCGCCAAAGGACAGCCCAGAGCTGGATACACGAAAGAGATACTGAACCCGCGAATCAGATTCTGATCAATCGTCGTGTCTGAGCTCCACTCGGCTCTTACGGAGATAATCGCGCGGCCCGGCAACGGCCGCGCGTGCCGCGGGCGTGAGCTTTGCGCTTCGTCAGAAGTGCCTCGAGCGTGACGACGATAATTGACCAGCCATATGGAACGCATTCGCCCAGTTATCCAAAGCGTGGATACCTTTCATCTAAACAAAGGATTTTACCGTTTTTGCTGCAGGTCCCATAGAAGCGCTTCAAGTTGGAAAGATAGGTAGTTCCGATGGTTGCGTTGGATCTGAGGAGCATCATCTGGTGTGCGGGGCGTACAAAGTCAGTCGCATCTGCATTGCGGCTTGGTCTTTCGGCGGTCCCCACAAGTTACGCCCCGTTGGCGCGACGCCAATTATTTAATCAATGCTTGGACATTTATCTCAACCAGACAGCTACAAGGTGAGGTCTTCCATGCGTCCGAATGTCGAGTGGAAGTTGTGCTGGGAAAATGAGCTGCAACTGGCCGACCATGTCGAACTCTCCGACTTTTTTCGAAAGACCTATGGACGGACTGGCGCCTTCAACGCGGAGCCATTCGAAGGCGGCCGCAGTTGGGCCGGCGCGAGGCCGGAATTCCGCGCAATCGGCTACGACGCGCATGGGGTAGCGGCTCACATCGGCATGCTGCGGCGCTTCATCAAAGTTGGCGAGGTCGACTTGATCGTCGCTGAATTGGGCCTGTACGCGGTTCGTCCGGATCTTGAAGGGCTCGGAATCGGTTTTTCGATGCGCGTGGCGTACCCAGTGCTCCATCAGTTGGGTGTTCCATTCGCTTTCGGCACGGTTCGGCACGCGCTGCGAAACCATGTCGAAAGATTCTGCAGAGCCGGCCTCGCGAACATTGTGTCGGGCGTTCGCGTACGGTCGACCCGTCCAGATGTGCATCCCGACCTGCCGCCCACGCGCCTGGAAGACGTACTCGTGTTGGTTTCGCCGATCGGACGCTCGATGGACGAGTGGCCGTCTGGTACCCTGATCGACCGGAACGGTCCGGAACTATGAAGCCTCTGGACTACATATGCGAAGGGCAGAGTGACAATGCCGATCGCATTGCAGAGCGCAGCGTCTATCTGACGTTTGACGACGGTCCCAATTCATTTTTCACACCGCAGATACTCAATGTGCTGGCGCAACATCAGGTGCCGGCGACCTTCTTCGTTGTTGGGGCCTACGCGGCCGACGAGCCGGAACTCGTTCGCCGAATTATTACAGACGGCCACGGTATAGCCAACCACACGATGACTCATCCGGACCTAGCTAAATGCGGGTCCGTCGAAGTCGACTGCCAGATAGTTGAGGCAAACAGAGTCATAGGGATGGCTTGCCCGCAGGCCATGGTTCGGTACTTTCGTGCACCCTATGGCATCTGGACCGAAGAAGTAATCGCTGCATTAGCGGGTGAGGCATTGGCGCCCGTCCATTGGTCCATTGATCCACGCGACTGGTCTCGCCCCGGCGTTGACGCCATCGTCGACAGAGTGCTCGCCGATATCCGGCCGGGCGCAATCGTGCTGTTGCACGACGGGTGCGCTCCCGACGAATTGCAACCAGGCAATCAAGCCAGTCTGCGCGACCAGACGGTGACAGCGTTGTCACGCCTAATTCCAGAATTGCACGGCCGCGGATTTGTAATCCGATCACTTCCTCAACATCCCTGAACAAACAGAGATCCTATGGACCTTCTCACCACAGCCAGTACTGTTGCCGTTTCGTCTTATGCGGTGCTCTCGACTGTTTACAGAGGCATGCAAGCGGTCTACTCCCAACCGGAAAATGTTACGCCGCCGTCGGAAAGCTTGTTCGGATCCGACCGTTGGCCGAGCGTGGATGTCATTATCCCCTGCTACAATGAGGACCCGCGCACACTCGCGGCGTGTTTAGCTTCCATTGCAAATCAAGATTACTCCGGAACATTTCAGGTCTATCTGGTTGACGACGGTTCTGGAAATCGTAATGCCGTCATCCCGGTACATCACGCCTACGAGGGCGACCCGAGATTCAATTTCATTCTGCTCCGCGAAAATGTTGGCAAACGCAAGGCGCAGATCGCCGCCATCCGCCGCTCATCTGGAGATTTCGTGCTCAGCGTCGACTCTGACACGACACTTGCGTCCGACGTCATCACGAAGCTTGCAGTAAAAATGCGGGATTCCATGGTCGGAGCGGCCATGGGCCAGCTGACGGCATACAACCGCAGCGACACTTGGTTGACCCGATTGATCGATATGGAATACTGGCTGGCTTGCAATGAGGAGCGCGCGGCGCAAGGTCGCTTTGGTGCGGTCATGTGCTGCTGCGGCCCATGTGCAATGTACCGCCGGTCTTGTCTCCTTTCTCTGCTGGATCAATACGAGACGCAGCTGTTCAGGGGGAAACCAAGCGACTTCGGTGAAGACCGTCATCTTACGATCCTCATGCTGAAAGCAGGCTTTCGAACCGAGTACGTTCCAGGTGCCGTCGCGGCGACAGTCGTTCCGGACAAGATGGGACCTTATTTGCGCCAACAACTCCGCTGGGCACGAAGCACTTTCCGGGACACGATGCTTGCGCGAGGTCTACTGCGTGGCCTGGATCGCTATCTAACTTTGGATGTGATGGGAGAGAATCTCGGCCCATTGTTGCTCGGCATCGCGGTAGTAACGGCGCTCGGTGAGTTACTATTTTCACATACAGTAAATTGGTGGACGGTGCTGGCTATTGTCACGATGACCATAATCAGATCTACGGTGTTATCTTTCCGCACTCGGCAGCTTCGATTCATCGGCTATTCAATGCACGCGTTAATCAGGATATTCCTGTTGATCCCCTTGAAGGCTTACGCCCTGTGTACATTGAGCAATAGCGATTGGCTGTCGCGTAAAAGTGTTCCCCTGCCCAACAGCAGCACAAAGGAAATCACAAGCGCGATGCCGCTTGGCGGAGCAAATGCTGCGGGCAATTCTGGAATTGCGGAGTCACTTCATACTGCAGATCTTTCGCTCACAGCTAGTGAAGTCTGACGGCCTTGCAGCGCCGAGTGACCGAGTAAGTTGTGTCAGTCGACACGGGGTGAAGCTTGTCGAGTTACCTATGGTCAGAACGGGGACTATGTGGAAGCGACACGTGGCATCTTGACGTTATTCTTTGGCGGAAGCGATACACACGTCGCTCCGGCCGCGACTTTCCAAAGGTGTCATCTCAAGGCGGTGGCCTGCTCTGAACCAGAATTCGCAAGTAAGCTGCCGGTGGCCAATCGGACTCATTCCGCTTGAGATAGACGCATGTCCAATGTAGCAATCGACCTTACCGGCGTAACCAAATTATTCGGAAACAAGCTCGTTGTGGACGGGCTGTCCTTCACCGTTGCATCGGGAGAGTGCTTCGGTCTGCTGGGGCCTAACGGCGCAGGCAAGAGCACGATTGCGCGTATGCTCCTCGGTATGACCCGGCCTGACGCGGGTGATATAACAGTCCTCGGTCTACCAGTGCCGGCACGCAGCCGCTTGGCCCGCAAGGGCATAGGCGTGGTCCCGCAGTTCGACAATCTCGACCTGGAATTTACGGTACGTGAGAACCTGTTGGTGTTCGGGCGCTACTTCGGCATGAGTACAAGAGAGATCAACGCCGTCATCCCACGGCTGCTCGAGTTCGCTCGCCTTGAGAGCAAGGCGGATTCACGTGTCGGCCTGCTATCCGGCGGGATGAAGCGGCGCCTGACGCTGGCACGTGCTCTGATCAACGACCCCCAGTTGCTTGTGATGGATGAGCCCACGACCGGCCTCGACCCGCATGCCCGCCATCTGATCTGGGAGCGACTTCGTTTCCTGCTGGCGAGCGGAAAAACGATCATTTTGACCACCCATTTCATGGAAGAGGCTGAGCGGCTTTGTGATCGGCTGTGTGTTCTCGAGCGGGGACGCAAGATCGCCGAGGGCAGTCCTCATGCGCTGATCGACGAGTACATTGGGTGCAACGTGATCGAGATCTTCGGCGGTAATCCACAGGAGCTGATTTCGCTGATCAGACCGTACGTTCAGCGTGTCGAGGTAAGCGGCGAGACGCTCTTTTGCTATGCGCCTGAGCCGGAGGATGTGCGCATCCAGCTTCGCGGTCGAGCGGGTCTGCGTATTCTAGAGCGTCCACCCAGTCTGGAGGACGTTTTCTTGCGGTTAACCGGACGTGAGATGGAGAAGTGAGCAATGGGTGAACGTTTTGCGGCCGCTCTACCCGCCAACGCCTGGAACTGGATGGCGGTGTGGCGCCGCAATCATCTGGCATGGAAGAAGGTGGCATTTGCTTCAATGCTCGGCACCCTTGCTGATCCGATGATTTACCTTTTCGGGCTCGGCACTGGCCTTGGACTGTTGGTAGGCCGCATCGAAGGTGCATCCTACATCGCCTTTCTGGCAGCCGGCATGGTTGCGACGAGCGCGATGACAGCATCAACCTTCGAAACAATTTACGCGGTTTTCGGTCGAATGCGCGATCAGGGCACTTGGGAAGCAATCCTGCACACACAACTTACCCTCGGCGACATCGTTCTCGGTGAATTGACCTGGGCAGCCACAAAGGCTTTTCTGGCCGGTACGACAATTGCGATTGTTGCGGCCGCGCTAGGTTATGCCGCGTGGACGTCGGTTCTCTACGTGCTACCGGTCGTCGCTCTCACCGGATTCGCCTTTGCGAGCCTGGCCATGCTCGTCATCGCGCTCGCGCCCAGTTATCACTATTTTATTTTCTATCAGACGCTTGTCATCACACCCATGCTGTTCCTTTCGGGCGCGGTTTTTCCAGTCGGCCAATTGCCAGGAGTGTTTCAGCAGATTGCGGCCTTCTCGCCCCTGGCGAATTCTATCGAGCTAATCCGTCCGGTGATGCTCGGCCGCCTGGGCGACAATGTAGGGCTGCATATAGGCGCACTTTGCATGTTCGCTGTATTGCCTTTTTTTCTGTCGGCTGGACTGTTTCATCGACGACTAATGCGTTGACGCTTGCTTACACCCATTAACCAGAAGGAGGTCCGCAATGCCGGATGCAAACTGCCCACAGCGGCCCGGAGGCATGCGTATGCTAGGAATCGCGAGTGGTACAACGCCGAAGCCGGGCGCCACCCAGCCGCTGCAGGCACCCGCCCAGCTTCGCGACCACACCTCGAAGAACAGGCTGGATGGTGAGGCGCGGACCCACCCGGAGCGTTCAATCGATAGCAGCCAAGCTTCTTGTGCGCGTCCACAGACCGTCGCGGCCATTATTTAGTTGGATACACATGCAATGACCCACAACGAAGCAACTCTTGAGCCTTTTGTGATCCTTGCTATGCCAAGGACCGGAACACACTATTTAGAAGAATTGCTAAACGAGCATCCGACCGTTTTGAGTAACGGTGAGTTGCTAAACGAATATGATCCCAATTGGCCCAGCACTGATCGCCTGCTAGGCACGGATCGCGAGCTTCTTGAGCTTGCCTATGTGCGCTGCCCTATGCGCGACTACAAGAATGTGACGCATCTTGGATGCAAGATCAATGAACCTCAGTTTCGCGAGCGTCCCGCATTCTTTGCGGAACTGGCTCGTTGGCCAGCACTCAAGGTCATCCTTGTTGTTCGCCGAAACGTATTGGAATCGCTCCGATCCTTTGTGCAGGCCAGGGAAAGCGGTCACTGGCTGAAGTTCAGCTGGGACAACGATACCGCTCGGCCACCGAGCGTCAGGTTGTCAATCGCCGACTGTGAGGCTTATTTCAAAGCCGCCGACGATTTTCACGCTCGCGTTATGGACTCCTTCACGTCGACCAACCTGCTTGTAATGGAATACGAGAGCCTACTTCACGAACCTGCCCAATGCCTGGGAGCGGTTTGGGATTTCCTGGGCGTTCCAGCGCTTGAGCCATCAGATAACGCCATCCTGCAGCGCCAGGAAACGCGACCGCTGGATCAAACGGTGGAGAACTTTGACGAGTTGCGGATTCACTTCGCACGGGGACCTTATTCAAGATTTTTTGACCTCGGAGATTCAATGCGCTCCTACGCTTAATCGCTTGTACCGCGTGCTCTGATGGGCGTGTAGGATATCCTGCAGTTTGCGCGCATTCCGTCGCAAAACTGACAAACCAAAGTCACCAAGACGACAGAGATATCGGCCGGCAGTCGATCTGCGGCAGACATCAAAGACACGGCCGCAAGGCGACCTGGTCAATTCCCTCTCTGGCGAAGCACTTCTTCAGACGCGATCTTTGGCGAGCCTTGAGTGCAAATTCCGGCAAAGGTGGAGGGTTCCAGTGCGCAACCCGCACCAATCTCGCTGGACGGGACAGGCCTCCAGTTGGCACGGCGCTTGCTCCGAGATGACAGCAGCGCTCGACCGGAGCGCAGCATGGGAGAAGGAGGAGCCCCCACCCCGATCCGGTCAGGGAGAGAGAAACGGTGTTGGTTCCAAGAGTCCCCCGCGCGATCGCAGCGCCCCGCAAGCCCCATTTTGCCCGGACCTACGTGCAGGTGCTTGCCGCCATAGTCCTGGGAGCCGCAATTGGCTACCTCTATCCGGAAACCGGCCAGAGCCTGAAGCCGCTCGGCGATGCCTTCATCAAAGTCGTCAAGATGATTATCGCACCTGTCATCTTCCTGACAATTGCGACCGGCATTGCCGGCATGAGCGATCTGCAGAAGGTCGGCCGAGTTGCCGCCAAGGCGATGGTTTATTTCCTCACCTTCTCGACACTTGCACTCGTTGTCGGACTGATTGTCGCGAATATCGTTCAACCTGGCGCCGGCCTCAACATCGATCCGGCCTCGCTCGATGTCCAAGCCGTTAAGGGCTATGTGGCCACGGCTCACGAGCAGTCCGTGACCAGCTTCCTGATGAACATCATCCCGTCAACGATTGCCAGTGCCTTCGCGGAAGGCGACATCCTGCAAGTCCTGTTCTTCTCGGTCCTGTTCGGCATTGCTTTGGCGATGACCGGAGAGACGAGCAGGCCGGTCGTTACCTTTCTCCAGGCGCTTACCGCCCCCATTTTTAAGCTCGTCGGCATTCTGATGAAGGCTGCACCCATCGGCGCCTTCGGCGCAATGGCCTTTACGATCGGCAAATACGGAATCGGTTCGGTGGCCAACCTCGCGATACTGGTCGCGACGTTCTATCTTACCGCCTTCCTCTTCGTGTTCGGGGTTCTCGGCGCGGTCTGCCGCTACAACGGCTTCTCGATCTTTTCTCTCGTCCGCTACATCAAGGACGAGCTGCTGCTTGTCCTGGCAACGTCCTCCTCGGAGGCCGCGCTGCCCTCGCTAATGGAGAAGATGGAGAAGGCCGGCGCCGCCCGTTCGGTCGTAAGTCTCGTCATCCCTACTGGATACTCATTCAATCTGGACGGTACCAATATCTACATGACGATCGCCGCCCTCTTCATCGCCCAGGCGACGAACACAGATTTGTCAATTGCCGATCAGATCCTCCTGCTGCTAATTGCGATGCTTTCCTCGAAGGGTGCGGCAGGCGTCACCGGCGCCGGCTTCATCACATTGGCCGCTACTCTCTCTGTCGTGCCGAGTGTTCCCGTTGCCGGAATGGCTCTAATTCTTGGCGTGGACCGCTTCATGTCGGAATGCCGCGCGCTGACGAATTTAGTCGGTAATGCGGTGGCATCGCTCGTTGTCGCTCGCTGGGAAGGCGAATTGGACCAGTCACGGATGGAAACCGCTTTCCGCGGTTAGGGTTACATCAAACTGGCTCCCCGCAAGCAAGATCGCAACAGCGCGACGTGTAAGTAGCGGCCTTGACACAACAGTCGAATTGCCAGCCTCCAAAGAGCGCTGGAAATAGAGTACTAACGCAGTGAGTAATACAACACCATGAAGCCCCTAAGCAAACGAACGGTTCACGGAGACTCATCTGGGTGCGCATGGAGCGCTGTTCGTCGAATGCGCTATCCGCGGGGTGGGGGAACTATTTCAGCTTGCCGCCCCAAGCCGTCGCGGGAGCGCACCGGATGATGGAGGACCGGCCGATCAGAATCGCTAGGGGAAAGCGCGTCACAATAGCCGATCTCGCCCGCGAAGCCGGAGTCAGCGTAGCAACAGTCGATCGGGTTCTGAACGTCCGCCTTCCGGTGCGAGAGGAGACCGCCCAGCGGGTCCATGCGGCCGCGCACGCGATCGGCTATCATGCTGCCGGTCTCATCAAACAGCGCTTGCAGCAGCACCTGCCGCACTACAAGCTGGGCTTCATCTTGAGAAAACCTACCCACGATTTCTACCAAGATTTCGCTCGCAAGATCGAAGAGTCGGTCAGTATGGCTAAATCCTTCCACGGCCTTCCGATCATCGAGTTCGCGCAGTCACATTTGCCGCGTGACCTGCTCCCGCTTCTTAAGGACCTTGGGAGCCGCTGCCAGGCGATCGCCATGGTGGCGGCCGATCACCCGAAAATCACAGCATCAGTCGAGGAGCTCAAGGCGAAAGGTATCCCGGTATTTTCGCTGCTATCCGACTTCGCCGATGGCGTGCGCGAGGGCTACATCGGCCTCAACAACAGCAAGGTCGGACGGACTGCCGCTTGGGTGTTTTCCAAGGCCGCAAAACGGCCCGGCAAGGTGGCGGTGTTTGTCGGAAGCCATCGCTTCCAGGCGCATGCGACGCGGGAAACGGCCTTTCGTGCGTATTTTCGTGAGAACGCGCCAAAATTCGAGGTGCTTGATGCGCTCGTGAACCTTGATGAACGGCAGCTCACTTACGAAAAATTGCTGGATCTTATGCAGCGGGAACCAGAGCTCGTCGGCTTCTATATGGCCGGCGGGGGGATAGAGGGGGCAATTTCCGCGCTCCGAGAAGAGGGGAGCGGTCAGGATCTCGTCGCGATCGTGAGTGAAATGACGCCGCAGTCACGTGGGGCGCTTGCGGATGACATCTTGACGATGGCGGTCGGCACGCCAATGCGCCGACTTTGCCAGGAGCTGATAATGGCAATGGAGCGGGCCATCAAAGCCGGCGTCGCGGAGAGCCCGGGGCAGACATTTCTGCCGTTCGACATTTATCTTCCGGAAAATATTTGACCTTGATGGATTTCTATCATGAGCGCCCATTTTCCTTTCACCGATGAAAGGAAAGCTCGATTGACTCGGCCGTCTCTGTCCGATCTGTGAACCGGCGTGGTTCCGTCTTGAAAGAAGCCGGATGCCGAAATGGCAGCCGCGCTTCATGGAAGGAAAGTCAAGCAATGCGCCAGGTATCGCCCCGCTTTGCACTCGATCACATGGCGGCGCCCCGCCTTGACGTCAGTGCGCTTTTCGCGCTTGCCCGTGACCAAGGCCTGACCGACGTCCAAATCCGTTACCCTCATTTCAGCAATCCTGTCGCACGCGGCATTCCGGCTGCGGACGTTCGGTTGGCCGCTACCGAAGCGGGCGTCACGATCATCTCTGTCAACGCCTTGCAGCGGTTCAACGACTGGACTCCAACGCGTCAGGCCGAGGCAAGCAACCTCGCCGATTATGCGACGGCGTGCGGGGCGGAGACGCTCGTGTTGGTGCCGGCCAACCGCAGCTCGTGGCCCACCAATAGCGAGCGCCAGGACAATCTTCGTTTCGCTCTAAACGAGATCAAGCCAATCCTCCAGTCGCGGGGTCTGATCGGTCTCATCGAGCCGCTGGGTTTCCGAACCTGCTCGCTTCGATCAAAGAAGGAAGCGGCCGAGGCCGTTGCCGCGGTTGATGGCCAGTCCGTCTTTCGCCTCGTGCACGACACGTTCCACCACACCCTGGCCGGGGAGACATGCCTGTTCTGCGAGCTTACCGGCCTGGTGCACATTTCAAGCGTAAACGACCCGACCTTCTGGATTTACCCCGATCGCTTTCTTGCAGGTTCCGACAATGGCAGCCAGATTCAGGCGCTGCTGGATGGCGGCTACGCGGGACCTTTCTCATTCGAGCTGGTCGAGGAAGTCCATTCTCTGGACGATCTCGCAGGCGCACTTGCCGCCAGCATCGACTTTATCCGGCGAGGGCTATTGTCGTCAAAGTAGATGGTGACAGGAGTAGTGACTATAGGTGCGCCTGAATTTTCCGTGGGTTCACAGCGGGGCAGCCATCCGAGATGCCTCCTGTATCATTATCTCCCGCATCCAGATGCTTGCCGGATCGCTATTGTGGAGGGCCGGCCATTGGAGGGTCTCGGTGAATGTGGGAAATGGCAGCGGAAGTTCGATAACCCGCAGGGGGAACGTTTTTTCGAAATGCCTGACCAGCCGTAAGGGCATGGTCGCTATACGAGCTGTGCCGGACACCATAGGTGGAATCATGCTGAAGCCCTGCACGGCGACCTCGACACGTCTCTTAAGGCCATGCTCAAGCAAAAACCATTCCTCGATAGACGGCTTCATCGTACGCCCGAACCTGACCGCGACGTGCCTCATCGACATGTATCTCTCGAATGTAAGCTGCTGTGGCAGCTGCTTGTTTGTGGGACAGCCTACGCACACGAGCTTCTCGTCAAACAGCGCAACGCTTGAATGCACACTCGACGTGAACATATCCGGTAGAATTAGAAAATCGACGTCACCGCGCCGGAGAAGCTCATCGGGGCTATCGTCGACAGGCAGCAGTTCGAAGCTGACGGCGGGGGCTTCCCGTGAAATACGCTCCACAAGCTTTTCGAAAAACACGAGCGTGACGAAATCGGAAAGAATGATCCTGAAGAGGCGATCGGCTCGAGCTGGGTCAAACGGATCCGAAGAAATAATCGAGCACTGGATGTGCTGGAGAGCGTCGCGAACTGCGGGGGCAAATGCTGCCGCACGCGGGGTTAGAAATCTTTCGCGACCTCTTATCGTAAACAGTTCATCGCGGAAATAATCGCGCAGTCGGGCGACGGCCGCACTCATGGCGGGCTGACTCAGGTTAATCCTGCGTGCCGCCGCCGAGAGATTACGCTCCGTCAGGAGTGCGTCGAGCACAACGAGGAGATTTAGATCAAGTCCTTTGAAACGCATGTCATCAGCCATCCATGGGATGGATGCCTTTAACCGAAACAAACGACTTTAACAATTTAGCATTCTTGCAATCTTTTGTCGCAAAAAGTTTATGATGGATGACGTTAAGGTCCGACATATGAGCCGCGTGATCTGCCGAAGCGAGCAATCGTTCGTACTGTGCAGGTCAGAGATTGGCAGTTTGAAACGCCGGGCCGATGGCGCCGGTCTATCAACCAGCGTCTTCGGCGGCCCCGACCTAGCTAGGCGTGGAACCTAATAGGGTGCACCTTTCCAGTCCGAGGCGACTGATGGGCGGTTTGATCCTAAGCTGCCGTGAGGCCTGTGCCAATTGTATCGGCGAGCCAATGCAGCAGTCCGGCAGCGTTTTTGAGAGCTGTTGTAGGCTCGGCCTAAGCCCATTGGCGCAAGCCTATCTGAACGAAGCGCTTGGCCTTGCCGCTATCCGGTATGTGATCTGTGGTGCCTTCTCGTCCTGCTGTTCTTGTTTTGGAACGCCCTTATGGTGAGCCCATCCGGGACGTGGGGCACCGGGAGCACAAAGGTGCAGGCAGGCCGTCAATAGACCGTGGGCTGAGAGCCCGAGCTCGTTACATGGCCGCCCCTCGCGACTTTCCCGGATGCGCTGCGAGCGCGGATCAGTAGATGTCGTGTTGCCCGCCAGCTCCCGTCTTTGACCGAGCCAAGAAGGAGGAACGGGCATGCTTATCATCGGACTGGATATTCACCGCGCCTTCGCCGAAGCAGTGGCATGGGAGGAGGGCAGGCTCAGGCGACTCGGCCGCGTCGACATGCGGCGCGATCTGCTGGCGGCGTTCGCCGCGAAGCTGTCGCCGAACGATGTCGGGGTGATCGAGGCCACCGGCAACGCGACGTCCGCTGCAGCTGTGGTTGCGCCGCATGTGAAGAAGGTGGGGATCGCCAAGCCGAAACAGGTGTTTATCGTTGCCTATGCCAAGATCAAAACGACGATCGACGCCGACGTTCTTGCGCAGCTCTATGCCAGCGGCTTCTTGCCAGAAGTCTGGATTGCGGACGAGCCGACGCAGGCTCTGCGTCGACAGGTGACACGGCGCAATCAGATTGTCCGACAGAGATCTCGATTGAAGAGCGTCATCCAGTCGATCCTTCATAGCCACCTGATCCGTCCTGCCCGCATGCTGACCTGTGCGGCGCCAAGGGTCGGACCTGGTTAATCGAGCAGGTCGTACCGCAGGACGAGCGCCTCGCGATCGATGGGCATCTGCGCGAGTTCGACCGATTGGGCGAAGACCTCCAGGTCATCGAACGCGATCTTGTCCGCTCGGCTCTCGAGGATGAAGGCGTGAAGCGGCTGATGACCATTCCCGGCGTCGACATCACCGTCGCGCTGGCGATGAAGGGCGGCGATCGGCGACGTGTCGCGCTTCGACGATCCGCAGAAGCTCGTGACCTATCTCGGGTTGAACCCAAGCGTCCAGCAGTCCGGCCAGGTCCGGCCTACCATGGGCGGATCACCAAGCAGGGCCGTGGTCATGCGCGCGGCATGCTCGTCGAGGCGGCCTGGGCGGCCGCTCGTGCTCCCGGACCGTTGCGAGCCTTCTCCCTGCGGCGTGCGAGCCCGGCGCGGACAGCATGTCGCGGCCGTGGCAACCGCACGCAAACTCTCTGTCGTGATCTGTCATCTGTTGAGAAGGGCGAGAGTTACGCGTGGGCTCGACCCTCCCTGCATGCCAAGAAGCTTGCGCGATGTGGAACTCAAGGCCGGGAGCAAGGCTGTGCGCGGCCAAAAGGGAGCGCACGCCTACAACATAAAGAGCCACCGGGAAGAAGAGCGCCGCTGGGTGGAGCAGGCCGAGGGCGCCTATGCACGCCTCGTCGCCGGTTGGAACCCACGAGGTCCGAAGAGGGTAGGCACGGATGCCGCAAACGAGGCGCGACGATAGAAGCTGCGCGGCAGGGCTCTCATCTCGGACCCTGCTCTTCGCCACGCGGTCGTCCGTGCGCGACAGGAGAATAGCGCAGATTTATCAAAAAGGCTCTTGTCGATCACATCAGTGGTCTTGGGCGCTGTACGGCCGGGTGAAGACTTTGCAGGTGGCCCGGAAAGCGTTTGACCTGCAGCGAAGCAATTGTCGTCATTACGCGCTCGACCCGGGCGCCCAGCTTGGCATAAGGGCTACGTGGCCTCAGGAAGCGTCGTCGCCAATGCAGACCATGGACGAATTCCCAGCCGATGCCGAGATGCCGGTCGACCGTGCCTGTCGCCGTCCGGTGATGCGATGCCCCCGAGCGGATGAGTTCGCCCCGGATGCTCCCGGTCACGACGCACGGGTTCGGGTTCCAAGGCGCTCAGTTTTGTTCGCGCCCAATCGGTGTAGGACGCGGCAGAAATACGAGCGTGACGAAATCGGAAAGAATGATCCTGAAGCGGCGATTCGGTAGAGCCGGGTCAAACTATCCGACGAAATAAACGATCACTGGATGGGCGGGGGAGCGTCGCAAACTGGAGGGCAAGAGCTCCCGGACGCAGCGTTAAGTTTGAATACCTCCGCGGACATGGTCGCGAGCTTATCGCGCAAATAAATCGAGCAGCCGAGCGCCGGCCGCACTCATGACCGGCTGGGCTCGGTTAATCCTGCATGCCGCGCCCATGAGGTTACTTGTCCGGAGTGCGTCGAGCACAACGAGGAGATGTAGTTCACGATCTTTGAAAAGCGTGGTCAACCAT
>NZ_RZRV01000073.1:0-15126 GCF_004023085.1 Mesorhizobium sp. M7A.F.Ca.US.010.02.1.1 | reverse complement strand
CAACATGCGCCGCTGGGTGACGCTGGCGACCTAATACAGGGTCGCATTGCGCCCGAAATCCGCCGAACCCGTCAAACCCCAGCCAATCCGGCCTCAAACCCGAGCCGCAAGGCACCCCACATTGGCCTGACCCTCCCTCCTTGCCCCTATAACTTAATAACGCAACGGGCCCACAAGGGGAGAAGGGAAAGAATGCGCGGTTTCGGCCTCTTACCCTAGCGGCGGACCGACAATGTCGATGCCGTTTTCTGCGCAGAGCTGCACCAGTGCCGCGATGATTTCCGGTGTTGGTTGCATCTGCGGCGGCACCTCCGGCTGTTCGGCGGGACGGCTCGCCTGACGCAGCATCGTCTCGAAATCCGAACCGCGCGTGATGGTGAGCGTACGCGCGCCTTCGCGCGATTCGACCCGGTAGGTGTGCGGCAGGCCTTTCGGCGCAATGACGGTTTCGCCGGCTTCAGCAATGCGTTCGTGGCCGTCGATCTGAAAGCGCAGTCTCCCGTCCAGGATGTGAAACACTTCGTCCTCCCTGCGATGCACATGCAGGGGCGGGGAGTCGCCATAGGGCATGCGATGCTCGACGACGCAGGTGCCGTCCTCTCCTGCCGCCGACGAGACGTGGATCGCGACAAGCGTGTTGTTGAACCAGAAGAGTTCCTTGCCTGTGATCGTGCCGGGGGTCATTGTCATGGCCGTCTGATCCTCCTGTTGCCTGTGCCTGCTGGGCCGATGACGATCTAGCCAGGGATATGCCGACAACGGAAATCGAATGATCGTATGGGGCGAATTGATGCGATGAATTTGAACGCGCTCGACCTCAATCTCATCAGGGTGTTCGACGCCCTTCTGCGGGAGAGAAGCGTTACGCGTGCCGGCGAGCAGATCGGCCTCAGCCAGCCTGCCGTCAGCGCTGCGCTCAATCGCTTGCGGCATCTCCTCAACGACCAGCTGTTCGTGCGACGGGGCAATGACATGATGCCGACGCCACGCGCCGAGAGCATGGCCGAGCCGTTACGCGTGGCGCTTCGTGAAATCGAACGCGTCTTCCACTCGGCCAAGGCGTTCGATCCGGTGGAACTGGAGCGAACCTTCACGTTCATGGGTGCGGATTTCTTTTCCATGATGCTGATGCCAACTTTAGCGGCGCGCATCGCGGGTGCCGCGCCGCGCGCGTCGCTAAGGTTTCTCGACAGCGCGCGCGGCGACGTCTCGCGGCTGCTCCAGGACGATGAAATCGACGTAGCGCTCGAGCGTCCGCTGGAGGTCTCCGACTGGGTCTCAAGCACGCCTCTGTTCCATTCACCATTCGCCATCATCGCCGCGAGCGACAACGCTGCGATCAGGCAGGCGGGGATCATGGAAGGCGAGCTTCTACCGATCGAGCTCTTCTGCGAACTGCCCCATGTTCTTCGTTCTATCGATGGCTCGATGTCGGGCTCCACCGACGAGGCGCTCCGCAAGATCGGACGAACGCGCCGTGTAAGCCTGGCCCTGCCGCACTTTCAGGCTGTCGCATTGGCAGTGGCAAACGGAAACCACCTCGCGGCAGTTCCCAGGCAGTTCGCGGTTTGGGCGGCCAAGACCCTGCCGCTCGTCATCTTTGAACCGCCACTTCCCATTGCTGTTCCGGAAATCAGGATGTACTGGCACGCGCGCCACGACGACGAGCCACCCCATCGCTGGGTTCGCGATCAGATCCTGGAGGCGGTAGGCGCACTCGGATTCGTGGAAAGCGGCGCCGCAGAAAATGCCGGCGCCTGGTCTGGTGGCCGGACGGATCAGCCCGCGGTATAGCCACCATCGATCGAAAAGATGCCGCCGCTGGTCCAGGCGGCCTCTTCGCTGGCCAGATAAACCGCGATACCGGCCAGATCGTCAGGGCGGCCGATTCTGCCGAGCGGATAGCTGCGCTCGACATAGGCTTTCAGCTCGGCCTTTGCCTCGGCCGGCAAATTGTCGACGGTCTTGCGCCGCATGGCTGTGTCGACCGTGCCGGGCGCGATGGCGTTGACGCGGATGCCGCGCGGGCCGAGTTCGAAGGCCAGCGATTTGGTCAGCGAGTTCAACGCGCCCTTCGATAGGGAATAGAGGCTCGACGGCCGCTTCGGGATCATCTTGTTGGCGAAGTAGGACGAGATGTTGATCACCGATGCGCCGGCAGCCAGATGCGGCAGCAGGCCCTGCGTGAGGAAGAACACCGCCGTCACATTGAGCGCGAAGGATTGCTGGAACTGCGCCTCGCTGACGGTTTCGAACGGCACCAGGAAAGCCACTCCGGCATTGTTGACGAGGATATCAAGCGGCCTGCCGGATTTTTTCACCTGCTCGACGACGGCCGCGATGCCGGCCGATGTGGCAAGATCGGCCGACAGCGTCTCGATAGTGCCGCCGAGTTGCTCGCGGGCAGCGTCGAGCTTCTTGGTGTCGCGGCCGACGATCAGGACGTCCGCGCCCTCGCGCGAAAAGGCCTCGGCGATCGCCAGGCCGATGCCGTCCGAGCCACCGGTGACCAGCGCGCGCTTGTTGTGAAGTCTCATTCGACGCTCCGAGATTTCTGCCTCGTCGAGAGCACCGTATTGTGGCGGCCGTGGTCAAGCCGTCGGCCTATCCCCGGGTATGAACTTCGACGCCCGCCGGCCGGCAGGCCAGCCGAGGCCGGTTACGCGCCGGCGGTCGCAAGCTCCCGCAGGGCCAGCCGGCCCGCGACATAATTCTTGACCTGGCGGACCGCCTGTTCGCGTGAGACGCTGCCCGGCTGCAGGCCGAGCCGCAGCCAAAGCCCGTCGATCAGCGCGGTGACGCCAAGCGCGATGTCGTCGGCATCTCCAGGCGAGGCGAGGCCGCGCAGGCCCGACAACAGGTTCGAGCGCATGCGCGCATGGATCACTCTCTGGATACGGGCCATCTTCTCGTCGCGCGGCACCTCGGCACAGAGCGACAGCCAGGCATGGCACAGGGGAGGCTGGAACAGATGCGTCTCGAAATTGCCCTCGATTACCGCATCCAGGCGCTCCATCGGCGTACGCGCCCGGCGAAGCCGCGCGATCACCGCCTGGCACAGGACGGCATTGGCCTCGCGCATCGCGTGCTCGAACAATTCCTGCTTGTTGCGGAAATAGTGCAGCACGATGCCCTTGGAGGCACCTGCCTGGGCGGCCACTTTTTCCAGGGTCGCGCCGGCAATGCCTTCGCGCTCCAACACCGCGAAGGCCGCCTGCCGCAGCTCCTTGCGGCGGATATCACTGAGACGCTTGAGTTTCACGGGATCGGTCCATTTCGAATCCACGTTGACATTTTCGTCCGATCAGATCAACAATTGACCCATGGGACAATAAAAAGACCGATTGGTCAATTTGATGACAATGAGGAGAACCGAAATGTTCCGCATCCTTGCAAATGGCGTCTGCCTTGCCGCTCTCATGTTGGCCTCTCATGCGGCCCAAGCGGCCGAGGCCGAGCAGTGCAAGACGGTCCGCATGGCCGAACCCGGCTGGAACGACCTTGCCTTCACCACCGGGGTCGCCAACGTCCTGTTGGAGGCGCTCGGCTATCAGCCGCAAAGCCAGGTGCTCGGCATCAACGTCATCTACGAGGGCATGAAAAACAGGGACCTCGACCTGTTCCTGGGCTACTGGGATCCGGCCATGGTCACCTATTACGAGCCCTACAAGAAGGACGGCTCTGTCGAGAATGTGCGCGTCAATCTCGTAGGTGCCAAATACACCTTCGCCGTCCCGACTTACGCTTGGGATGCCGGCGTCAAGGACATTTCCGACCTGCACAAATTCGCCGACAAGTTCGGCAAGAAAATGTACGGCATCGAGCCCGGCTCCAACCAGTTGATGATGGACGCCATCGCCGATCCCGCCTTTGGCCTGGACGGCTGGCAGGTGGTCGAGTCCAGCGAGGCCGGCATGCTGTCGGAGGTCGGCTACGAGATCAAGGAAAAGCAGTTCATCGTCTTTCAGGGCTGGGCGCCGCATCCGATGAACACGATGTACGACTTCAAATATCTGACCGGCGGCGACAAGTTCTTCGGCCCGAATTTCGGTGCCGCGACGGTAACGACGCAGGTGCGCAAGGGCTATCTTGAGCAGTGCCCGAACGTCGCGCAATTCCTCAGGAATCTCGTCTTCGACATCGATTTCGAGAATGTCGGCATGGGCTATCTGATCAATGACGGCATGAAGCCGGAGGACGGTGCGCTGAAGGCAATCATGGCGAACAAAAGCCGCCTCGACGCCTGGCTCGCCGGCGTCACCACTTTTGACGGCAAGCCGGGCCTCGCCGCGGTCAAGGAAAAGCTCGGCCTGTGAGAGCGGCCGCGCTCGATGGCTTGCCGAAGCAGGATGTGATGGCGGAGCAGGGCGCCTGGGCCAGCCGCAAGCAATTCGTCACTGTCGGCGATCTCGACATCGCCTATGTCGAGATATCGGGCGCCGAGCCGGCACTTCTGTTGGTGCACGGCTTCACCGACACCAGCCGCAGTTTTTCGCTTCTGGCGCCATATCTGGCCGGCCGCCGTCTGATCATGCCGGATCTGCGCGGCCACGGCGCCTCGCAGGCTGGCAAGAACTGCGGCATCGCCGATCTTGCCGAGGATATCGCCGGGCTGATCCAGAGTTTACAACTCGACCGACCGGTCGTCGTCGGCCATTCGCTGGGCGCCATGGTGGCTGTCGCTTTGGCTGCGGGGCACAAGGAGTTGATCGGCGGGCTGGTGGTCCTGGCCGGCACGTTGAAGCCCGATTTCGCGCCGGGTCATCCGCTGGTGGTGAGCGTCGAGGCCCTGCGAGATCCGATATCGCCGACCGATCCGTTCTATGCCTGGTGGCATGCCTGTCGTCCCGACGTGCCCGCAGCCTTTCTCACCGGCTTGGCGCAAGAGGCCTCGGCGATGCCGATCCCGCGCTGGCGCGCGATTCTCGAGGAAATCCGCCGCGCCGACCTGACCGATGCTGCGCGGGCCGTGCAGGCCCGGACGCTGATCATCGCCGGCGCCTGCGACCCGCTGTTCGGCGCGGCGCATCAGCAGGCGTTGCAGTCCGCTCTTGCAGAAGCCGTCTTCGTTCGGGCCGAGAGCTGTGGCCACAACCCGCATTGGGAAGATCCAGGCCTCGTCGCCAAGGCCATCATCGAGGCGTTTGAAGTCTGATGCATGTCGCCCAAAAGTGCCCCCGGTTTTGGGAGAACGACATGCACAAAAAGGCCTATTCCTAAAGCGCGTCGACGCGCTTTAGGAATAGCGCCCGACCAGCGATTGCGATGTCGGCGACAGCCGCAAAGTCTCCGTTGGTTTGGTCAGGCCGAGCTGCGCGGCCTGCCAAAAATCCTGCCATGCCGGCGAAGCGGCGAGGGCGGCCTTGTGGTGGGCATGCGCCTCGGTGCTGGCAAAACCCATGACGCTGATGAAGACGTTTTCATCAGCCCGTACCGGCAGGCGCGGAAAACTGTTTTCGGCATGCTCCGTAACGAAAGCGGCGAGCAGACGTGCGTCGGCCGTCATCAGGCACGCCGTCTCAGTCTCGAAGCGATTGGCGAAATCAGCCTCTGTGCAGGGCTGCAAATGATGAATCTCGATGACAACGATGCCGGTCAGCGGTTTGTTTGGAATGGGCTTTTCGTCGGCTAGGCTTGGCCGCTGCGCGCCCGCCAGGTCGAAGCCTGCGCCCGGCCACGCCGGCTTGAGCAGCAGCACATCGTCGGAATCGATCATCGTCGCATTGGCCGCATGGCTGTTCGCCGCCCAGACCGGCCCGCCATAAAAAGCGGCGAGAGCATTTTTCCGCGCATCCATGCCGTCGAAGCCGCGTATCCAGACGAACATGTCCGGGCGGTCGAGGTCCCGGAACTGGCCGATGACGGTCATGCCGGCGTCCTCCTGGCCCTCGATCAGCCTGCTGTCGAAGATGTCGATGAGCGTGTCGCGCCGGCCGGGCTTCAGTGTGTATTGCCGAAGCTCGACGACAGGCGAGGCGAGCGCTGAGGGTTTCGTCGCGACGTTCTGGGGCAGGTTCATCCGGCATTCTCCAAAACAGGGTGGTCATCCTGTTTTGTAAAACAGACCGGTTGTCCTGTTTTGTCAACATGCTAAAGTTCGGCAATGTCAGCAGAGATGACCGTCCAGCCAAAACCGCGCCCGGGAAAACGCATCAACGACCCTGAAGGCATGCGCAAGAAAGTGCTCGATGTCGCCGAGGACGCGTTCCAGGCGCGCGGCTATCACGCCTCCAGCATCGGCGACCTGATGGCGGCGGCTGATGTCAGCGGCGGCGCGCTGCATCACCATTTCCCGACCAAGAAGGCGCTGGCGCTGGCTGTGATCGACGAGCGTGTGGCGGCAGCGGTCGAAGAGACATGGATCGCGCCGGTGCTGGCGGCGGCATCGGCGCGCGAGGGCGTGCGCTCGGTGTTCGAGGCCGTGGCGGCGGAACTGGAGCAGCAGGGGTTCGTGCGCGGCTGCCCGCTCAACAATCTGGCGCACGAACTGTCGCTTGCCGATCCCGATTTCCGCCTTGCCCTTGCCGATATCTTTGGCGGGTGGCGGCGGGCGATTGCCGACAAGGTGCGTGCCGACCAGCAGGCGGGCAAGGACGAGGGCACGGACCCCGAACGCTTCGCCGCGCTGACGGTCGCCGCCTATTCCGGGGCGATGTCGATGGCCAAGACGGCGCAGGATGCCGGTGTGCTGCGGGATTGCCTGGCGGGGCTGGAGCGCAGCGCGCCGTCGCAGGGCCGCTTGGTTGCCAGGCGACGCAACAGGATACTGCCACGGCCGAGAATTATTTGATGTCGGCGGGACAGCACCCCCCTCTGGCCTGCCGGCCATCTCCCCCGCAAGGAGGGAGATCTGCAGCATCGGCGCTCGCTCGTACCTTCACCGGTGGAGATTGGCGAAAGCCGGTGTGACAGCCAATCTCCCCCCTTGCGGGGGAGATGTCCGGGAGGACAGAGGGGGGTGTGCAGGATCGCGACGCAGCCACTTCTCTCGACCTTGCGGCTTCGCTCTGGCTGACACGAGGGGGAAGCGAAGAAGCCTGGGCTCTTACCTACTCCGCCAGCGGCTTGATCGTCTCGTAGCCGTTGACGGATTCCGAACTGGTGCCTTCATCGTAGCGCCGCGCGAGCGCGGCTTGCAGATCGGGAGCATAGAGGGCGGTGAATGAATCCAGCGTCTCGCCGGCGCCGTTCTTGAAGGTCTCCTTGACCGCCAGGACATTGTATTTGCAATCGCCCAGACGGAATGTTTCCTTGCCCTTGACGATCAGGCTCAGCGTCTTGGTGCCCTTCGGCGGCTTGTTCGGCGACAGCTCGACGAACTCTATCGTGGCCTTTGCCCCGGCCTTCAGCGGGAACAGCTTTCGCAGATCGGAAAACGGGATCATCGCCTGGCGGCCGGTGTCGCTGTCGCGAAACACCTCGATCAGGCCGGCGAACAGATATTGGGTCTGGGGCGATTGCGATTCGTAGGTGTTGGCAACCGACATCATCCCGCCGGCCACGGGCCGAAATTCGCTCTGGATGCCGGGTCTCGCCAGAACGAAACCCTTCCTGGCGGACTTGGCATCGACGCAACCGGCGGCATGCGCGGTGCTCGCGCACAACATCGCGGCCAGGATCATCCAGATAGGTGCGGCTTTCATTTTTCCTCCTCCTCCGCTTGCGCAAGCGAGACATGCCAGACCCGTGGCGTCATGTCGATGATGGCGCAGAGGCGCTGGACGACCGGCTGCTGTCCATGCTGAATCAGCAGATGATGAATCGCCGTTCGACTGGATCGCTTTCTCGACGCAACTTCCTGGTACAGGCTGCAGGATTTGCCGCGGCCGGCGCCTTGCCGCGGCCGGCCTTCGGCCAGACCGGGCAACGCGTCCAGTCGATCGACGCCACCTTCCTGTTCGTCGCCGATGTCCATGCCTGCCGCATGGCAAGCGGCTTGAGCCCCAACTGCCTGCAGGAAGGCAAGACCGACGCCGCGCTGCTGCGCAACGTGGCGGTGCTGAATGCGCTTGGCGACAAGGACTGGCCGGCCGAGATCAATGGCGTCGCCACCGGCCTGCGTTCGACCGGCAGGATAGGCGCGCCGCTCGGCCTTGTCGTCGGCGGCGACATCACCGACGATGGCGGCGGCCAGATCACGCAGCCGAGCGAGGGCACCCAACTGCTCCAGTTCAGCCAGCGCTACAGCCAAGGCGTCGGCCCGGATCGCGTGCACATGCCGGTCTATATCGGGCTCGGCAACCATGATCTCGACCAGAACGGGCCGCCGCACCATGTCGACTGGTACCGGCGCGAACTGCGCGATTACGTCGAGGTCAACCATCGCGCCGGCGTGTTCTTCAAGCCGCCAGTGCCGGCCACCGACTATGATGTCGACACCGACTGCTACTCCTGGGACTGGGGCGGCCTGCATCTGATCCAGACGCATCGTTTCGCCGGCGATACCGGCCACGGCGCCGAGAGCAGCCTGCCATGGCTGAAGCAGGACCTGGCGACCTATGCGGCGGACGGCCGTCCGGTCGTCCTGTTCCAGCATTATGGCTGGGACACATTCTCGGTGGAACGCTGGGATGCCGCCAAGAGCCACTTCGATGATGACGGCACCGGTGCGCCGCATTGGTGGAGCGAGGCCGACCGGCAGGCGCTGCTGGCGGCGCTGAAGGGCTACAATGTCGTCGGCATTTTCCATGGCCACCAGCACGAAACGCCGCTGATCTATCGCAGGGACGGGATCGACCTGTTCAAGCCGAAGGCTGCCTATATGGGCGGTTTCGGGCTGGCCAGGGTGACCAGCAACGGCATGGACGTGGTGCTGGGCGAGGCGACCGGCGATCATGGCGAGGTCGTGTTCACCAATGCTTTCAGCAAGGGCTGGAGCACCTGAAAAAGGCGGCCTTCGACCGCCTTTCCCTCGATAACAACGCGTTTCTCGATGCGGATCAGAGCGCCTTCCTGACCTTGTCCTTGACGTCGCCATAGGCCTTCTGCACCTTGCCGGCGATCCTGTCGGCCGTGCCTTCGGCCTGGGTCTGCCTGTTGCCCGAAGCCTTGCCCGCGGCTTCCTTGACCGAGCCCTTGACCTGCTTGGCCACGCCCGCGACCTGATCCTTGTTCACCATTTTTGCGCATCTCCCGGGATTTTGAATTCGAAGGAATTCATTGCGGTAGCTAACGAGCCGATGTCGGTTAGGTTCCAGGCGTCGCCCGGACGGCAGATCAGGTCGCGCGGCCGCCGCCTGGGGCAAGGTCGGTGGGCTAGGCTGTGAACACGCGTTGGCAATGGGATTTTGGAGGCCGTGCGTGCGGGGAGAAAAATGGCAGAATTTACGCTCTATATTGGCAACAAGTGTTTCTCCTCATGGTCGCTGCGGCCATGGGTGGCGATGAGGCATCTGGAGATCCCGTTCGAGGAAGGTTTCGTACGGCTGCGCACGCCTGAAACTTTTGCCAATCTGGCAAAAGTGTCGCCGACCGGTCAGGTGCCGGTGCTGAATCACAACGGCAAGATCGTCTGGGAAACCCTTGCCATCCTTGAATATCTCGCCGACCTGTTTCCCGAGAAAAAGCTCTGGCCCGCCGATATCGACGCCCGTGCGCTGGCGCGTTCGGCCGCGACCGAGATGCATTCCGGCTTTCGCGAGGTTCGCTATGGCTGGCCGATGAATTTGCGTCGGCCGAAGGGCCACAAGCCGCTTGACGCCGAGGGCGAGGCGCAACGCGCCCGCATCGAGGCGCTGTGGCGCGAGTGCCGGGAAAAATACGGCAAGGGCGGCCCGTTCCTGTTCGGCCACTTCACCGTGGCTGATGCCATGTATGCGCCTGTCGTCACCCGTTTCGATACCTATGGCGGCACGCTGGCGCAGGATACGCGCGCCTATGTCGATGCCGTGCTGGCAACGCCGGCGATGCGCCACTGGTATGCCGAGGCGGCCAGGGAGACGTGGCCGGAACCCGGCCCGGACGAATAGGATCCAAACGAAAACGCCCCTCGCACCTTTTATCGTGCGGGGGGCGTCTTTGCCATCAACTGTTATTCGATTGCTCTCATGAACTGCTGATGACACCGAATAAATGCGCGTCTGCGCAGATGGTTCCTGGATGCCGGAAAACTTTTTTCAAGTTGGCGCAAGCGCGCTGTTTGGGGTCCGATTTGCCGTCATGTCAGGTGTTTTGGCCAGGTGGTTTGGGAGAATTCCGCAGCTGTGGCTTTATGCAAATTTGACAGCGCCCCAAAAGAAGCCTATAAGCAAATCGTCGATATTTGTTTGACTGACTTTTGTTATCCGCGCTTTCGAGCGCGCCTTTGACGAACTTCCCACATCAAAAATCGGGACAAACGACGTTGTGCATCCGCATGGCGTCGAACGAATATTTGCCATGGAAAGGGTTCGTCATGAGCACCGGCACAGTTAAATGGTTCAACGCCACCAAAGGTTTTGGTTTTATTCAGCCTGACGACGGCTCGGCCGACGTTTTTGTCCACATCTCGGCCGTAGAGCGCGCCGGCATGCGCGACATCGTCGAGGGCCAGAAGCTCGGCTACGAGATGGTCCGCGACAACAAGTCGGGCAAGATGTCCGCCGACCAGTTGAAGGCGGCCTGAAAAACGAATTCAGCTCTCCCGGTGACCACGGATGTACTGGCACCGGTGAGTGGCGAATTCGGGCGCATGGCCGCGGAGACCTGAGTTTCCACGGCATATCATGTGCATAAGCAGGGCGTTCCCGTGCACCCCCGGTGCATCCTTTTGGATGTCGTCTGGTTGCGCGACGCTCTCATGGAAGGTCAGGCGGTGCCTGGCCTTTTTCATTTTGCGCGCCTTACCGCCGAAAGTGCGCTGCGCGCCGGCCTGGACGTGCTAAGGGACGCTCCAGCAATTTGAATTCGCCGCGCGTATTGCTTTGTGCGTGATCCTGACCCAAGACCCGGTCTCGCTCCATCGGCACAGGCTCCTGACAGGAGAAAGATTTGACCACCAGTTCAAAGACAACCGTCGATCAGGCCGTGTCCCTGTTCAGCAAGACGCAAACCCAGTCGATGTCGCTCAACCGCATCAATTCCGAGCGCGACGCCGTCAGCGAGGCACGCGAAGCCAAGACCGCGCGGCTGCGCGAATTGCGCCTGGAGAAGGAGGCCGACGAGATGGCCGCCGCCGCCGCGCTAGCCGCTTTGCCGAAGCGGGCCGGAAGACGCTGATGGCCACCAAACGCGTACCGCCAACACCGATCGCCGCCGATGCAACCATTGCCGATATGGTCGAAGGCCTCGACAAGCCGGTCGAATTCGTACGGCGTGTGCTGGAAAAGCTCGAACGCTGCAAGCGTGCCCACGGCGATGCCCAGGTGCGCGTCGGCGTGCGCGGCCGCGCCGAATGCCCGAATTACCTGATCGAATATGTCCGTGAAGACGCCAAAACCCATGAGCGGGTGACTTATCAGGACGCGGCCTACAGCGGCAGCACGCATCGCGAGCTGGCGGCCCATCACATCGAGGCGGTGAAAAACTGGTCGCCCGAGGAAATGAACATCACGGCCGTTTCGGCGCTGATCGGCCGCCTGCGCAATCCGCGCGCCCCATCATCGCGCTTCGCCGACGAGGACTGACATGGCCATAAAATTCTCCTCCAAGGATCAGCCGGCAGCCTCGGGTGCCGCGGCAAAACCGGCTAAGCCGGTTGCCGCGCCGAAGGCCGGCGACGCCATCGAGGCCGCGACCGATCTGTTCAAGTCGCCGGCGGATTCGCCGAAGGGCAAGACGGCTAAGAAGAAATAGCGCCTTGCCGCAAGACGCCGATCGCAACCCCGCCGCGCCAGGGCTGTCCGCCCTGGTGGCGAGCGTTTTGTCGTCGCAACAGGGCACCTTCGATTGCCAAAGCTGCGGTGCCTGCTGCTCCTATTCGGCCGAGTGGCCGCGCTTTTCCACCGAGGATGACGCGCAGCTCGACCGTATCCCGGAAAAATATGTCGCATCTGACCTGTCAGGCATGCGCTGCGAGGGCGTGCGCTGCTCGGCGCTGTCCGGCGAGATCGGCAAGTCGACCGCTTGCGGCATCTACGACGTCCGGCCAGACGTCTGTCGCGCCTGCATGCCCGGCGACGAGGAGTGTCTGATGGCACGCCGAGCGCTCGGATTGCCGGTGTAGCCAAGCTCCGATCACCTCCGCTTGTGCGCCGACCCGCAGCCCGATACGTTCCTGGCCGGGTCGGGTGCCGGAGGAACCATCGTGAGCATCGAATTTCTGTTGACGTCGCTGATCGTCGTGGCTTCGCCCGGCACCGGCGTTCTCTACACGCTGAGCGCCGGCCTTTCGCGCGGCGCGCGGGCCAGCGTCATCGCCGCCTTCGGCTGCACGCTCGGCATCATCCCACACATGGCCGCCGCCATCACCGGCCTTGCGGCGCTGCTGCACACCAGCGCGCTTGCCTTCGAGACGCTGAAATATCTCGGCGTCGCCTACCTCCTCTACATGGCCTGGAACACGCTGAAGGAAAATGGCGGCCTCAGCGTCGAGCAGGATGTGACGCCGCGCTCGGCCGGCAAGGTGATTGCCACCGGGATCCTCGCCAACGTGCTCAATCCGAAACTGTCGATCTTCTTCTTCGCTTTCCTGCCGCAATTCGTCAGCACCACCGAGCCCAATGCGCTGTCGAAGATGCTGGAACTGAGTTCCGTCTTCATGCTTTTGACCTTCGTGGTTTTCGTCGGCTACGGCATCTTCGCCGCCTCGATCCGCAGCCACGTCGTCTCGCGGCCAATGGTGTTGACCTGGATGCGCCGGACCTTCGCCGGCGCCTTCGTCATGCTCGGCGCGAAGCTGGCGCTGGCCGATCGGTAGCGCCACGGGGAGCGGTTCAGTCTCGCTGATCCGCTCCTCTTTGTTGCGCTATTCCGGGCGAAAAGCCGTTATGCGCTTTCGGGGAATTGCTCGGGCACGCTACCCCTTCACATAGCCCATCGCTTCGACGATCCGCCCGCCGGCCACGCGCATGAGGTTGACGCCGCGCAGCGAATTGCCGTCGGTCATGAAATAGCGCCAGCGGATCGTTGCCCGGTCGCCGGCAACGAAGGTTTCCTCGATATCGAAGCGCGTGCCGGCCTGGGTTGCTATCGCCGCCCAAAGCCCGACGCACGCCGCTTGACCGGCATAACGGGCGCCGTCGGGCGCCGGCACGGTGTTCTCGATCACGCAATCCTCAGCCACCAACTCGGCGAGTGCCGAAGGATCATGGCGTTGGAATACGTCGTTGTAGCGCCGCATGATCTCGGCCGTCTGCTGGGACAGGTCGTACGCGGCTGCGTCCATGACAAGCTCCTGTGTCATCTTCTTTCTCCTGGCTTCATTGGGCTTTGGTGGCTTCGACGGGTGTTGCCTTGAGGGTGATCTGGGACACGCCGGCAAGGGCCCGCGAGACGAGGCAGCCCGCCTTGGCGGACTGTGCAAGGCGCTCGAATTCATCTTCGGCAAGTCCCGCGACCTCTGCCTCGGTTTCGAGTTCGATGCGGGTGATCGTCGGACCGGCAGCGGTTGCGCCAAGATGCACCTTGGCGACGGTGCTGATGCTTGTCGGAACATGATTGGCGTTGCCCAGTATGGCGCTCAGCGCCATCGAGAAGCAGCCTGCATGCGCTGCGGCGATCAGTTCCTCCGGATTGGTGCCCGGACCGTTCTCGAAACGCGACGGGAAGGAATAGGCGCCTTCGAAGACGCCGCTGCCGAGCCGCAACCGTCCCGAACCTTCCTTCAGCGTCCCCTGCCATTTGGCCGAGGCTTCACTAATTGTCATTGTCGTTCTCCCTTCGCATGGCGTTCCTCAAGAATATATAGACTGATCTACATATTATGTAGACCGATTGTCATATTCTGCGCAAGGCCTATAATGATTCCTCCTGACAGAGGTTGACATGGCCAACGACACCCGCACCCGCATACTCGAGACGACTGGGCTGCTGCTCAGGCAGCGCGGCTATCACGGCACCTCGCTCAACGACATATTGAGCGCCAGCGGCGCACCGCGGGGTTCGCTCTATTTTCATTTTCCCGGCGGCAAGGACCAACTGGTCATCGAGGTGACGCGCGCTAGCGTTGCCGACGTGACGGAGAGGCTGGGCGAAGCGCTGGCTGCCGAAAAGGATCCGGCGGTGGCCGTCCATCATATCTACCAGTCGGTGGGGCGCATGCTGGAAGACAACCAGTTTTCGCTCGGCTGTCCGGTCGCGCCTGTCGTGCTGGACTCGCCCACCGACGTGCCGGAACTGGCGGAGTTGTGCCGCTCGGCCTTCGAACAGTGGATAGGCCTGCTGCGGGACGCCTTCGTCAGGGCAGGGGTGCCCGAGCGCCGCGCGCATGCATTGGCACTGCTGGTCGAATCGTCGCTGGAAGGACTGATGGTGATCGCCCGCGCCACCCGCGACCGCGCCCCGGTACAGGCCGTGGCCGATGAGGTGGCGGCGCTGATCGAAGCCGCGGTGCTTGCCGGCAAGGTAAAGCAACGCGCGGATGCCGCCGTCTGAGAGGCCACAACGACCGCTGCGCAAAACAAAAAGGGCGGCATCTCTGCCGCCCTTTCCGTATCTGAAGGCTGATAGGGCTGGATTAGAAATCCATACCGCCCATACCGCCCATGCCGCCGCCCATGCCGCCAGGCATGCCGCCGCCGCCAGCCGACTCCTTCTTCGGAGCCTCCGCGATCATGGCTTCGGTGGTGACCAGCAGGCCGGCGACCGAGGCCGCGTCCTGGAGAGCGGTGCGGACGACCTTGACCGGATCGACGATACCCATGGCGATCATGTCGCCATATTCGCCGGTCTGGGCGTTGTAGCCGAAGGTCAAGCCCTTGTTCTCAAGGATCTTGCCGGCAACGATCGATGCTTCCGCACCGGCGTTGGCCGCGATCTGGCGGGCCGGAGCCTGCAGCGCACGACGAACGATGTTGATGCCGGCGGCCTGGTCGGCGTTGACGCCGGTGGCCTTGATGTTGGCCGAAGCGCGCAGCAGGGCTACGCCACCACCAGCAACGATGCCTTCTTCGACGGCCGCGCGGGTCGCGTTGAGGGCGTCATCGACGCGGTCCTTCTTTTCCTTGACTTCGACTTCCGTCGCACCGCCGACGCGGATCACCGCAACGC